>DASXRE010000174.1:0-21003 GCA_036506775.1 Pyrinomonadaceae bacterium | reverse complement strand
GTTTGGATATTTCTGTTTCCGTTGCTTTACCTGCTCGGTCGACACCTTGAGCACGGCTAGTTTGTTATGAGCGAACACATTGTTCCGGTCAGAATTTACGTCACGATCTTTCTGGCGCTGCTGGTGGGCACGACGCTGACTGTCTTCGCCGCGTTTTTCGATTTTCCGTGGAAGTTAAATACGATCATCGCGCTGACGATTGCCACCGCGAAGGCGACGCTGGTCGTGCTCTACTTCATGCACGTGCGTTACAGCATGCGCCTCATCTGGGTGATCGTGGCGTCGGCGTTGTTCTGGATGGCAATTCTGTTCGCGCTGACTTTCAGCGATTACTGGACCCGCAGTTGGCTCTCAGTCGGCTACTAGAACTGTCACTCGCCGCGATGTAGCGACATCTCCCGCACTTCGATCAAACGTTTACAGGCTGGACAGTTGAGTCGAATGGTGGCGTCTGAGGTTTTGATCGGGGTGCCGCAAAATGGGCAAGCCCCATCAACTTCGTTGTGATGAAAAAGGTCGCGCATCATGAAAACGGGCAGGACGAGGCCGGCAATGAGCAGCGGGATGCCGAAGATTAGCCCGATGGTTGCGCTCTGCCCAAACGTCAGGCTGATGACGAGGCCGGCAAGAAAAAGTATGAGGCCGACAGTAATGCTGAATGAGAAGCTGTAAGCACTATCGAACGTGCGCCCGGATTTCGCCACTTCCGGTCTATTCTGATCCATTTTGAAGACCTCCTGGAGGGGTTGTTAGCACGGACTTTACCACAGATCCGGCACCTTCCGTGATAGTCTCTGACAAATATGACTGCCTTTGAAAACTTTCTCAACCAACATGATGAAGAGGCGTGGTCGGGCACGCTGACCACGCTGCTGCGGTCGATTCACGAAGTCGACCGCAATGCGACCCAGATCTGGTTTGCTTTTTATCCGCTCGGGCTTTTTCAGGCACTGCAACGGGCGAACGATCCGGAGAAGCTCGCGCAGCAGCTTCTAATACAGGGCAATTATCTTCTCCGCGATCAGATCGATTCGTCGCATACGTTTCTTTACGGTCATCGCTTCTGGCCCGAAGTGAAGCGCGAGACGGAAAAGTATGCACGCGAATTTGCCGATCAGGGTTCGCCACTTTCGGATCAGATTCTGGCCGTGGCGCAGAAGGCGGCTGCGGCTGCGAAAGTCGACCAGTCGCTCGTGGTGGGAATCACGGCCGTGGCGTTTATGACGATTCGGCAAGCGGGACTGGACGCGTTTGAGAAAGCGCCCGGCAAGATGCTGGTTGATCGAAAGCACGCGCACAAGTCTGCCGAGCAAGTGCTGCGCGAACGCGCGAAGGACGACAGCCAGGGAATGCTTGGTTTTTTGCGGACAGTGAACAAGAAGTGGACTGTCACTTACGATGAGAATGACGACACCGCGAAGTATCGCTTGAACCACGTGCAGGATCTCGCGTGGGGTGCCGCGGATGATCGTTCGAAAAACTGGCGTGAGATTGATCCGCGTCGAGTTGAAGGGCCAATTCCGGTTGAGTGTCGCTCAGCGTCGTGCGGGACGTGTTGGGTTGGAGTTCTTGGTGGCGCCGAAAAGCTTTCCGATGTTGCGGCGCGTGAAGGAAAGAAGATTAAGGAGTTTGGCTACATCGACACGTCCGAGCCGAAGCCACTGATCCGCTTGGCCTGTCAGGCGCAAGCCTACGGCGCCGTGTCGATCGTCATCCCGCCATGGAACGGTGTCTTTGGAAAATACCTGAAAGCCCTGAAGCCCGAGTCGTAAGCGTCAGGCGGCAACATGTACGTAAGACGAATAAGGGCTTGGCTCGGGTACCTCGTATCCTTCTTGTTTCAGGCCCTCGATGTGGAACTGAATTGCTTCACGCATGTTCGCCTCAACCTCTTCTCTCGTGTGGCCGGTTGAAGCGCAACCCGGCAAATCAGGTGAGTAGGCTGAATAACCGGTGCTCGTTTTTTCGACGATGATCAGGTACGTCTTCACAGCTTTAATCCTGCCTGTTTCAAAATACTCTTTAACGTCCCAAGAGCCAGGTCTTCACTCGCTTTGCCTGGAACAGTCACCACGCCGGGCTTCGTCGGATGCTTGTATTGGCGATGGAGTCCACGAGTCCGAACCAAATACCGATCGTCCCGTTGAATCACGCGGATGAGGTCGCGTACTTTCACTTCGCACACATTAGGACAGGTCACGGAACGTCGTCAACTTCGCTCCAACGGTTGTTCTAAACATGCTATGGTGAGCACCCCGTGACTGTCGTCTCCATGCCTGAACCAGATCGCAGAGCTCGCGGCGTGCACGCTTCGCCTCTCCTGTTCGTATTTGCCGCTGCTTTGTTGTGGAGCACGGGTGGGCTGTTCATCAAGTGGACCAGTCTTTCGGGGCTGGAGCTTTCGTTCTGCCGTTCGTTGTTCGCGGCGATCACGGTCGCGCTCGTCACCAGGCACGAGGGGTTTGGGCTGAATCGCGTGACTGCTGTCGCGTCCGTGCTGTACGCGGTGCTGCTGATCCTGTTCGTGATGGCGACGAAGGAAACGACGGCGGCGAATGCGATCTTCTTGCAGTACACAGCTCCTGTTTATCTGCTCATTCTCGAACCTCTGCTTTACAAAGAGATGTTTCGGCCGCGCGATCTGGTTACGGTTCTGGTGTGTGTGGGCGGGATGGCTCTGTTTTTCGTGGGCCAACTGCGGCCGCAGGACGTTACTGGCAACTTCCTGGCGCTCGCTTCCGGGTTGTGCTTCGCGCTCTATTTTCTTTTATTGCGGCATCCGAAGGCGCGGGAAGTTAATCGTGCTTCGTCGGTGATCTACGGCAACATCCTCGCGGTCATTCTCACTGCGCCTTGGGGCCTCGCGGCGATTGCGCATCTGAATTGGCACGACTTCTTGAGTGTGGCCTACCTGGGTGTGGTCCAGCTCGGGATTGCGTACGCCTTGTTCACAGTGGCAATGGCGCGTGGCGTGAGGTCGCTGGATGCAGGAATTATCTGCTACATCGAGCCGGTACTGAATCCGGTGTGGGTCTTTCTTGTGATTGGCGAGCAACCATCAAGGTGGGCTTTACTGGGTGGAGCAATCATCATCACCGCCGTGATCATCCACATGCTCCTCGACGCACGCCTCAAACGACGCACCACCGACCCACCCCTCGAAGCCGCCCACGGCTAGTCAGCAAGGAGGTCGCCAACTCTGACACTGAATCCCGGTAGCACAACCGAAGTCAGGTGATCCTCACTCTCAAGAGCCACGCTTGATGCAAAGCGATCGCCTTCTCGATTGCGTAGCTCGATCAATTTGGCGGTCACGTCCACCAGCCACAATTCCTTTATACCCAAGGCTGCATAAGTATCAGCCTTGGTGTTGCGATCGTAAATCGCCGAACCGGGCGAGATGACCTCTATGACAAGGTCCGCGGTGGTTCTGTAATTCGGATCGAGTTTGGCTTGAGTTTCGGCCGAGACATAAAACAAATCGGGCTCCAGCCACGTGTGTGGCGTTCGCCAAATCCCGGCGCGTGGAACATAGAGAGTGCCTTTGTCTCCGCTTTTCGTCAGATGGTCCGACAGCAAGCGCAGCAAACGGCTGACAGCATTTTCGTGAAGATACCCAGGAGGGGGTGTCATGTAGAGGACTCCTGCGATTAATTCAAGTTTTGAGCGGTCTGGCGGATCGGGGAATTCCCAGAACTCCTCGAGCGTGTATGTCTTGACTAATGGTGATGTTGTGAGCCAGCCCATGCGAAAACTCCGATGAGGATCTAGTACTGCGGATTATAACATCCACTTGCTGCGGCTGTCATAATAAGCCGGTGAGCGATCCGGATAGAGCTTCTTGAAGCGATGAAAGCGAGAGAGCAACTTTTGGTATCGTTGATCTGATGAACGGAGTTGCTGATGTCGAATGGCCCGCAGATGGTCTTCGATCTTCACCATCTTGCGCGGCGAGAAGCGCCAGTCGTAGTCTCCCAGTTCGTAAAGGCTCGTCACCGCATAACCCTTCAGCCTTCCTGAGAAATCCACAAACGGATCGAAGTAACTCCACGCCAAATCCCGCAACGAACGGAAAACCGGTTTGCGACCATGAAGTCCGATATCGCGCGAACGACCAATCGAACCCCACCCACCGTTGTGTTTGAAAACAAAAAGCACGTGGTCCAGAAGGTCGTGTGATTCGAGATCCAGCAGCAACGGAGGATAACCATGCTGCTCCAGAATCACCGCCGCCCCGACCGCACTCTCCAGACAGTGTGCCTCCTTGTACTTGATCAGCTCTCGAAACGATCGCAGGCTCGGTCCATCAGGCTCGCGATTGTAGGTCATCGAACTGAGGTAACGTTGCACTCTCGCTGGCGTGTCAAGCCGCTGGATCAGTCTCCACTCAGACGTGGTAAACGCGTCTTTCGCGGGTCTTCTCGCACTCACATCCACGTGAATCATCGAATTCATTAGCTACTTTGTTCGCTTATGCGACAAAAGCTCGAACGACCACTTGCCTGAATCACTCGCAGATGTCAGACTTACTCGTCGCTAGCGTTTAGCGGCGCGGCACCACGCAATTTGACGCCGACGCGCATACCTCGCGATTAATAAAATTTTTTTTGAAACGACTTCCAGCATGAACCAGCAGGCCGCAGCTTCACAAAAAACCCGCGCAGAACAAGAAACCGAAAATGAGGCAAAACGCTTGCGAGAGCAAGTCGACGCTGCGTTGACTGTGGTCGCACAGCGCTCTCCAGACGAGGTCGAGGCGTTGCAAACTGCCGCCGATCGCATCGAACGCGTCGCGCGCGATCTCGCTGACGCATTGCGGGAATTGGCCCAACAACGACGGGCCACTGAAGAATCTTAACGACCAATTGTACCCACAACGGTTAGTTAACTTCCCCGTTTTATTGGAGACAACTAATGGCTTCCATTCGCACTGAACGAATCACTGAACACCTGGGCCGCAAGAATACTTCGGTCGAGTTGGACGAGTATGGCATCAAAGCGCCCGCTCGCGTTTTTTGGAACCTGAACACGCCGCAACTTTACGAAGAGATCGCGCGGCGCAACGAAGGTGTTCTTTCAAATCACGGCGTGATACTGGTTGACACAGGTGAACACACCGGACGCTCCGCCAAAGACAAGGCGATCGTGCGCGAGCCCGGCAGTGAAGATAAAGTCTTTTGGGGCGACGTCAACAAGGATTTTCCGCAAGCGAAGTTCAACGCGCTCAACGAGCGCATGATGGCCCATGCGAAGGGCCGCGATCTGTTTGTGCAGGACACGTTCGTCGGCGCCGATCCGCAATACAGGCTCCCGATTCGAGTCGTCAGCGAACTCGCGTGGCACTCACTCTTCGCGCGCACGATGTTCATCAGCAATCACGGTGAAACCCAGCCTCATAAACCAGAATTCACGATCATCAACTTCCCGAGCTTTCAGGCAGACCCGCAACGCGACGGGACGCGTTCGCCAACGTTCATCCTGATGGACTTCAGTCAGCGGCTCGTCTTGATCGGCGGCACTTCTTACGCCGGCGAAACCAAGAAGAGTGCGTTCACAATCATGAACTATCTGTTGCCGCAACGTGACGTGATGAGCATGCACTGCTCCGCCAACGTCGGCGCTGAAGGGGACGTCGCGATCTTCTTTGGTCTGTCGGGCACCGGCAAGACCACGCTCTCTGCCGATCCCGAGAGACGTTTGATCGGGGACGACGAACACGGTTGGTCTGACAACGGCGTGTTCAATTTCGAAGGCGGCTGTTACGCGAAAGTGATCAAGCTGTCAGCCGAGGCTGAACCAGACATCTATCGCACCACGAAGATGTTTGGAACGCTGCTGGAAAACGTTGTCTACGACGAAACAACGCGCGAGATCGATCTCGACGATGCACGCAAGACTGAGAACACGCGTGCTTCGTATCCGCTTACGAGTATCGAAAACATCGTGCCCGAAGGACGCGCGGGCCATCCACGAAACATCATCATGCTCACCGCCGATGCGTTTGGTGTGCTGCCGCCGGTTGCACGGCTGAGTCCGGAACAGGCGATGTATCACTTTCTTTCCGGTTACACCGCGAAGGTGGCGGGCACCGAGAAAGGTATCAAAGAGCCCGAAGCGACTTTCTCGACCTGTTTTGGCGCGCCTTTCATGGTGCTGCATCCGGGCGTTTACGCAGACCTGCTTGGCAAGCAGATGGCCCGTCACCAGGCGGCGTGCTGGTTAGTAAATACCGGTTGGAGCGGTGGCCCTTACGGCGTTGGGCAACGAATGAGGATTGCGCACACGCGCGCAATGATTCGCGCGATTCTCAACGGCTCGCTGGCAAAGACGGATGTGGTGCCGGATCCGATTTTTGGAGTGGGAATTCCAGTGTCGTGTCCTGACGTGCCGAGTGAAGTGCTGCAACCGCGAAACACGTGGGCCGACAAGGAAGCTTACGATCGTCAGGCGCAAGACCTGGCTCGCCGTTTCAACGAGAACTTCAAGAAGTATGAGGCGGGTGTTTCTGAAGCGGTGCGTGCGGTCGCACCGAACGTCTAGCCCGGCGGCCAGTTCAGCGGGCGCCCGGCAAGCACGTGAACGTGCAGATGAAAGACTGACTGCCCGGCGCCGGCGCCCGTATTGATTACCGAGCGATAACCAGCCTCATCGTGTCCCTGCTCGTTTGCCACTCGCGCCCCAACCCGAAGCAGGTGGCCTAACAACGGTTCATCCTTTTGCGCAGCCTCGTCGAGTGATTCAAGATGATCGCGCGAAATTACGAGCACGTGCATCGGCGCTTGCGGATTGATGTCGCGGATAACCACGCAGCGTTCATCTTGATACACAAAATCCGCCGGGATCGTACCCGCGACGATCCGGCAAAATAGACAGCTCTCGTTTGACATCACTTCTCCTTAAGGGTCGAAAAGCTCAAACCGACTCGACGACTGACTGCACTTCCTGAAGCTGACTCGTTACCGGCGCTCTGAGTCGCTCAATCTCAGCGCCCACGGCGCGCAGCTTTGCTTCAATCTTTTCGTAACCGCGATCGATGTGGTAAACACGATCGATCAGCGTCTCGCCGTTTGCTATCAAGCCCGCCAGCACCAGCGACGCTGAAGCACGAAGATCCGACGCGATCACGCGCGCTCCGGTGAGCGGTCTCGGCCCATCAACAACCGCGCTACTGCCATCGATGTGAATCTGCGCGCCCATGCGTTGCAGTTCCGACGCGTGCATGAAGCGATTCTCGAAAACTGTTTCGACGATCTCCGAACCACCGCAAGCCTGCGTCATCAGGACCATGTACTGAGCCTGCATGTCGGTCGGAAACTGCGGATAGGGCGCAGTCGAAACGTTGCCCGCGACGAGGCCATCGGGACAACTCACGGCTAATGTTGTCGGGTTGAGTTCCTGGATCACCACGCCCGCAGCACGCAACTTTTCAACAACGCTGGTCAGGTGATCCGGGCGGCAGTCTTTTATCTCGAGCTCTCCCCCAGTGAGGGCTGCCGCAACGATGAAGGTTCCCGTTTCGATTCGGTCGGGAATGATCGTGTGTTCGGCGCCGCCGAGTGATTCCACTCCTTCGATCTGGATCGTGTCAGTTCCGGCGCCATTCACGCGTGCACCCATCTTGTTCAGAAGGTCAGCGAGGTCGACGATCTCCGGTTCACGTGCAGCATTGCGAAGTGTTGTCGTTCCGAGCGCGAGCGTCGCCGCCATCATCAGGTTCTCAGTACCAGTCACAGTGACCTTGCTGAAATTAACATCGGCCGCGCGCAAGCGTCCGTCCTTGGGCGCGCGAGCAACGACGTTGCCGGCCTCGAGTCTTACCTGCGCGCCAAACTTCTCGAAACCGCTCAAATGCAGATCGATTGGCCGCGTGCCGATCGCACAACCGCCGGGCAGCGAAACTTTCGCTTTGCCGAACCGCGCCAGCAATGGGCCAAGCGCCAGGACTGAAGCCCGCATCGTTTTTACAAGTTCGTACGGCGCCTCAAAAACTTCAATATGCGAGGCGGTGATCTTGTGTGTTCGCAGCTCCGGCGTCAGCACGGTCGCGCCGATGTCTTCGAGCAAGCGTCGCTGCGTGATAATGTCGCGCACGTAAGGAATGTTGTGCAGCGTGACAGTTTCGGACGTGAGCAACGCCGCTGCCATGCAAGGCAGGGCAGAGTTCTTGGCGCCACTAATCGATACCCGACCGTGAAGAGGTTGGCCCCCGACGATACGAAATTTGTCCACGATGACCGACAGATTAGCACAAACATTCCTTTGTTCTGTCGCTCTTGTGCCTTTTTGTGGTTAAAAAAAGGTGCGACAGGAATTGCTTCCTGCCGCACCCGCCACCGCCCGCTGGCTCGTAAACTCTACTCGTTTGCAGTACGCCGTGTGATTCGCACACCGCCGTTCGTGGTCATCGCTTTTACTGTGGCGCCACCGGCGCCGAGATTCACCGCGAGTTCCTTGTTGATTCGACCTTGCACCGTCACCGGGAAATCGACGCTGATGCTGCCGTTCACGGTTCCGGTTTCAAGATGGGCAGAATAGTTTTCCGGCACTGACATGATCACGCCACCGTTCGTGGTGCTCACGTCGAGCGTCTCGCCATCCCAACGATCGCCGCTGAGTTCGATCACCAGGCCGCCATTCGTAGTCGAGCCGCGAACCGCGCCGCCGACTCTCCTCAATACCACGCCACCGTTCGTCGCGTTGAAATCGACCTTGCCGTTCACGTCGGCGATCGCGATGCCACCGTTATGAGTCTCAACCGAGACATCGGAGCGCCGCGGAACAAATACTTCGTAACTCACGTCCCAGTGGTGATCGCGGCTGCTCTCAGGTCCACTCGCAAAAATCTTGTTTCCACCAACTTCGATCTTGATTTGCCGGGCTAAATCTGCCGCCTCGGCTTCGGTTGGCGCGCCGGTTTGCACGCGAGCACGCACCAATACCTGATTCTGGTCCCAACCTTTCACGGAAACGCCGCCGTTCTGCCGGCCGTCAATTGAAAGCGGGCCACTCGCAGCGAGGGTCTGTTCTCTGATTTCACAATTGCCGACCAGCCGATCGCCATACCAATTGTGATCGTCGCGGCAAGTTAATGAGCCGTCTTTGATCTTGACCTTATCCGTCTTCTGGGCCAAGCCGGCGATGCCAGTGGTCGCCACCAATGCGGCAACAAGCACACTTCGTCCCAAAAACCTCAACATAACGTCGGTCTCCTTCAATCATCTGGGGTTATCTGGTTTTGTTCGTCGTTTCGCTTCTGGATGGTAAACACCGCGCTTTTGGATCTTGTGGCAGGAAATTCACTTTCTTTGCAGCACGACAGTGCGGGGAATGCTTTGCAAATCCGGGACAATGTCTCGCAAAGTCCAGACGCGTTCATCTACGAGCTGTCGCACTGCTTCGCCTTGATCAAACCCGATTTCCATGATCAGGTGGCCGTTCGCTCGTAGAAACCCGGGCGCCTCGTTGAACAAACGGCGGATAACTCTCAAACCGTCCGCGCCGGGCGTTAAAGCGATTTGCGGCTCGTAGTCTCTGACCTCGCGCTGTAAGCCCGGCAACATCGCTGCGGAAACGTAAGGTGGGTTGGAAACGATCAGGTCGAACCGGTGCATACCTGCATCGAGTCCAGCAAAACAGTCTGAAAGGACGAGCTTGATTCTCTCCTCAACTGAATGTTCGCGGGCGTTCTGCCGCGCGACTTCGAGTGCCGCTTCGGAAATATCAAGCGCTGTTGCGCGCGCGCCAACGCGTTCGCAAAGCAGCGTCACAGCGATAGATCCCGAACCAGTTCCAACGTCGCAAACCGCTGCATCCGCGTTCATCACTTGCAGCGCCGCTTCCACCAGAAACTCCGTTTCCGGCCGCGGAATTAACACATCCGGCGTCACGTGAAACGAACGTCCGTAGAAATCCTGTACTCCCGTGATGTATTGGCTGGGTTCGCCCGCCGCTCTGCGCTCAACGGCCTCTGCAAACTCTCGCACCTCGCGATCTGTGAGTGCGTCTTCGGCGTGACTGATGAGAAACGTGCGATCTTTCGCGATCACATAAGACAGCAGCGACCCGGCCTCACGCCGAGCTTCCGCAATGCCCGCGCGGTCCAGCGAGTGTGCTGCTTGCCGCAATGCCTCTCCGATTGAAATGCTCATGTCTTTTCGGAATAGAGTTATAATTCAGCGTCTTACTAAAGCATAAGAACGAGTCTCGTTCCTCCCGTGACGTCAGGAACCCCCAAGCTTGGCTTTGGGGGTTCTGGCGTAAATGGCGAGGTTTAACAACGTTAGCGCAAAGGTGTTTCGGTGGGCACACTCTCCAAAAGCTTGCTGTTGTTTGGTCTGAACTGGCTTGACGCTCAACTCACACTGCTTTGGGTGCACCTGAACATCGCCACCGAGGGAAACGCGTTGATGGCACGCCTGCTCGCACATGGCGAGATGTCGTTTCTCGGATTCAAGCTGGCCATCGGGGCTTTCGCCGCCATCATTCTCTATCGTTGCTCGCATCTACCGCTTGCCAGGCGCGGTTTGTCGGCCGCACTCGTCGTTTACCTCGGGTTGATGATAGTACACGCGGCGACAGGCTGTTTGGCGCTCGGTTGGCACGGACCTGCGCTCGTGCTGTCCTACATCGGCGGCTTGCCATCCGCCTTTCTATCCTTCTTTGCCTAAACTAATCCAAAGCCGGTAGTGTCCGGGCGTCTTGCAGCGGAAGCTATTCTGGTTTTAAAGTTGTGTCGCCCTGGCCCAGTTCAAAACTGAAGACGACAACGAGCACGCCGTCAAAAGGCATCCTAGCGCCATGCTGCCATCGCTTCAAAAACGATTTTTCAGAGAAGGAAGAAGTTTTATGTACAGACTTTCCACCCGCCAGATTCTATTGATCGCTCTTATCTCAGGCTTGTTTGCCGCAGGAATCGTCACACTGATCGACCGAATCAACAATCGCTTTCAGCCTTCTGAAGCTGCGTTTTCAGAAACTACTCCAGCCGGTATCAGCGATCCCTCCACGACGACGGATGAACAGAACAACATCGAGGTCTATCGCACACTGAGTCCGGGCGTAGTGTTCATCCACTCAACTTCCTACGCGCGCGACTTTTTTGGTTTCGTTGAACAGCAAGAAGGCTCCGGCTCGGGTTCAATCCTTGACCAGGACGGAAATATTCTGACGAACTATCACGTGATTGAAGGCGCCCAGCAGCTCTCCGTCAGCATGGGTGGAAAGAAAGACTACCCGGCAACGGTCGTTGGTGGCGATCCCGACACGGATCTGGCAGTTATCCGCTTGACGGAAAAACCAGCCGGCCCGCTGACCGTGATTCCACTGGGTGATTCCGAAAAACTCGTCGTCGGACAAAAAGTGCTGGCCATTGGCAATCCTTTTGGCTTGGACCGCACGTTGACGACGGGCGTCATCAGCGGACTACAGCGACCGATCCGCGCCCGTAACAATCGTTTGATTGAAGGCGCGATCCAGACCGACGCATCGATCAATCCCGGCAACTCCGGTGGTCCGCTACTCGATTCTCATGGACGCATGATCGGGATCAACTCGCAGATTCTTTCACCATCCGGCAGTTCAGCGGGCGTCGGTTTCGCAGTTCCTGTGGGTATTGCGAAACGAGTGGTGCCGCAAATTGTGAAGTACGGACAGGTGCGGCGTCCAAAGCTCGGCATCAGCACGCGGGACGTTTCAGCGTTTCGCAATCAGGTTGATCTGCCGGTGTCCGATGGTGTGCTGATCATTCAGGTCGCACGTGGCAGTGGCGCGGCCACCGCGGGGTTGCGCGGCATGCAGCCGACCGAGATGGGCGACTACGAACTGGGCGATATCATTGTTGGTATCGACAACGACAAAGTCAGCAATTCAGACGATCTGTTCCGCGTGCTCGACAAGCATCAGATTGGCGAAACCGTGCAGGTGCAGATCTGGCGAAACGGCAGACGAATGTCGGTGCCTGTGCGCTTGATGGAATCGAGGTAACGATCTCAGATCTGAGATTTGAGATCTCAGACTTATGCACCAGACGACCCACTTCTTTAACCTGGGTTACGGCTGGTTATGTAAACACTGTAGTGCGGAAACTGCTGAACGCAAGCAGCAGCGACATAACCACGCCGTTCATCACCCACAGCCATTGGCGCTCGCCAAATGGACAGACGAATCCCGCAGCGGTTTGATGTGCCCCCGCTGCGGGATCGAGGAACACCTTAGCCGCCGTTGTTAATTTCGTTTTTGTAATCGCGGAGGCTTCGAGTGATCACGTCCAGCGCCTCGGTTCGATCGTAAACGTGCGTGATCTCGACCTTCTTCGGCTGCTCACCCGGCAATTGTTTGTAACTCAGAAAGTAGTGCTTCAACCGATCGATTAGTCCCTGCGCCACGTCCGCGACTTCGATAATCCCTCCGTACACGAGATCGTCTTCGAGCACGGCAATAATCTTGTCGTCAGCCTGCCGCCCGTCGAGCATTCGCAACCCACCAATCGGACGCGCGCGCAAAAAGAAACTGCCGTGCGCAAACGTCTTCTCCGATAAAACGCAGATATCCATCGGATCCTTGTCGCCTTCGATGTCCTTTATCCCGGTGCGCTGTTCGCACAGTTCGGCCACCTCGCGGCCGCAATACGTCTGCGGAATGAAGCCGTAAAGCGTCGGACACATCGACGAAAAGCGTTGCGGACGATCAACGCGCAAGTGGCCCGACGTCTTGTCCAGTTCATACTTCACCGCGTCGGTCGGGACGATCTCAATGTAAGCGTGGACTGATTCGGGAGTTCTCGGTCCGGGGCTCACACCATGCCATGGATGAGCTTGAAAGAGTTGTTTGGTCATAGTTGTGGGTGGTGTCCTGCGGCGGCTCTCTCTGTGCCGTCTCGGTGCTCTCTGTCTCTCTGTGGTTCACTTCGTCAAAAACTACCATAGAGGCACAGAGAACACCGAGATTGCACAGAGAAGAAACTAACGTCAGTACACTACCTGGTTGTGGGAATGCTCTGAACATTCCCGCGTCCGATGATAGAATGCCGCGAGCCCGAAACGAAAGTTCACCATGGCTGCCACCGCCGAAACCATCGCCAAACCTCTCGCAAATGCAATTTCGTTGCGCTGGATCATCGATGCGCGCGACGACCTGATCTGGTTCATCGGCTCGGTGGTCTCGAGCTATCTGCTACTGTTTCTTTACGTCAGCGGCATCGTATCGCTGCTGCCGATGGTGGCACTCTGGGCCGTCCTGATCGACGCGCCACACGTCTTCGGAACTTTCTCTCGCACTTACTTCGATCGCAGTGAACGACAGAATCGCGGCCGGCTCCTTTGGGGATCGCTGCTGTTCTTCGCAATCGGACCACTCATGGTGCTCGCGGGCGCAGGCTTTCTGTTCTTCTTTGTGGCGGCGTTGTGGGCCTACTACCATCTCGTGAAGCAGCACTATGGCTTCATGGTGCTCTACAAAAAGAAGAACGGCGATCTCGCGCGCGTTGATAACGCGCTCGATCGTTCGCTGCTGCTTTTTGCGTTCAACTATCCGTTTGTTGAGTTTATCGCACGCGATCCGGAAGCGATGGCGCGCGTGCCGGCAGTGTTGCGCAGCGGCGTGAGTGGTTTTTCCAGGCTTCTACTCGCGGGCACGATTCTCCTGTTCATCGTCTGGGTGGGCCGGCAAATACAGCGCGCAATCACGGGCGAGCCACTGAACGTGCCGAAGTACCTGCTGCTTGCCGCGGCGATCCCGATGCACTGGATCGTGCTGTTGACTCCAATGCCGCACAAGCCGATCGCCATCGTGGCAATTCTGACGATCTATCATAACCTTCAGTATCACCGCTTGATCTGGTTTCACAATCAGAAGTACACAAACCAGCGCGAGAAGTTTGGCGCCGCCGAATTAATCAGCCGCCGTCTTCTTTACTACATCGCATTCGGAATCATCTTCGGCATCATTTATCAGGGCCCGCGCCAGATGCTGGGCTATCTTGGTCTACAGAATGCCGCAGCCGGTGTTGAGCAGCCGCTCGCGATTCAACTCGGCGTCTCGTTTCTCTGGGGCTACGCGTTTATCCACTACTATCTCGATTCAAAGATCTGGCGCGTGCGCCGCGATCCTTCGCTTGGAAAAGCCCTGCACATAAACTGAATGGTCACCAAAACCGCGATCGAGTTTAAGGTGAACGGCGAGTCACACAAGCTCGACGTTTTCCCCATGTCTCGATTGCTCGACGTGCTGCGTGAAGAGTTGCGCTTGACCGGCACGAAGGAAGGATGTGGCGAGGGCGAGTGTGGCGCGTGCACCGTAATTCTTGATGGTCAAATCGTAAACTCCTGTCTCGTGCCGGTGGCCCAGGCTGACGGCGCTGAGATCACGACGATTGAAGGAGTCGCCGATGGCGAACAACTTCACGCGGTGCAACAGGCATTCATCGAACATGGCGGCGCGCAATGTGGTATTTGCACTCCCGGGATGATTCTCGCAGCCGTCGATCTGCTCGAACGCAATCCTCAGCCCACCGAAGCCGACATTCGCAACGGTCTGGCTGGTAATCTGTGTCGGTGCACCGGGTACATAAAGATCTTCGAATCGGTTGTGCGTGCTTGCCAGAAGTGAAATGAGAGCCTACGTTCCCAGCTATCAACTAACGACACCTGCCTCACTAGCTGAGGCGCTCACGCTGATCAGCAAGGAACCGGGAACGTGGAAGCCTTTCGCCGGTGGCACGGACCTGATGGTCCTGTTCGAGTCCGGCAAGCTGCCGCATCGCAACTACGTCAACATCTGGCCGCTTCGTGAATTGCGTGGAATTGAAATAGCTGACAAGCAGGTAACGCTCGGCGCTTTGACGACGTACACCGAAATCCAGGCGAATGAAGTCTTGCAGCGCGAGTTTCCGATGCTTTGTCAGGCTGCGAGTGAAACGGGCGGGCTCGCCATTCAGAACCGTGGCACGCTGGGCGGCAACATCGTGAACGCTTCGCCTGCTGCTGATTCGCCACCCGCGCTGCTCGCGTACGGCGCAGAGATCGAGCTCGTGTCGACTGCGGGCTCGCGATGGCTGTCGTACGACAGCTTTCACACCGGCTACAAGCAGATGAATATGCGTCCCGATGAACTCCTGGCGCGCATTCGTTTACCGCGCACGACGTCCGCATTGAAGCACTACTATCGCAAGGTTGGCACTCGCAAAGCGCAGGCGATTGCCAAAGTTTGTTTCGCTGCGGTTGCGCGTGTCGAAGCTCGACGAGTGGCGGATACAAGAATCGCACTCGGCAGCGTCGCTCCGATTGTTCTGCGTTGTAAACAGACCGAAGACTCCATTCGTGGTAAAGAACTCGACGAGACCACGATGCAACTCGCGCGCGACACACTGATGCGCGAGATCGCGCCGATCGACGACGTGCGCTCCACTGCCGGTTATCGTTTGCGCGTCGCGGCTAATCTGCTCGTCGACTTTCTCGTGACTGCAAGATCCTGAATCTCCTGACCTGAGGAAAAAACTTAATGTCCACCCCTCCAATCGCCTTCCGACGAAACGTCGTCGAACCGATCGCCTGCGTCAAGTCCGCTTGGGAACTCGTGAAAGATAAGTACTGGCTGTTCGTTGGTATGTGCGCCGTTGGCTTGATGATCGGCTCAGCCATACCGCTTGGCATTCTGGTTGGTCCAATGATGTGTGGACTCTTCCTGTCGTTCTTCAAAATGCGGCGCCGCGAGCCAGTTGAGTTTGGCACACTCTTCAAAGGATTCGACTACTTTGGACCGAGCGTGGTCGCCACGCTGCTGCATGTGATTCCGATACTGGCGATCATCATTCCCGCGTATATCTTGTTCTACGTCGGTTTCATTGTGTCGGTGGCAGTGCAGGGTGACGAGCCAAATCCGGCGGCGTTCTTCGGCATGTTTGGATTGTTTGTTCTCTTCTGGCTCGCGATGTTCGTCGTGATTATCTTCATCTCGGTCGGATTCACGTTTGCTTATCCGCTGATTGTTGATCGGAAACTGGCGGGTCTGGACGCCGTCAAGTTGAGCTTCAGAGCGGCGCTGGCGAACTTCTGGCGGCTGTTGGGCATGATGTTCATCACCGGTGTGTTGAGTATTTTAGGTATCGCGCTCTGTTACGTCGGAATGTTTCTCGTTTTTCCGATCTCGTATGGCGCAATCGCGATCGCTTACGAGCAGGTATTTGGTATCAGTAGTTCGAGCGAGATGGCCTCGGATCTACCGCCACCGCCACCAAGCTTTTAACTGAACATGTCAAATGCGGATCTGATCATTCGTGGAAGAACGGTCGTGTCGGCAGATGCGATTGGGCCGGCGTCGATTCACATTCGCGATGAGAAGATTCTTGCGGTTCGTCGCTTTGATGAGATTGTCGAAGGTTGTGAGATCGTCAACGCAAGCGATGAGGCTGTCGTGATGCCGGGTTTGGTCGACACCCACGTCCATATCAACTCTCCGGGACGCGCCGAGTGGGAAGGATTTCCTAGCGCAACGCGAGCGGCGGCGGCCGGTGGAGTAACAACGCTCATCGACATGCCGCTCAATTCGATTCCACCAACTACGACGCTCGCCGGCTTCGAGGCAAAACTCGCAGACGCGCGCGAGCACTGTTTTGTCGATGTGGGATTCTGGGGCGGCGTCGTGCCCGGCAACACGGCTGAGTTGGCGCCGATGTTCGCCGCCGGTGTGGTTGGTTTCAAATGTTTTCTGGTGCCGTCGGGTGTGGATGAGTTTCCGCATGTGACTGAGGCCGACCTGCGCGCCGCGATGCCGGAGCTTTCGCGCCTTGGGGCCATGTTGATCGTGCACGCTGAGCTGCCCGGGCCGATGAGGGCCACAGATAAAACGGATTATGAGGGATTTCTGAAGTCGCGGCCGCGCACGGCGGAGAATGAAGCGGTTGAATTGATGATTCGTTTGAGCCGTGAATTCGACACGCGCGTCCACATCGTTCATCTGTCTTCGTCGGATGCGTTACCGCTGTTGCGCAACGCGCAAGCTGATGGTGTGAAGATTACGGCCGAGACGTGTCCGCACTATCTTCATTTCGCGGCGGAGACGATTCCGGCGGGCGCGACGGAGTTCAAATGTTGTCCGCCGATCCGGGAAAGTGAGAATCGCGAAAAGCTCTGGCAGGGTTTGGCTGAGGGAACGATCGATATGATCGTCTCGGATCATTCTCCGTGTCCGGCGAGTATGAAAGTGCGAGAGACGGGCGATTTTATGGCCGCGTGGGGTGGGATTGCATCGTTGCAGTTGCGGCTGCCGGTGGTTTGGACCGAAGCGCAGCGCCGTGGCTTTTCGTTGCGCGAGTTGACGAACTGGCTCTGCACGAACCCGGCGCGGCAGGTTTCACTTGAGTCGCAAAAAGGCGCGATTGTGGAGGGCGGTGACGCGGATATTGTCATCTGGGACGCGAAGCGATCTTTTGCTGTCGATGCTGAAACGCTGGAACACCGTCACAAGCTTACGCCGTATGATGGGGAAACGTTGATGGGTGTTGTGGAAAAGACTTTTCTTCGCGGCGGAAAAATATATGATGGGGGACAGTTCTTGCCACAAAAAGGCACAGGAAACACAATTGAATAAAGAAAGGAAGAAGCAATGGCGACCGATCCTCACAGCGGTAACATCCTCGCGCTTTGCGATGTAATTCGAAGCACCAGTTTTGACATTCATAAATATTTGCGTAGCGGCTTCACGGAAAAGATTTATGAGAACGCGCTCGTCCATCGACTTCGGCTTAAAGGGATCGCTGTTGAGCAACAACAGCAAATGAAGGTGTTTGATGAAGACGGAACACCACTCGGACTGTTAACGGCCGACCTGTTCGTGAGTAGAAGACTGATTTGTGAAATAAAAAGTTGTAGCACCTTGATTGAGGCACATACTGCGCAGTTACTGGGCTATCTTCGTGCAGCTCGAATCGAGCACGGATTGCTAATAAACTTCGGTGCTCCGAAGCTTCAAATCAGGAAATACATTTTGACTTTATAAGCCAAGTGCCTCTTGTGCCTTTTTGCGGCTATATGGACTTCACGGATTTAATCGATCTGGCTTCGGAGAAGGTTGGCGGGGCGGTGCTCTTCGCCAACGACGATTTCTTTGCGCCGAAAGAGAATTTGCTCAAACCGAGTGAGCCGATCTTTATCGAAGGGAAATACACCGACCGCGGCAAGTGGATGGATGGTTGGGAGAGCCGGCGAAGGCGCACGCCCGGATTCGACTGGTGCGTGATCCGGCTCGGTCTGCCGGGCGTCGTCCGCGGAGTGGTTGTTGATACGAGTTACTTCCGCGGCAACTATCCCGAACACTGTTCGCTCGACGGCGCCACACTCCCGGACTTACCAACCGAAGCAGATCTGCTCGACGAATCCGTCGCATGGATGCCGCTCTTGCCGCAAATGCCCCTGGCCGGAGACTCACGCAATCCGTTTCCGATCAATTACGACGAACGCATCACACATCTTCGTTTCAGAATCTATCCCGACGGCGGCGTCGCGCGGCTACGCGTTTTTGGCGAAGTGGTCCCTGACTGGGAACGTCTTAAACGGGCCGGTGGCTACATCGACCTCGCCGCGGCGGAAAATGGAGCCCTCGTGCTGTCGTGCAGCGACATGTTCTTCGGTCATCGTCACGACCTGATCATGCCCGGACGCGCCGCCGACATGAGCGATGGCTGGGAAACAAAACGCCGTCGTGGCCCGGGGCACGACTGGGCCATCATCAAGCTCGCACGCCGGGGGCAAATACGCGATGTCGAAGTAGACACGTCGTACTTCAAGGGCAACTTTCCCGAGAGCTGTTCGCTGGAAGCGTGCGATGCCACCGGAGCAGTAGCTCAAGATCTGACGGACCCATCAGTCCGTTGGACCAACGTGCTGCCGCGCACGAAACTTCAGGCTCACACGCGGCATCACTTCGATCAGGAACTAAGCGATGCAGGAGTCGTATCTCATCTCCGCTTCAACATTTTTCCGGACGGCGGTGTAAGCCGTTTGCGCGTCTACGGAACGCTAGCCGAGTGAGCCGATGCAAACGATTCACGATGTATCCTGGTTGAACTCACTCGCACCCGACGCGGCTTATCACGAGTTGTTGAAATGTTGTGGCTCGAGACGGTGGGCAAACGCAGTCGAACAAGGCCGGCCGTATGCGAGTCTGGAAGAGCTGATTAACCACGCGAACGAGATTTGGTGGGCACTCGATCGAGAAGATTGGCTCGAAGCGTTTCGGAGTCACCCGAAAATCGGCGAAAAGAAAATCGCGAACCCGGTCGCGGCGCAATCACAGCAATGGTCCGCGCAGGAACAGCGCAGCATCGATCGCGCGCCAGCCGAAGTAATCGGCAAACTGGCCACGCTAAACTACGATTACGAACAGAAATTCGGTTTTATTTTCATAGTTTGCGCCACAGGCAAGTCGTCTGATGAGATACTGGCGCTGCTGAAACAGCGCCTGGCGAATGGTCCCGCAACAGAGTTGCCGGTCGCCGCGGCCGAACAAGCCGAGATTACGGAGTTGAGACTGCGTAAACTCCTCGACGGTTCATGAGCACGATTTCAACTCACATACTCGACACGTCGCGCGGCGCCCCTGCGAGCGGTGTGGCTGTTTCTCTGGAGATGCAGAACACCGACGAGTCATGGACCGAGCTGAGCCACGCATGGACCGACGACGACGGGCGCGTGAAACCTTTCTTTCTGGTTGACCGTGCGGTGGCGAACGGAACTTATCGGTTGGTATTCGACACCGAACCGTATTTCGCATCGCTCAGTCTTGCCTGCTTCTATCCGCAAGTGATCGTTGTATTCAACGTCGACGACTCGTCGCAGCATTATCACGTGCCGCTGCTAATCAGCCCGTACGGTTACTCCACCTATCGGGGAAGCTAAAAAACTGCTTCTGATGACTCTCGACCCCTCTCTCAACGAATGGCTCAACCTGTTCTTTCGTTGGACACACGTCTTTGCCGGCATCATGTGGGTTGGCACGACTTACTACTTCACCTGGCTCGACGCACGTTTGAGTGAAGAAGAAAAAGCCGTGGCCGCGACCGGCGCCGCCGCGCAGATTTGGATGGTCCACAGTGGCGGCTTCTACGTTGTAGAGAAGCGGAAAGTGCCTGACCTCGCATCGCGAACCTTGCACTGGTTTCGCTGGGAAGCGGGCATCACGTGGCTCAGTGGTTTCGCGTTGCTGGTCCTGATTTTCTATCTTGGCGGCGGCGCGTTGATCGATCGCGACGTGTACGATATCAGCGTGGGCGCCGCGGTGGCGCTGGGAATCGGAATAATCATCGCGGCCGGTGTTTTGTACGACGTGATGATGGCGTCGCCGTTAGGCCGTCAGGAAAAGGCGTTTGCGGTGATCGCGTATGTTTTGATCGTGGCTGCGGCCTACGGTCTGACGCGAGTTTTCAGCGGACGGGCTGCGTACATTCATCTCGGTGCGATCTTCGGCACTATCATGGCCGCGAACGTCTGGATGCACATCCTGCCGGCGCAACGCCGCATGATTGCGGCGCTCAATGAAGGACGCAAACCTGACGAGCAACTCGCCGCGCGAGCAAAGTTGCGATCCAAACAGAACACGTTTATGGCCGTTCCGGTTGTCTTCATCATGATCAGTAATCATTATCCCGGTGTCACGTACGGCGATCGCTACAACTGGATCATCCTTTCGGGCCTCGTTTTGGCCGGTTGGATTGCGGCGAAGTTCATTCGCCGCGCCTGAGACTGAAGCAACGAGGTTTGACCCGCCTGCTTGATCAACTCGACAAACTGAAGACGCAATTTGGAGTGAAGGAGGCGCGACGAGTCCGGACTCTGCTCGAGCGTCTCGCGCGCAAGAGGCTTCGCGATCCAGAGTTGCTGATCCACTTTCACGAGCTGCTGCTGTTTCTTCGCGCGTATCCTCATAATGCGGCCACGATGCGGCTGGCCGAAGCACAACTTCGTACTTTCGCGGATCGAATTGCTGAGCTGCGTGCTCGCGACGTTGATCTGT
>DASXRE010000173.1:0-2779 GCA_036506775.1 Pyrinomonadaceae bacterium | reverse complement strand
TTACCGGGATAGTTTGCGGCGCGGCCGTTTTCGAGTTCGATGATCCGGCGGCAACAACGATCGAGAAAGTAGCGATCGTGACTGATAATGACGTAAGCCGACTCGTACGCTTGCAGAAACTCTTCCAGCCACTCGACCGCGTTTACATCGAGATGGTTCGTGGGTTCGTCGAGCAGTAAGAGATCGGGCGCCGCCAACAGCAGACACGCGAGGCCAAGGCGGTTTTGTTGCCCACCGGAAAGCTTTTCGGTTTCGAGCGACCACACTTCCCGATCAAAACCGAGGCCCTGAAGAATCGCTTCCGCGCGCGCCGTGTATTCGAAGCCGCCTTCCAGTTCAAACTCGTGTTGCAGATCGCTGTAGCGTTCGAGGACCTTTTCGAGATCGTCGCCGGCCTCAGCCATGCGATGCTCCAGCTCGTGCATCTCATGTTCAATCTGCTGGAGACGGCCAAACGCAGCCAGCGCCGATTCATGGACCGTCGAGCCAGGCTTGAAATGTACGTGCTGGTCCAGGAGACCCAAACGAACGCCACGCGCGCGCACGACATCGCCACGATCTGCCGCCTCGTCATTTCGGACGAGACGGAAGATCGTGCTCTTGCCGGCGCCGTTTCGGCCGACAAGTCCGACGTGTTCTCCGGGATTTACCTGTAAAGACGTGCCGCGTAACACGTCTTGAGTGCCGTAGGACTTATGAACTTCTGAAAGACGAAACAGCATCCACTACTTGCACGGTGTTATTTATTTGCGTTTGAGTTTGCCGGTTTAACTGGAACGGGCGAACTCGCCGCCGCCGGGCTTGAAGCGGGGCTCGAAGCCGGAGCTGGCGGTGCTGCCTGACCAGTCGGTTGCTGCCCCGATGCGCCTTCACCCGCCGGACGCAGGCCCAGGTTGCTCGGGTTATTGATCATGTTGGCCGCAAGATTGTTCACGATGCGCGCTTCGTTGATAGCGACTTCAAGCAACGCCGCATTCAGAATCTGCTTGCGCTGGTTGGTGAGTCCCTGAGTAATCTGCTGGCGCACGCCCGGGCTCTCGAGGGTCAGATTCTCAGTCTGCAAGCGCTTCTCTTCGAGTTTGAAGATGTACCACTTGCCTCTGAAGAACGTCGGCTGAGTGTAGTCGCCCACCTGCATTGAACCGAGGAAACTGGAGATCAGCTCGGGCGGGAAGTTGTTGGCTTTCAGATCGTCTTCAGTCGCGAAACCGATATCGCCGCCGGCCCGCAACGAGTTGATGTCTTCGCTCTTGGCGCGCGCGACGGTGGCGAAGTCCGCTTTGCCCTGCAACTGCTGATAGATATTGTCGATCTTCAACTTGGCGTCAGCCTCGTTCTTCGCATCATCCGCAATTCCGGTTGAGCTGTTGTCGGCCGGGTCGACCACGATCATCGCCAGCGCCACGCCACGTTTGTTCACAAACTGTTGCCGGTTGTTGTTGTAGAAGTCTTCTACTTCGCGATCGCTGATTGAGATCTTCCCGTTGTACTTGTCCTGCAACGCGGTGATCGCGAGCTCCTTGCGGGCCTCTTCGCGCAGGGTCTCCATCGACATGTTCTGGGCCTTCAAACTTTTTTCAAAGTCTTCCTGCGTCATACCGGTCTGTTCTCTCTGCTGGGCGATGGCGCCGTCAATCTGCGTTTCGGTCGGAAGCACCTTCTCTCGCTCCGCACGCTGAAGCAGCACTTCACGCTGGATCAGGTTGCTGAGCACCGTGAGGCGTGCCTGGGCCAACTGCAACTGAGACAAGGCCGCCGGGTTACCGCCGGCCTGCTGGTTCACGCCGCGCTCGACCTCTTGCAGCATGATGTTGCGTCCGTTAACGGTCGCGGCCACCATGTTCTGGTTCGCTTCAGACGTGCCCGACGCGCAACCCGCCAGAACCACGCTGAAAACGACCAGACATGTCACAGTGAAGACTTTTACAAATTTGCGCACTTTAACTCTGCTCCTTTGCAATTCTCTCTGAGTGGTAGTAGGTCAGTTTTGCTACCTTGGAGTGCGGGGACTTGTCACCGCTTTGGCCAAAGCACCGACGAATTCGGCGCACTCCAACGATTACCGCAACCCAACCACATTACTACCTCGATGGGTCGTCTGCTTGACGACTTCGAAATCCCTCTGTTATAAAACTTGGTTTTCTGAATAGGAGGTTGAAACAAACAAATGGCTAAACGTTGCGAAGTCTGCGGCAAGGGCCCTCAATTTGGCAACAACGTCTCGCACGCGAACAATCGCACGCCGCGGCGCTTCAATCCAAATCTACAGTCGATTCGCGTTCAGATGCCGCAGGGTGGCGCTCGCCGGATGAAGGTCTGCACGACCTGCATCAAGGCCGGTAAAGTCGCCAAAGCCGCTTGACGGCCCACCTCGAATTTACTTGTCAACCTCCAACCGGCGTCGCGCTTGCGCGCCGGTTGTTTTCATTCTGAAACCAACGCCACCGCTTCGATTTCAACTCTCGCGTCGCGCGGCAGTCCGGCCGCCGCGACCGTCGCTCTCGCCGGCGGTGCTCCCGAAAAGAACGTCGCGTAAACCTCGTTCATCTGCGCAAACTCTTTCATGTCTGCGAGAAAAACCGTGGTTTTCACCACCTTATCAAGACCACTGCCAGCAGCTTCGAGCACCGCAGCAAGATTCTTCAACACGCGCGCCGTCTGATCACCGACTCCGCCCGTAACAAACTCTCCCGTCGCCGGATCAATCGGAATCTGACCGGAGACGAAGACGAATCCACCTGCGCGGATGGCCTGTGAATACGGACCGATTGCCGCCGGG
>DASXRE010000172.1:0-4401 GCA_036506775.1 Pyrinomonadaceae bacterium | reverse complement strand
TAACCGCGGCAGATTAAACTAACAGTCTCATGTCAAAGAGCAAACAACTAGTCATTGAGCAACTGGGGCCTTGCGGCGTCGTGCTCGAAGTCTATTCAAAAAGTTCTTGACGACGAAGGCGACTTCATAGATGTCCTAATTCGAGGTTCTTCTCTGTGCCATCTCCGTGTCCTCCGTATCTCTGTGGTTTGTAATCGGTCAGCGGCCAACAACACAGAGAACACAGAGGTACACAGAGAAAGCGCTGAGAATAAGACACAAACTTGCTTCTGCTAATCGGTGGCTAAAACAGCCACCAACGGACAGTGATCCGAAGCAGCGCGGATGCGTTCGTTCGGCTCAGTAATCACCTCACACTTCAGCAAACGCTCGCGAAAAGCGCGCGGCACAAACACGTAATCGAGCCTGACGCGCGGATCCCACGTCGGAAACGTGTAGCCCTTCTCGTCCGGGTGCACCGTGCGATAGCCGTCGTTGTATCCGGCGTCGAGCATCAACTGAATGGTCTCGCGTTGCAGTTGCCGGCCACTGATCCAGATCAACGCCCTGATCCACGTGGGCATCCGCTTGATGTCGAGAACTTCTCCGGGCGCGAGCGTGTTGAAGTCACCGACGAGCACGTGAAAACCGTCCTGGTGACGTTTGATTCCTTCGAGCAGCGCCCGTATTTCGCGTGCGCGCCGCCGTTCGTCCCACTTAGAAAACCTTGCGCTCAGGTGCAAACCAAACACACGCGTGGCGCCGCTCTCCGGAACGATCTCAAGAAACGAATGGCGGGCGCCCGCCGGATAATGCCATTCGTGATACGCAACTTTCTGTTTGCTAATGAAACCGATCGAGTGATGCCGGCGTGAGGCCCAGAACGGAAAACCCGTCGCATGCGCGAGGCGCTCAATCACGTCGGGATAGATCGCTTCCTGAAAGACAACCAGATCCGGTTCCGCCGCCTTGATTGTTTCTGCGAGTGCCTGCTGGCGGCCAGTTCCCCCGAAGCGGATGTTGTAACTGAGCAACTTCAGGGTCATGCATCTTCCGCGGGATGAACCACGACGTAGTACCGCTCGCCGAACAGGATATCGCGGCTGTACAGGACCAGGCTGGACGTCGCCTGGAAATTCACCGGGCGTCCGACCAGTTCCTGCAACGCGTGACGCAACGGATTGAGGCTCGGCGCGATGTTCGGATCCTCGTCGCGCAACGGTTTAGTGTGCAGGCCCGGAATGTAGTAGCCGCCTGAGTCCCACAACGGCATCACCTTGCTGCCGACTAGAGTTACATCGAGATCGCTGGTTCCCTTCCCGCGCGAGTCAAACGGCTCGCCGTCGTCGTGACGTTTATTTGTGACAACACTGCCGCGCAGAACGATTCCTGTTCCTTCGGGCAGTCCTTGTTGCAGTTTGCGATAGAAGGCAATGAAGAGACGTTCGTCGCCGCCAAACGCAAGCGTGACTATGCGCGAGCGGATCTCATTCTCGCTCATTTCGTGAGCATCTTTTGGCATAAAGCGGGCCTATCCAGGATTGTGGATTTGGAGCGCAGGCGGCTCGCTTGCAACTCACGGTGGCGTGCGATTCGCCTCCGTGCAGGCGAGCCGCCTGCGCTCCGATTCAGGGGCTAACGGGAGATGTCTCTCACTGCCTCGTAGAACTCGCGCGTGCCCTCACGAACATTCTTTACTGAAATGCGTTCGTTGTTGCCATGCACGCCTTCATCATCCTCAGGGGTCGTATAAATCGGCGCCCAACCGTAAGCAGTAATCCCGAGCTGCCGGTAGAGCTGCGCTTCAGTATAACCGCTGAGCATCTTGGTCGTGATCACGGCGCCCGGGTGCTTTGCCTTCGTGCGGCTCGCAATCAGTGAAAACAGTTCCGTATCGACGGAAGAACTGTTAGGTGGTTTGAACCGGTTGACGTTCTCAATCTTGATCGTGGGGTCGGCGATGACCGCCGTCAGCGCCTTAAGAAAATCTTCCGGTGATTCGCCGGGCAACAAGCGCACATCGATATTGCACGTCGCTGCGTTGGGGATCACGTTTGTTTGCTTGCTACCGCTAAGCATCGTGATCGAGATCGTGTTGCGCAGCAGAAAGTTGTACTCGCGCTGGCTCGTGAGCGACTTTGCGAACGCCGGATCTCTCAACGATTCGCGAATTTTTGCAAACTGCGAACGCAGCGGCTCCGGCTGCAACGGCGCGATGTCCTGGAAATACTTTTCAACTGCCGGCAAAAGCTTGATCGGAGTCTCCCAGTCGAGAATGCGCGACATCGCGCGGATGAGTCGATTGGTGGCGGAATCGGCTACCGGTCGCGAGCCATGACCCGGCAAACCGGTTGCGGTTAGTCGCAACCAGAACGGCGCCTTCTCGGCTACGTCTACACCGACGATCTTCACCGCGCCGTTTTCGAGAAGATTATCGCCGCCCTCGGTAAGCAGGTACTCGGCGTTCTTGAACAAGTCTGACTTGTTGGCGATCATCCACAGTGAACCTTCGTCGTTCACTTCTTCATCAGCAGTGGCGATAAAAATCACGTCGCGTGCGAGCGGTGGTCCTTCTCGTTTGAGCAGGATCATCGTCATCAGATGAAGCAGACCTTCATTCTTCATGTCCAGCGCGCCACGCCCGTAGATATAGCCGTTGCGAATCACGGCCGAGAACGGATCGACTTCCCACGAAGCCGGCTCAGCCGTCACTACGTCCATGTGACTCAACAGGATGATCGGCCGCTTCGAACCGTTACCCTTGAGACGCGCGATGATGTTGGCCCGGCCTGGCTTGTACTCAAAGATCTCGTTGTCGATGCCGTGCTGATCGAAGATGCGTTTGAAAAACCTTGCGGTCTCGATCTCGTTGCCGGGCGGGTTTGACGTGTCAATGCGCAGATACTGCTGCATCAAATCGACGGCCATGTCCTGGTAGTGCGGCCAATCGATCTGTTCTTGTGCAAGAACGGGAGGGGCAATGACGATCAGGAGAAGCAGAAGTAGACCAGTCCGTCGAATTTGAATCATCCGTGGCAGAAGCTCACTCAAAAGTTTTTGCTGGCGTAAGAACGAAGTGGATCTTAACATGAGTGCGTGCTCCCCTGGCTTGTCATGTTCTCCGCCGCCTTCACCGCCGGCGCCATCAACTCCATCGCCGGGGGCGGCACACTAATCACTTTTCCCGTCCTGATCTGGCTCGGACTTGATCCCAAAGTCGCAAACGGCACCAGCACCGTTGCACTCTGGCCCGGTCTGTTCGGCGGACTCTTTGGCTATCGACGCGAACTCGAGAACAGCTCGCCGATACTTATCCGGCTTGGTCTAACCAGCATCGTCGGCGGCGCGCTCGGCGCGTGGTTACTGATCTGGACTCCTTCGCCTGTCTTTGCTCATCTGGTCCCGTTTCTGATTCTCTTCGCAACGATCCTGTTCATGTCCAACGGCGTCATCAACCGGCGCTTGCGGCTTGGCTCGCTTGACGATCGACCGACGAAACTATGGTGGACCGGCGCGATCGTCTTTCAGTTTTTCTCTGCGATGTACGGCGGCTACTTCGGCGCCGGCAACGGCATCCTGATGCTCGCCGCGATGGGCCTGCTGGGCCTGAATGAACTGCATCGCGCCAACGGCATCAAGAATTTTCTGGGCATCTGCATCAACAGTATCGCCGTGTTGAGTTTCTCACTGGCGGGCCTGGTTGTGTGGCCGGACGCGCTCGCGATGGCCTGCGGAGCGCTGGTTGGTGGTTATTTCGGTGCGAGCATGGCGGTGCGCATCGGTCAACGCTGGGTACGCCGCGGGGTCGTGGTGATCGGACTCATAATTTTCGTGGCCATGGTGTGGAAACTGCGGCAATGAAAAACTCCAGGCTGTCTCGCGATTTCTACACCCGTCGCGATGTCCTCACTGTTGCTCGCGATCTGCTCGGCAAGCTTCTCGTCGTACCGGCGAAAGATGGCCGGCGCGTTTCGGGAATGATCGTGGAAGTGGAGGCGTATCGCGGTCCGGAAGACCGCGCTTCACACGCCTACGGCGGGCGTCGGACACGCAGAACGGAGACGATGTACGGCGAAGGTGGCGTGGCGTACGTCTACTTTGTTTACGGCATGTACTACCAGTTCAATGTCGTCAGCAACGTGACCGACATTCCGCACGCGATTCTGGTTCGAGCGCTGGAGCCGATCGAAGGCATCGAGATCATGCGCGAGCGACGGCACTCGCATCCGGACCACAATCTCACGAACGGCCCGGGCAAACTCTGCATCGCGCTGGGAATCGATCGCGCGCTGGATAGTGCTGATCTGCTGGGCGATCGCGTCTGGCTGGAAGAATTTCAGCGCGTCTCTCCTCGCCGTATCGCCAAAGGACCACGGATCGGAATCGATTACGCGCAGGAGTGGATCGACAAGCCGTGGCGGT
>DASXRE010000171.1:0-3055 GCA_036506775.1 Pyrinomonadaceae bacterium | reverse complement strand
ACTCGCGCTCTTTCAATCCGGACATCTTAATCAAAGGAAATTATCTGTATGGGTGCGCGAAAGAAGATCACCGTTGTCGGCGCGGGAAACGTCGGCGCAACTGCGGCTCACTGGCTGGCAGCAAAAGAACTCGGCGACGTCGTTCTGGTGGATATCATTGAAGGTGTGCCACAGGGAAAGGCTTTAGACCTGGCCCAGGCCGCGCCAGTCGAAGGCTTTGACGTTCGGCTCACCGGCGCCAACACTTACGATCAGACCGACAACTCCGACGTCGTCATCATCACCGCCGGTCTTGCTCGCAAGCCCGGCATGAGCCGCGACGATCTTTTGAAGACCAACGCCGATATCGTCGGGAAAGTCGTTGACGAAGTTGTCAGACGCTCACCCAACACGATTCTGATTATCGTTTCGAATCCACTCGACGCGATGTGCCAGGTGGCCCTGAGGCGATCCGGTTTTCCCAAGCATCGCGTGATCGGCATGGCAGGCGTGCTCGATTCCGCGCGCATGCGTTGCTTCCTTGCCGAAGCTCTCGACGTCTCGGTTGAAAACGTGACTGCATTCGTGCTGGGTGGACACGGCGACACGATGGTCCCGCTGCCTCGTTTTTCAACCTGTGCCGGCATTCCCATTACTGAGCTGTTGTCAAAGGACCAGATCGACGCGATTGTAAAACGCACCGCTGGCGGCGGTGCGGAAATCGTCGGCCTGTTAAAGTCCGGTTCCGCTTACTACGCGCCGTCGGCAGCCGCAGTCGAGATGACAGAGTCGATTTTGAAAGACAAGAAGAAGATTCTTCCGTGCGCGGCTTATCTTGAAGGTGAGTATGGAATCAACGGGCTGTACGTCGGCGTGCCGTGCAAACTCGGTGCACGCGGATTGGAGCAGGTGATCGAGATCAACCTGACTGCCGAAGAGCGGATCGCGCTGCACAAGAGCGCGTCGGCGGTGCAGGAGTTGGTTGATGTTTTGGGGATCTAACCGGTTTTCTCTGTGTCCTCTGTGGTTACTATTCTGAACGCCTTTAACACCACAGAGACACAGAGGACACAGAGGAGACAACCAACGACTTACCTTAGCCTTTGAGCCAGCCGAGGAGGCCGTGAAGCACCGTCTCGCGGTTCTCCTCGTAGATGGCTCGCGTCAGCGGGATATTCATCGGACAGGCCTTCACGCAGTTCTGCGCGTTACCGCAGTTGGTAATGCCGTCGTCACCCATAATCCCTTCCAGCCGTTCATCGCGATTCATCTTTCCTGACGGATGCATGTTGAAGAGCCGCACCTGTGCGATTGCCTGTGGACCGATGTAATGATCGTCTTCATATTGCGGGCACGCTTCCAGACAACAACCACAGGTCATGCAGCGTGAGTAGGCGTAACGTTCCTGCACGTCGTCCTGGTCCATGCGCGGGCCGGGTCCCAGATCGTAAGTGCCGTCCAGTTCGATCCACGCGTGTACGCGCCGCAAGTGATCGAACATTCGCGAGCGGTCCACGATCAGATCGCGAACGTTGGGAAACTTTGACATCGGCTCGAGTTTGATCGGCTGTTCGAGCTTGTCGACGAGCGCGGAACATGACTGCCGCGCGCGACCGTTGATGACCATCGTGCAGATGCCGCACACCTGTTCCAGACAGTTCATGTGCCACACCGGTGGCGTCGTGCTTTCGCCGGCCTTGTTGACCGGATT
The DNA here is from genome assembly GCA_036506775.1 of Pyrinomonadaceae bacterium. Taxonomy (GTDB): domain Bacteria; phylum Acidobacteriota; class Blastocatellia; order Pyrinomonadales; family Pyrinomonadaceae; genus PSRF01. The sequence continues at coordinate 1,365 of DASXRE010000171.1, read as the reverse complement.
CTTCTGAATCTCCATCAGACAAGAGATGATGTTGAGATTCGGCCGGTAAGGGATTTCAAACTCTTCCCAGTACTGCGACGAATCCGGATCCTTACGGCGGCGAATGTGTATCTCGACGGTTTTCGGTGTGGTAGTTGGCACGGATGATTAGACCTTTGCTGCTTCTTTCTTGCCTTTGCTGTAGTCGCGTTTGCGCGGCTGGATCAACGAAATATCGACCGGTTCGAAAGAAAACACCGGACCCTCGCCCGAATACTCCGCAATCGTAGTCTTCAAGAAGTTCTCATCGTCACGATCGGGAAACTCAGGCTTGAAGTGCGCTCCGCGCGACTCATTGCGATTCAACGCGCCCAACGTGATCACGCGCGCGAGTTCGAGCATGTTAGCGAGGTGACGCGCATGTGGCAGCGCCATCGTGGCCCACAGGTTTGAATCGTTGATCGAGATGCGTTTGTAGCGATCCATCAACTCCAGCAACTTGTCGTCGGTTGCCTTGAGCTTGTCGTTGTAACGCACGACGGTGACATTATCAGTCATCCACTTGCCCATCTCCTGGTGGAGCACATACTGGTTCTCGTTACCGCTTTGCTTGACCAAACGGTCGTTGATCTCCTGTTGCAGCTTCAACTCACGATCGTAAATGCCGGAACCGTCCGCGCCGTTTCGCTCGAGGTTCTTCACATACTCGATAGCCGCAGGCGCCGTGATGAAACCGCCGTAAACACAACTCACCAGGGAGTTCGCACCCAAACGGTTTGCGCCGTGAATTGAGTAATCGCACTCGCCGGCAGCGAGCAGGCCGGGAATGTTGGTTCGCTGATCGTAGTCAACCCAGAGTCCGCCCATCGAATAATGGACGCCCGGAAAGATTCGCATTGGCACGTGACGCGGATCGTCGCCGACAAACATCTCGTAGATTTCGAGAATCGCGCCCAGCTTTCGATCGAGTATCTCGGCGGGAATGTGCGTCAGATCCAGATAGACCTGATTTTGACCACCGACTCCCATGCCTTCAATACAGACTTGAAAGATTTCCCGTGTCGCGATGTCGCGCGGAACAAGATTGCCGTAGGCCGGATATTTTTCTTCCAGGAAGTACCAGCGCTCGCGTTCGGGAATCGACGACGGCGGCCTCACGTCGCCCTTGTTTCGCGGAACCCAAACACGTCCGCCTTCGCCGCGCGCTGATTCAGACATCAAACGCAGCTTGTCTTCACCCGGAATGGAGGTCGGGTGGACCTGGATGAACTCACCGTTCGCGTACTTCGCGCCCTGCTGATAACAGGCCGACACCGCACTGCCGGTGCAGACCATTGAATTTGTCGACTTGCCGAAGATGAGTCCCGGTCCACCAGTGGCGATGAT
>DASXRE010000170.1:0-39009 GCA_036506775.1 Pyrinomonadaceae bacterium | reverse complement strand
CGAGTGCAACTGATCGCAAAGCGCGGCGCGAAACAGTACCTGATTCGTCCACCGGCTTTGCCGTGCCAACTCTCGAGAAGTTCCACTGACTCGGCAATTGACTGCGCCGTCTGCTCCTGCAAAGGCTTGGGCACCTCATTGCCCTTGTCCATCATGCACTTGCCAACCGTCGCGCGAAAGCCAGTCTCCTCGACGACTTTGAAAACCTCTTCGGTATGCTGAACAGTCTCCATCGTGAGCGCGCAGGTTGTTCCACCCTTGATCAGTTCGGCAACGCCTAAACGAGCGGAAGCGGCGATCGAAGCCGCCGAGTGAGCCGCTTCCATGGGCCATACACGCTTCTTCAACCAGTCGATCAGCGCGAGGTCATCGGCGGCGCCGCGAAAGAGTGTCTGGCAGAGATGAATGTGTGTCTGAACAAAGCCGGGAATAACGGCGCACTCGCTCGCGTCAACAACAATGTCCGCCGTCTCATCCGTGTTTCCGATCCCGGCGATGCGGCCGTGAACGATCAAGAGATCTCCGCGAATGATTCGGTTCGCGGAGTCGATCGTAACGAGCGTGCCGTTTTTTATCAGGATCGAGGACATAAGCCACAAAGAGGTGCAAGAAGCACAAAGAGGCGCAAGAACCCGAGAAGCACAAGAACGCTCGGCGAGCATAAATCATCCTCGCCGAGCGCTCAATTACTTAATCCGACCTTTACTTCTTGTCCGTAGCCGAGGCGGCTTTAGCGGTCGATGGTTCGGGGTCTTCACGAACTGGAAGGCCCACCTTCACCTTCACTTCCCGTTCGATGCGCTTCAACACTTCCGGATGTTCTTTCAAGGACTGTTTGGCATTCTCACGGCCTTGACCAAGCCGCTCGCCCTTGAAAGAAAACCAGGCGCCGCTCTTTTCCACGACGCGTTGAATGACCGCGAGATCCAGCAGGTCGCCTTCACGCGAAATACCTTCGCCATACATGATGTCGAACTCGCACTCACGGAAGGGCGGCGCAACCTTGTTCTTCGCCACTTTCACTTTCGTGCGGTTGCCGACCACGCGATCGCCGTCCTTGATTGCCCCGATACGGCGAATATCGAGGCGCAAGGAAGAGTAGAACTTGAGCGCGCGGCCACCGGTAGTCGTCTCCGGATTGCCAAACATCACGCCAATCTTTTCGCGAATCTGGTTGATGAAAATGAAACAGGTGTTTGACTGCGCAACAATCGCCGTGAGTTTGCGCAGCGCCTGCGACATCAAGCGGGCCTGCAAGCCGGGCAACGAGTCGCCCATTTCGCCGTCGAGTTCAGCGCGCGGAACCAAAGCCGCCACCGAATCCACCACGATCACGTCAACTCCGTTGGAACGAACCAGTGCCTCGGCAATCTCGAGCGCCTGCTCGCCCGAGTCTGGTTGCGAAATCAGTAACTGGTCTATGTCGACGCCGAGCTTTTGCGCGTAGTCGGCATCCATCGCATGTTCCGCATCGATGTAAGCCGCGACTCCGCCGGCTTTCTGCGCCTCCGCCACGATGTGAAGAGCGAGCGTGGTTTTACCTGAACTCTCAGGCCCATAGATTTCCACGATTCGTCCGCGCGGTACGCCGCCCACACCAACCGCAGCATCAAGACTGAGTGAAGTGGTCGAGATTGCAGGTACGTCGGACACGTCGCGCTCGCCCAGGCGCATAATCGAACCCTTGCCAAACTTCTTTTCAATGTTTGCTAGTGCGGCCTCAACTGCCTTGCCGCGATCTCCAGTCATCCGGTCATCAGCCATGGCATACATCTCTTTCTTCCGCTCCTCTTCTCGCAGTCGTATCGGCCAAAAGCTCGCCAGTGAGCGGAGAGCATAGCACAACAAGAGCGAGAATGGAACAGTGTTTCACGCTTGCAACAGAACTTTTTCCAGAGGGTGAGGTTTCGGAAAACCGACTTACCGCGCACCGTCGCAGCCCTCTCTGCGCCGTTCGTCCGTGAGGAAGCGCGCGCCCCTCTGTGCATCTCTGTGTCCTCTGTGTCTCTGTGGTTCCTGAGCACTACACAACGAAAACCACAGAGACACAGAGGACACAGAGATGCACAGAGAAGATTGTCAAACTAGTGGACCATCGTCCGCGTTCATCAACTCAGCAAGACTCAAACCCGTCCGCTGCTCGGCTTGTTCGCGAAGCGACTTCACACCACCCGCTGATTCATCCTTCACTACACGTTCGACCCGCCACATCGGAAAGAACATCGAACCCAAACCGATGAAAAGCTCGTGATGATTGACGCAGCGAATCCACTCGTCAAACGCGTTCAAGTCGAGTCCGCGCAAGAATACTCCAGCCGCGTTGATTTCGTCGAGTATGCCCCAACACTTCTCGCGCGGACTGTGTAGCACGATCAGAACTGGTGTGCCTGGGTTGATTGTTGAACTCATGGTGCTGGAGTAAGACTCCTCGCAAACTCGCCGATCTTTTTTGCTAAATCCGGACTTCCTTGTAGTCGTTCCATCTCCGCGACGATCGCGGATCCGACCACCACGGCATCAGCATAACGCTGCACGTCCCGCGCCTGCTCGACGTTGGAAATGCCAAAACCGACGGCGACCGGCAGCGACGAAAACTTGCGCATCCGGTTCACCAGTTTTTCAGCTTCAGCGCTGACCTTCGTCCGCACACCGGTAACACCAGCACGCGAGACCGCGTAAATAAAACCGCGTGCGTGCTGCGCCACCAGGTTCAGACGTTGATCGGTCGACGTGGGCGCGATGAGAAAGATCATATCCAGATCATGAGCGCGAAGTTCACCGTCAAACTCACCCGCTTCCTCTGGACTCAGATCCGTAACCAACACACCATCAACGCCCGCCGCCCTTGCTTCCGCGGCAAGTCGGTTAATGCCAAACTGCAGCAGTGGGTTGAAATAACTGAAGAGAATGACTGGTGTTTGTGTCTGCTTTCGCGCGGTGTGTACGACTTCAAGGATGTTGTTTAAGGCAGGATTATTCTTGAGAGCCCGCTCCGACGCTCGCTGAATGACGGGCCCGTCAGCCATCGGATCGCTGAACGGCACACCCAACTCGATGACTGTCGCACCCGCCTGCGACAACTCGATCAACAGCTCAGCCGTAGTTCCAAGATCCGGATCTCCCGCCGTGATGAACGGAATGAACCCTTTCCTGCCCTCACGTTTCAGTTGGTTGAAAGCCTCTTCGATACGTCCCAAACGTTTACGACTCCAACTGTTCGCGTACGGAATTTATGTCCTTGTCGCCGCGCCCGGAAAGATTCACGACGACGAGCTGATCGCGCGACATCTCACGCGCCACTTTAAGCCCATAAGCCACCGCATGAGCTGACTCAAGTGCAGGGATGATCCCCTCAAGCCGGGAAAGAAGTTGAAACGCATCGAGCGCTTCCGCGTCCGAAACCGAGGTGTACTCCACGCGGCCCGAGTCGTGCAGAAACGCATGCTCCGGGCCGATCGACGGGTAGTCCAGACCGGCAGACACCGAATGCGTCGCCGCCACCTGGCCGTTGTCGTCCTGCAACACGTAACTCATCGTGCCTTGTAACACGCCGGGACGGCCGCCGCCGGCCGTGTTGAAGCGCGCCGCGTGCTGGCCCAACTCGTTGCCGCTGCCGCCTGCCTCAACTCCGATCATCGTGACCATCTCGTCACCGAGAAAAGGATGAAAAAGACCAATCGAATTCGAGCCACCGCCAACACACGCTACGAGCACATCCGGCAAACGGCCTTCCTGTTCGAGGATCTGAGCACGCGCCTCCCGCCCGATGACACTTTGAAAGTCGCGCACCATCAGCGGATATGGATGTGGACCAAGCGCACTCCCGAGCAGGTAATAGGTGTCGGCTACGTTCGTCACCCAGTCGCGCAATGCTTCGTTGATTGCGTCTTTCAACGTGCGCGAGCCCGCGTCGACTGCACGCACTTCCGCGCCCAGCAACTGCATCCGAAACACGTTCAACGCCTGGCGCCGCATGTCTTCAGCGCCCATGTAAACCACGCAATCGAGACCAAACAAGGCGCAGACTGTCGCGGTCGCAACGCCGTGCTGACCGGCGCCTGTTTCAGCGATGATGCGTTGCTTGTTCATGCGGCGCGCGAGCAGCACCTGGCCCAGCGTGTTATTGATTTTGTGCGCGCCGGTGTGCAGCAGATCTTCGCGCTTCAGATAGATCCTCGCGCCGCCGCTGTATTCCGTGAGACGCGCGGCGTGAAAGAGCGGAGTGGGACGTCCGGCGTAGTGCTGGAGCAACTCCTGAAGTTCCTGCTGAAACAAGGAGTCGTCGCGGCTCGCCAGGTACGCTTCCGTCAATTCCTCAAGCGGCGCCATCAGGGTTTCGGGAACGAAGCGCCCGCCGTACTTGCCCCAGTGGCCCAATGAATCAGGTTGCATCGTAAGAATCCAGGATCTGAGATCGGAGATCGCAGATCGGAAAACCGGAGATCTCAAACGCCGGGTAGTTTTTCCTGAAGTGGTGGCGCGACGGAAACGCGATCCCGGCCGGAGTTCTTCGAAACGTAAAGCGCGCTGTCGCTCGCCGAATATAACGTCCGTTCCGAAGTCGCATTTTCCGGACAAGCAGCAGCGCCCATGCTCACCGTCACCGTGCCCACACCCTCAACACCTCTGCCACTTAGCACAACGCGCAGACGTTCCGCGGCTGCCGCAGCCTTCTGCAAATCAATCCCGGCAAGTAGCAGCGCAAACTCTTCACCACCGAGACGCGCAGCCGTATCGTTGTCGCGCGAAACCTCCTTCAACGTTTGCGCGATCTGTCGAATCACAGCGTCACCGGCGGGATGGCCAAACTGATCGTTGATGCGCTTCAGGTGATCGATGTCCAGCATCAACAACGCACAAGGAACGCGATAACGCCGCCACCGCTCCACTTCTCTCGCAAGTGCAACGCGAAAACGACGTCGATTGGCCAGGCCCGTCAACGAATCGAGGTCCGCATCAGCCCGCAAGCGATCGATCGTTTGCCGCAGCAATACCAACTGCTGCGTCCGCTCAATCAACAGATCAAACTCCAGCGGCAACTCAAAATAATCGAAAGCACCTTCGAGCAGAGCCGCGTGACGGATCTCAACCGTCGCGGGATGCGTCCCGGCCAGCACGAAGGGCACGCCATCGTCCGACTGGGCCAAAGTCTTCGCTAGTTCTCTGACTCGCAAGCCGCGCGCGGCAGGATTTGCCACCACGAGATGCGGACGCGACCGTTGCAATGACACCAAGGCGGCGGCGCCGTTTGCCACGCCCACGACGTTGATGCCGCGCGTAGTCACTGCTTCGACAAAGCGAGTCTGATCATCGTCAGCGATCAGCAACACGCGGCCGCGCGAACGGTCCGTCGATTTGCTGATATTTCGTTTTTCAGTCCGCGCACTCATAGTCAGGCCCGGAGAGGCCAACAAATCAAACAAACTTGTTCGGGGAGGACGTTCTGGTAGTTTTACGTCAAGGGGCAAGGTTTAGAATACTCCACGAGTGTCAGTCAGCGTCAAGGCGTAATGCTGCGAGCCGCTTTCACAAACGCGCGCACGCGTTCGTGGTTCTTTTTTCCGGGCGTTTCCTCCAAAGAACTGCACGCATCGACGGCATAAGGCCGCACCGTCTTGACTGCTTCCGCCACGTTCTCGGGCGACAGGCCTCCCGCCAGAAAGAGTTCCGGTATCAATCGCTCAACACGTTCAGCAATGGACCAGTCGAATACGCGTCCGGTTCCACCGCGAAGCGCATCGTCTTTCGCATCGAGCATGATCGCCTCTACGTCGTATTCATAGTCAGCAGCCTGCTGCGGCTCGAAATCTTTCGCCGCACCAAACGCCTTGATCAGATAGTAGCCATCCAGTTCTCGACAGTATTCCGGCGACTCGTCTCCGTGCAACTGTATCGCCGAGATTCCTGACTCTTCGGCGATGCGCAGGAGAGACGGCAAGTCTTCGTTCACGAACACACCGACGTTAAGAATTGACTCCGGAAGCTGATTAACGATCTCTCGCACACTCTCAGGCGAAACATAGCGAGGACTGCGTGGGTAGAAGTTGAAACCCAGAGCATCGGCACCGGCTTCGATCGCAGCAAATGCATCGGCAACGTTTGTAATTCCACAGATCTTTACGAAGACCTGATCCGCGATTCCCGACCTGAGCTCCCTGAGCTTTCGGGCAGGCCGGTAAGCGCGCATCAACGACTCACCAATCAAGAATCCGTGAAATCCGTGTTCCCTCAGCCGCTGCAAATCGCCCGGTTCGTTCAATCCACTCTCACTCACCAGCAACGCCTCGCCAGGCGCGAGAGGCACGAGTTGCACAGACGTCTCCAGCGATACTTCAAACGTCCTCAAGTTCCGATTATTGACTCCGATTATCCTGGCGCCACACTTCACCGCACGATCCATCTCGTGCGCGTCGTGCACCTCGACGAGGGCATCCATCCCTAACTCGTCTTCGGCCAATCGTCGCAGCGCCGCAAGCTGACCATCATCAAGCGCTGCCACAATCAACAGCAGCGCATCCGCACCGGCTGCTGCCGACTCATAAACCTGATACTCATCAAAGACAAAATCCTTGCGCAGCACCGGTAAATCTACTGCCTGTTTTACCGCGCGCAGATCGTCCAATGAACCGTCGAAGTAATCCTCTTCGGTCAGCACCGAGATGGCCGCCGCGCCGCCTCGTTCATAGCTCTGTACTAACCACGCAAGATCAGCGTCCGCGCGGATTAGACCTTTCGAAGGAGATCGCCGCTTGAACTCCGCGATGACATTGATGCCATCAGCTTGCAACGCTCGCCGCAACGCATGCGGCGTTGAAACGTGGCGTTTCACAAACGCATCACTGCGCACCCGCTCGAGCGGCACCGTGCGCTTCGACTCTTCAACGCGTTCACGCTTCTTGCTGATGATTTCCGCCAGGACGTCCATGAAGCGATTCTAGTTCGTGGCTCTGATCAAGTGTTCCAACTTCGCCAGCGCCGCGCCGCTATCAATGGCCTCGGCCGCTCGCCTTGTGCCATCACGCAGATCGTCTGCGACTCCACCCAGCATCAACGCGGCCGCCGCATTCATAATCACAAGCGCGCGCGCCTCATCGTCACGCTTCCCTTCCAGCACTGCACGCACGATCGCCGCGTTGGCCTCAGTGTCACCGCCACGCAAGTGATCGAGCCGGCCAGCATCGAAACCGAAATCCTGCGGCGCAATCTCAAATGTCTTCACTTCACCGCGACGCGCTTCGGCGACGTATGTCTTTCCGGCCAGCGTGATCTCGTCTAGTCCATCTTCTCCGTGCACCACCCACGCATGTTCCGTCCCCAGCGCGGCCAGCACGCGCGCCAGACGCTCAGCCAAATCTCTTCGCCAAACGCCGATAATCTGCCGCGGCGCTCCCGCGGGATTACTCAATGGTCCAAGCAAATTGAACGTCGTGTGAATCCCGAGCTGGCGGCGAATACCCGCCACACGCGCGGTCGCGCCGTGATACAGCGGCGCGAACATAAAGCAGATGCCAATCTCGTTGAGCGCGTTCTCCGACGCCGACGGAATCGCGGAAATATTTACGCCCAAAGCCGTCAACAGATCCGCGCTGCCTGACTTGCTGCTCGCCGCGCGATTGCCGTGTTTCGCTACCGGCAAACCAGCGCCGGCAATTACAAACGCAGCCGCGGTCGAAATATTGAAAGTCTTTGCACGACTCGATCCTGTCCCGGCGGTGTCGATGAAACACGAATGTTTCGCCTCGACGCGAACTGCACGTGCGCGCAGACCCGTCGCCATGCCGGTCAGCTCTTCAACCGTTTCTCCTTTCGCGGCGAGGGCCACCAAGGCTGCGGCAATCTGCGCGTCAGTAGCCTCCGCGTCGAGCAACGACTCGAGCAGTTGTTCAGCCTCGTCGCGATTCAGATCCTCACGCCGAACCAGACGCGCGATGAATTCTGTTAACTGATGGGCCATGCGACGGCGAGGACCTACAGCTTCAAAAAGTTCGCCAACAGTTGTTTGCCTTCGGAAGTCAGAATCGATTCCGGATGAAACTGCACGCCCTCGACTTTCAGCTCGCGATGACGCAATCCCATGATCACGTCGCCGGCGGTGCGCGCCGACACTTCGAGACACGACGGCAGCGACTCTTTCTCAACAATCAGCGAGTGATAGCGCCCGGCCTGAAAGCGATCGCTCAATCCGGCAAAGATCGTCTTGCCGTCGTGAATGACTTCCGACGCCTTGCCGTGCATCAACTCCGGCGCGCGGATAACGCGTCCGCCGAATGCTTGTCCAATCGCCTGATGACCAAGGCAAACGCCGAGCAACGGAACTTTTCCCGCGAAGCGTTCGATCACCTCGAGCGTGATGCCAGCGTTGTCTGGCGTGCCCGGTCCAGGCGAGATAACAATTCGTTCCGGGCGCAGCACAGTTTCTATTTCGCGAACCGTGACCCGATCGTTGCGACGCACTTCCACTCTCTCGCCCAGCTCGCCGAGATACTGCACGAGGTTGTAAGTAAACGAATCGTAGTTATCGATAACGAGCAGCATCAACGCTTGCCTCGCAAAACCTGTACGACGTTGTCACGCTTGTTGCGCACCGCCCATTCGGCCGCAGTAATCCCGTCGTTATCTTTCAACGACGCATCCGCGCCCCGACTTAACAGCAGACGGACTGCTTCAGGGTAGCCGTAAACCGCCGCCCACATCAGCGGTGTACCGCCTTGCTTGTTTCTTGCGTTGGGATTCGCGCCCTTGTCCAAAAGCATTTTGATTATTTCAACGTTGCCGTTCTCGGCAGCGCCGTGCAACGCTGTGTCGCCGTCAGTGTCCTGCGCGTTCACGTCCGCACCGTGGGCCAGCAACTTTTCGACGCGGTCTTTGTTATCACGCCAGACGTAAGCGAACAGCGCCGGGCGGCCATTCAAGCCGCGGCAGTTCGGATCCAGTTCGGGACGATTCAACAACGCCTCCACCACGTCTTCATACATCGCTTCGAGGGCGTGACTCAGCGCTGTGTAGCCGCGTTTGTCTTTGATGTTGAGATCGACACCGCGAGACAGCAGGGCATTGACCAGTTCGAGATCTCCGCGCGCGGCCGCGGAGATCAAAACCGTCCGGCCGTCGCGATCCTGTACGTTTGGATTCATGCCCGCGTCAAAGAAAGCGTTCAGGGCCATCATGTCGCGCGCCTGTGCGGCTGCAAAGAAACTCTTCTCGTCAAAGTCATAACCACGCAACTTGAGCAAGCGCTGCGCTGACTCGGGCGCTGCCTCATGGGACGCAGAGTTAACGCAGCCTGCGAGGCTCAGGAGAACAACGGAGATGAGACAGCAAAGAGTTATCTTTTGCATGCGGCTACACTGGCACGAACAATTTTCACCGGCTTGTCCGGTTTCTCACCATTTGCCGGCGCCTGGTTAATCGCATCGACCACTTCCATTCCCTTCATCACTGTCCCAAACGCGGAAAAGTTGCTGTCGAGATGCGGAGCTGGCCCAACCAGAATGAAGAAGTGGGTGGTGGCGCTGTTTGGCTCGTCGGTGCGGGCCATCGAAACGATGCCTCGGACGTGTTTGACGAGGCCCGGTTCGTCCGGCAGCCGGTGCATCATCCGTTTGGCAAGCTCTGCACTCCATTTCTGGCTTGTCTGAAGATCCCCGCCCTGGATAACAAAGCCTTTCACTACGCGACTGAACGTCGTGCTATCGAAAGCACCGGTGGCGGAGAGGTTCAGAAAGTTTCGCACTGCCTCTGGTGCGACTTCCGGCATCAGCCCGATCTCGATCGCACCTAGTTCTGTTTCCAGTGTCACGCATTGACTCGCCATCTTCTCGACTGAAGCGCTGTCGAACGGATCTGTAGCCTCGACTGAAGGCGTGACAGAACGAGCGTTGGCTTTCTTCGGAAGCTCCTGAAGCGAGAGACAAGTAAACACGGATAAAAACGAAATTAGTAAAATCACAAACCTCGCTCCGCCATTTCGATTGCGCGAAACATCGCGCGCGCCTTGTTTACAGTTTCCGCGTATTCATGTTCGGGAATGGAATCCGCGACGATGCCCGCGCCCGCCTGGACCATCGCCTGCCCGTCGCGCAAGACGATCGTGCGAATCGCGATGCACGAATCGAGATTGTCCGCGTAGTCGAGGTATAAAACAGATCCGGCATAGATGCCGCGTCGATCCGGTTCCAGCTCGCGAATGATCTCCATCGCACGAATCTTCGGCGCACCCGTCACGGTGCCGGCTGGAAAACACGACGCGAGCGCATCGAAACGATCCAGACCATCGCGCAAACGCGAACGCAGACTCGTCTCCAGGTGCTGTACGTGTGAATAACGTTCGACAGTCATCAGATTCTCGACTTTGACTGAGCCGTAGTCCGAGACGCGCCCGAGATCGTTGCGACCCAGATCGACGAGCATCATGTGCTCAGCCACTTCTTTCTCGTCAGTTTTCAGGTCTTCACTCAACATCCAGTCTTCGGTCTCAGTCGCACCGCGTTTGCGCGTGCCGGCTATTGGCCGGTAATCGAGTCGCTGGCCATGACAACGCACGAGCATCTCGGGCGACGCGCCGATCACCGTCTCCTCGCCGGCCCGCAAAAAGAACATGTACGGCGAAGGGTTGATGGCGCGAAACGCGCGATAGATCTGCAAGGCCTCGCCGGTGAACTGCGCAGAGAAACGCTGCGACAAAACGACCTGATAACAATCGCCTGCGGCAATGTAGTCTTTGACGCGGCGCACGCCGTCTTCAAAATCCAGCCTCGGCCAGTTGGACTGCAAGGAAATGTTTTTCGAAGTCTGGCTGCAGATTGGCGGTCGCGCGGGAGGCGGGTCGCCTTCGAAGATCGCTTTCTCGACGGCGAGTGTGCGGGCCACCGCGTCGTCGTAAAGTTGTCGCAAACGGTCGTGACTTCCATGAGCTTCTTCGGTCAGCACGATCGAAACGATCTCCAGCCGCTGCTTTACGCGGTCAAAAGCGATCACCGTGCGGTAAAACATCCACAAAGCGTCTGTTGGACCATCGAGCGGCTGGGTTTGATCGTCGCGCAAGGCGGGTTCAAACCACTGCGCCGCATCGTAGCCGACGTAACCAACAGCCCCGCCTGCGAACGGCACGAGTCCGGGGCGTCGCGCGAGTGAGCGCTGGCGAAAGTAGTCGCGCACCCATTCGGTTGCGACAATCGGAAACGACTCAGTCTCGCCGTTGCGCTCGACAAACGTTTGAAATCCTTTGCCACGGACGACCATTTCCGGATCGGCGCCAAGAAATGAGTAGCGTGCGATGCGTTCGCCGCCTTCGACTGACTCCAGCAGGAACGAGTAACGTGAATCGCCCGCGATGCGCATGAACGTGCCGACGGGCGTGTGCAGATCGGCGAGAACCGATCGCACGACCGGCACCACGTTTCCCTGGCGCGCCTCGCGCTCGAAGGCTTCGAATGAGGAGGGTTGCAGATCCAGCATTAGACTGTCTTGTGCGTTTTGCGCCTCTTGGTGGCCCTTACAACATCCGGTTCGCCGCTAACCAGTGTCCGCCATCAACCACCAGCACCGTTCCGTTAATAAAACTCGCCGCCTCTGAACAGATAAAAACCGCCGCGCGTTCGATATCAGCAATCCGCCCGAAACGTCCCAACGGAACATTCTTGCGAAGCCGTTCTTTGACCGGCTCAGGAACGAGGCGCTTCATCCCTTCGGTATCTTCGATTGGACCAGGCGCGATCGCGTTCACACGAATTCCGTGACGCCCCCACTCAACCGCGAGATTCCGCGTCAACGCATCCACGCCCGCCTTCGCGGCCGAAACGTGAAGCTGCATCGGCGTGCCGAGGTAATGCAGCGTCGCGCTGATGTTCAGAATCTGCCCGCGATGTTCCTTGAGCTGCGCAAAAGCGGCGCGGCAAACGTTGAACGTCCCCTTCAAATCGATATCGACGACGGTGCCGAATCCGTTGGGCGACAACTCCTCAGCCGCACACAAAAAGTTTCCCGCCGCACCGTTCACCACGATATCGATCTTGCCAAACTCCGCGACCGTCTTCGCCACAGCGTTTTCGACCTCCGCCGGCTGACGCACGTCCGCCACTACCGCGATTGCCTTGCCGCCGTTTTGATTGATCGCTTCGGCCGCAGGCTGGAGATGCTCAAGCTTGCGACTTACCAGCGCGACGCTCGCTCCGGCTTCCGCAAACGCGCGCGCCACACCGGCGGTGATTCCCGTGCCGCCACCCGTCACAAACGCGACGTGTCCACTCAAAACTCCATCAGCAAAAATTCTTTGGCTCATTGCTGCTTAAGTTCCCTGTGCATTTTGTGCTTCTTTGCGGCTCATTGTGAGTTTGCAATCCGCAGGGCCTCTTCAAGTTTGAATTTTCCTTCGTACAAAGCCTTGCCAACAATAACACTGTCGAGCAACGGCTCGCCCAGTTCGCGCAACCGTTTGATATCGTCGAGACTCGAAACACCACCCGACGCAGTCACGGGCACGTTTGCGGCGCGAACAACAGCGAGGGTCTGTTCGACGTTTGGTCCAGTGAGCATGCCGTCGCGCGCGATGTCGGTGTAAACGATGCGTTCGACGCCACAACCGGCAACGACGCGCGCGAGTTCGACGGCCATCACTCGCGTCGCCGTTTCCCAGCCGCGCGTCACCACGTGACCGTCGCGCGCGTCGATTCCCACGCAGACCTTCGACGAAAACCGTGCGACGAACTCACGCAAATGCGCCGGCGACTCAGCCGCGACGGTTCCCAAAACCACACGCGCGACACCGAGATCGCAGAGATGCTGCACTTCCTCACGCGAACGAATTCCACCACCGAATTCAACCGGCACGTCCACGGCTTCCACGATCTTCGCGAGCACCGCACGATTGCGCGACTCACCACCCTGAAACGCGCCGTCGAGATCGACAACGTGAATCAATTTAGCGCCTGCCGCCGCAAAACTCTGCGCGACCGCCACTGGATTCTCGTCGTAGACCGTCACGTCCGCCTTGCGGCCCTGCGTCAAACGCACGCAGCGCCCGTTCTTGAGGTCAATTGCCGGAATGATCTGCATCGTTGTTTTGTACCAGAGACATCACTTCGTCAAATAACACTCCATTGGTCGCGATCGAATTGCCGCCGTTGATGGTCCTGACGCCGCGCCAGTCACTGAACGTGCCGCCGGCCTCTTCCATGATCGGCAACAGCGGCGCACAGTCCCAAAGATTCATCACCGGATCGAGCATCACGTCAGCGCGGCCTGTCGCGACGAGCACGTAACCATAACAGTCTCCCCACGTGCGGCTCGATCTGGCACGAGCTTGCAATAGTTCGGCCGCGCGTCCGAAGCCGTACTGAGCGCACGTCCTGAAGTTCGTCGCCAGCAACAACGCATCTTCCAGCCGCTTTGTGGAAGACACCCGCGCGAGCTCACCATTCAAAAAACAGCCGCATCCGTTCGCCGCCGAAACCATCTCATTCAATGCTGGAATATTTACGACGCCAACAACCGGATTGCCGTCAACTTCCAACGCTATCAACACACCATAAAACGGGACGCCATGCACGAAAGCAAACGTGCCGTCGATCGGATCGACAATCCAGCGTCGACCGGAGCTACCCTTGTGCTCACCTTCTTCCTCGCCCAGGACACCATCGTCGGGAAAACGTTCCGCGATCTGGCTGCGCAAGTAGCTTTCCGCCTCACGATCGGCGATCGTGACGTAACTGCCGTCGGCCTTTGTGCTCGTCTCCGGCCGGCGGCGAAAGTATTTCAGCGTCATATCGCCCGCGCCTCGCGCCAACTGGACGGCAAACTCCAGCAGTTCGTTCAACTCATCCTTGTTGGGTGTCAATCGCGCCTCCAGTTTCCGGCTTGCGGCGCCGGGCCAACTCGTCGCGAACATCGTCGAGACTCATGTCACGAGCTACGAGCAACACAAGCAAGTGATAAAGCAGATCGGCAACTTCCGCAACAAGTTGTTTCGGGTCGTCGTTTTTCGCCGCAATGATCGTCTCGGCAGACTCCTCGCCAACCTTCTTGAGTATTTTGTCGAGACCTTTGTCGAAGAGATAAGTGGTGTACGAACCAGCCGGCCGCTCACTTTTCCGGGTCTGAATCAGCTCGTAAAGCTCGTGCAACAGACCATCCGGATGTTGCTGACTGTCGTCCAGGTTGAAGCAGGATCGAGCACCGGTGTGACAAGCCGGGCCCGCAGGATCAACCAGTACCACGATCGCATCATTGTCGCAGTCGGTCGCCAGACTCACGACTTCCTGCGTGTTTCCCGAAGTCTCGCCTTTGTGCCAGAGTTCGTTGCGCGAACGCGACCAGAACCACGTCTCGCCCATCTCGATCGTGCGCGCGAGACTCTCCGCATTCATGTAGGCCAGCGTCAGCACTTCGCGCGTGTGCACGTCCTGGACAACCGCGGGTACCAGTCCGTGCTCGTCAAATCTCACGGTTTTAGGATCAAAGCTCATCGCATTTCCACTCCGCGACTCTGCAAATAGTTCTTCACGTCCGTTATCGAAAACTCTCCGAAGTGAAACAACGAGGCCGCCAAAACAGCACTCGCGCCGCCTTCAGTGAGTGCCTCGTAGAAATGTTCCAGCTTGCCCGCGCCGCCGGAAGCGATCACCGGAATCCTCACGGCACCGGAAACCGCACGCGTCAGTTCTATATCGTAACCGCTGCGCGTGCCATCGCGATCCATGCTCGTCAGAAGAATCTCTCCGGCGCCGAGCTGTTGCGCGCGCACGGCCCATTCAAGCGCGTCGATACCAACGTTGTGTCGTCCGCCATGGATGTAAACTTCCCAACCGGCACTCGGAGCGTCGGTGATACGACGGCGCGCATCAATCGCCACTACCACACATTGGCTGCCAAACGTTTCGGCGCAGGCATTGATCAGTTGCGGCTGCTTGAGCGCCGCTGTGTTCAAGGTGATCTTGTCGGCGCCGGCACGCAGGATCGCGCGAATGTCTTCAACCGTCCGCAAGCCGCCGCCGACCGTGAACGGAATAAAGACTTCGTCGGCCACGCGCCGCACGAGATCCGCGACGATGTCGCGCTTGTCTGACGATGCAGTGATGTCAAGGAACGTTAACTCATCGGCTCCTTCAGCATCGTAACGCTTCGCCTGCTCCACCGGATCGCCCGCGTCGACGAGCGAGACAAATCGAATTCCCTTCACGACGCGTCCGTTATCAACATCGAGACAGGGAATGATGCGTTTGGCGAGCATTTGGCCTCTGTGTCTCTGTGCCTCTGTGGTCCTATTAGTTCAAACGCGCGAAGTTACTCAGCAAACGCAGTCCGGACTCCTGGCTCTTCTCGGGATGAAACTGCACGCCGCATATGTTTCCCTTTGCGACGACAGAAGCATAGTTGACACCGTAATCGGTCTCACCCGTGACAATCCGCTCGTCAACCGGTTCACAATAGTAAGAGTGCACAAAGTAGAAAAAGGAACCGTCCGCAACCTCGGCGAACAGCGGATGTTCACGGACTTGATTAATGCGGTTCCAGCCAACGTGCGGCACCACCAGTTCATCACTGAACCGCCGCACTCGTCCGCGGATGAGACCGAGGCCGTGCGTCGAGCCAAACTCGTCAGACTCTTCAAACAACAACTGCATCCCGACACAAACGCCCAACAGCGGCGTGCCCTCAGCGACTCGCTCACGCACCAATTCGTGAAAACCACGTGCTGTGAGCGCTTTCATACACGCACCGAACGCGCCTACACCCGGCAACACCAAACGCTCCGCCGCGCGCAAGACGCTTTCGTCATCGCTGACCACGGCCTCACAACCCATCGCGGCAAAAGCTTTCTCCACCGAGCGCAAATTCCCCACGCCGTAATCAATGATCGCGATCTGATTCATAACGCTGTACTCAAAAGTCGGTGCCCGGCTCTGCCGCCGGATGTGCGGCGAGGCTGCGCCTCGCCCGGACGTTGATTAGACAGTGGAGGCTGAGCCCCTGTCGGGCTTTGCAGCGTGCCGGCGACGCAAAGCATCGCCTCACATCCGGCGGCAGAGCCGGGTTCACAAGGATCCCTTCGTGCTCGGCACGCCGCTAACGCGGCTATTCCTTTCCACCGCTTGTCTCAAGGCCCGCGCTGACGCTTTGAACGTTCCTTCCAGAATGTGATGCGTGTTGCGGCCGCGCAGGCAGTCGATATGCAGATTGAACTTCGCCGTCTCGGCAAACGATCGCCAGAAATGCTCCGCGAGTTCGACTGAGAAGTTGCCGATCTTTTGCCGCTTCGTCTGCACGTCGTAAACCAGATAAAACCGTCCTGAAAGATCGATCACGGCACGGCAGAGCGCCTCATCCATCGGCACGATTGCTTCGCCGTAACGATTGATTCCCGCCTTGTCGGCAAGCGCCTCGGCCAATGCCTGGCCCAAAGTGATGGCGATGTCTTCCACCGAGTGATGGTCGTCGATTTCGAGATCGCCATCGCAGGTGACTTGCAGATCAAACAAGCCGTGCTTGGCAAACAGTTCCAACATGTGTTCGAGAAACGGCAGACCGATCGTGATCCTCGACTGGCCGCTGCCGTCGAGATTGAACTTGACGCGCACGTCAGTCTCTTTCGTCTTGCGACGAACATCTCCGACTCGGTTGTTATTATTTGCCTTGGATTTCATTCAGTCCACTCAACAGTCGATCATTTTCCGCCGGTGTGCCGACACTAAACCGAAAGTACTCCTTCAACATCGGATAACCGGTCACATCGCGAATGAGAATGTCTCGCTTCAACAACTCTGCGAAGATCCGTTTTGGATCCGTGTCTGACCTCACGACCATGAAATTCGCGCTTGATTCTACTGGCTGTAAACCGCGGATTTGCGAAACCGCCGCGTAGAGACGCTCCTTTTCCGCGATGATAGCTTCCACCGTTGGGCCAAGTAGAGTGGGATATTTTTCAATCGCAACTTCCGCGGCGATCTGCGAAAAGGCGTTCAGATTGTAAGGCAACACAGCCTTACCGATTTCCCGCACCAGTTCGGGCGCGGCGAGCAGGTAGCCAATGCGCAGGGCTGCAAACGCCATCGCCTTCGAAAACGTCCGCAGCACGACGAGGTTCTCGTACTCGTGCAGCAGCGGCACGACACTCTGACGCGCAAACTCGTGATACGCCTCATCGATCACGATCAGTCCGCGCGAAGCTTTCAGCAATCGCCGCAAATCTGCGGGGTTGATGACGCAGCCGGTCGGATTGTTCGGCGAACAGATGATCGTGACGTCTGGTTGTTGTTCTGCGATAGTTTCGAGCAAAGCGGCAGTGTCGTAAGTTAACTCCGGCGTTAAGAGAACAGTCTCTACCTCACCACCGAGCACCGTCGCCACTTGCCTGTAAAGCATAAACGTCGGCTCTGAAATCAGCACGCGCTTGCCTGGCCCAACCGTCACCATCAAGACCGCCTGAATCAACTCGTTCGATCCGTTTCCGGGTATCACTCCATCCGCTTTCCAGTGCGCAAACCGGGCCAACTGCTCCTGCAATCCAACCGGCACAAAATCTGGATACCGCGACCATTCGCGAGCCGCGAACCGCCGCAGCACCTCTTCCTTGATCTCAGCGGGTGCATCCCACGGGTTTTCGTTCTGATTGATCTTGATTGATGCCCGATGCGGCTCGAGTGTGTATGCGCGCAGCGCGCGAACCTCAGCCTTGATGATGTTGATTGGTGCAGTCATTTTTCTTTTCGAATCCTCGCCGAGCGCGCGTGCGCCGTGAGACCTTCGCATCGGGCCAGAACCTCGATACCGTCGGATACCGAGTTAAAAGCGCCGGCAGAATATCGCAGCAGACTGGTGCGCTTCACAAAATCGTAAACCCCGAGTGCAGAGGAGAAGCGCGCTGTCCGTCCGGTCGGCAACACGTGGTTTGGACCAGCCAGATAATCACCCACTGCTTCCGGTGTGTAGGAACCAAAGAAGATCGCGCCCGCGTGCTTGATCTTCGCGGCAACCGCTTCGTCGTCGTGCGTCACGATCTCAACGTGCTCAGGCGCGAGTTCATTCACGATTGCGCAGGCTTCATCGAGATTGTTCACGAGCACAATCGCGCCGTAGTCGCGTAGCGACGTTGCGACAATGGCGCGGCGGGGCAGTGATTCCATTTGCTGTTCTAATTCTCGCGTCACGTCCGCGGCGAGCGATTCACTGGCGGTGATCAAAACAGCCGACGCATCTTCGCCGTGCTCCGCCTGGGCCAGCAGATCCGCTGCCACAAACTCCGCCCGCGCCGCGTCATCGGCGACGATTACGATCTCGCTTGGTCCAGCTATCGCATCAATCCCGACGATCCCGAAGAGCAGCTTCTTCGCAGCCGCCACGTACTTGTTTCCCGGCCCGGTTATTTTGTCGACTCGCGGAATCGTCTGCGTGCCAAACGCGAGCGCCGCAATCGCATGCGCGCCGCCAAGCGAATAGATCTCGCTTACACCCAGCTCCAGCAAGGCCGCCGCCAGCGCAGGATTCTCCGCGAGCGTGCGCGGCGGTGTCACAACCACGATGCGTTCCACGTTTGCAACTTGCGCCGGCACAACATTCATCACGATCGACGAAGGATAAGCTGCCGTTCCCCCCGGCACGTACAAACCCACGCGCTCCAGTGGCGTGATGCGTTGGCCCAGACGCACTCCCTCCGCGGGCGCAATCTCCCACGACTGCTCAAGTTGACGTTCGTGAAACGCCCTCACGTTTTGAATTGCCAGTCGCAGCGCTGCGAGTACATCTTTCTCAACCCTCGATGCCGAACTCCGAAGCGTCTCTTCGTTGACGCAAAACTCAGCCGCCTGGAGCTCGACGCCGTCAAATCGCCGCGTGTACTCGATCAGCGCCTCATCACCGCGCCGCCGCACGTCATCAATGATCGAACCGACCTGCTTCAATAGATCAGCGTCGAGCGCCACTGAACGTGCCGCCAACCGCGACAGCAATTCATCGATCTCATTCTGGCGCACTATTCGAATCACACTCGTTGCTCTCCGTTTACGACTGCTCCCAGCGCCTTTACCAGTTGCGTTATCGACTCCGATTTCAGTTGATAACTCGCGCGATTCACCACCAGCCGTCCGGTCGATTCTGCGATCTCTTCAACGACCAACAGTCCGTTCTCTCGCAACGTTCTGCCGGTTTCAACCAGATCGACAATCAAATCGGAAAGGCCCAACGCCGGCGCGAGTTCCACCGAACCCGACAGTTGAATAATCTCAACCGGAATGCCGCGCGCGCCAAAATGCGCGTTCGCGATCTGCGAATACTTGGTGGCCACGCGCAACATGCCGAGACTTCGTGTCATGATCTCAGCGTCAGCCGCGGCCACGACAATCCGGCAACGCGCGATCCCGAGATCCAGCGGCAGCAACAGATCGGCTTGCGATTCGAGCAATACGTCGCGGCCGACCACGCCGCAGTCAGCAATCCCATGTTCAACGTACACCGGTACATCGCCGGGTTTCACAAAGATGAAGCGATACTTGCCTGATTCGTCCGTGATTGCGAGCCGACGCGAGTTGCGCGCGTCTTCGCTGAGGCGAACGCCGGCGCGCGCGAGTAGCGCAAGCGCGTCGTCCTGCATTCTGCCTTTGGCGATCGCGATCGTGATCATCAGACGTTTGTCATCCTTCGTGCGAGAACTTCCGTAAGTGCATCGAGATTGAGCACGAAGCCGACCGCCGGCTCCGCACGGCCAAAGTTCCCCGTTAGACCGTCGTAACGGCCGCCGCGGCCGACACTCGTGCCCGCGCCGGGAACGAAAACTTTCAAGCTCAGGCCGGTGTAGTAGTCAAGACTCGAAACGTCGCTGAGATCGATCTCAAAGTGATCCGCGAGCCCCAGCTTTTCGATCGCATTCCAGAGTTCTTCGAGTGAATCAAGCGCGGCCACCGAACGGCTGTCAGTTATCACTCTGCGCGCCGCCTGAATGACTTCGCGTTTGCCTGTCAGTTGGGTTGGGTGCAAGAAGGCTCGTCCTTCATCGTTGGGGAAACTCTGAAGCAACCGTTGTAACTCAGCGGTTTCGCGCGTGTCGATCAAGCGGCGCAGTTGCTCGCGTGCCGGCTCCGGCAAATCGAGACGCGCGGCTACGCCGTTGAAGATCTCCACGTTATTAATGGTGATGATGTAGCTCGATCGCAGATCCAGTCGCTCGAGAATCTCCGCTGCGAGCTGCAACAATTCGAGATCCGCAACGTGTCCATCGACGCCAATCAGCTCACAACCGAGTTGTGTGTTTTCGCGCCGCCATTCAGCGTGTGATTGTGGCAGTTGTCTAAACACTGGAGCGGCATAACAGAAACGCAGCGGACGCGGGCGTTCGGAGAGCAGCGTTGCCGCCATGCGAGCCACCGAACTGGTCACGTCGGGTCGAAGCGCGAGGAGACGTCCATCATTGTCGGTGAAGCGAAAGCCGCGCTGCGCTTCGGCCCGGCCCATACCCTGTTCGAACAGGTCGTAATAATCGACTGAAGGCGTGATGACCTCTTCATAGGACCAATCGGCGAAGACGGACATCGCGGTGTCTTCAATCGTGCGCCGGAGTCGGGCCTCGGCGCCGATGTAGTAACGCATTCCTGCCGGGATTCTCGAAATCATCTCGTGTCAGTACCGTAACGCGCGAAGGTCGGGTGTCTGCAATACAAAAACCCGCTGCCGGTAGCTTTCGGCAGCGGGTTTGGGAAATCGTCTTTGCGCTTGTGCTAGTTCTTGTTCGTCAGCGCCTGCACGATCGCCAGCCCGCCACCGGTGTGGTGGTGATGCCAATATCCATGATGGCCGCGATCATTGCAAAACATTGCTCGGCGTTTATACCGAAGCCGCCGGGGCGTTGTCAATCTTTTGCGGGCCGAAGGCAGTGACTCATCGCCGTCTTTGATTCTTTCAGAACCTAATTTGTAGGGGCAGCACTCCGTGGCTGCCCCCTCTTCGCGCCTCAAACGCGGGTGGCCACAGAGTGCCACCCTACAACCGCATCGCTAGCCGGGCCGAACGGTACGTGATATAGACAAAGCGTGCCGAAAGAACCGGACGAAGGCCGGGCATTGATCGACGCGTGGCATACCAATCACCGCGTCACGATGTATCTCATCGAACACCTCCCGCCCGGACTGTGGTCGCAGAACGTCCCCGGAGTGCCGCGTCGCACCATCCGCACGATCGCCGCGCACATTCACAACTCCAGATGTGGGTGGATCAAATCGCTCGG
Source organism: Pyrinomonadaceae bacterium (assembly GCA_036506775.1). Lineage (GTDB taxonomy): Bacteria > Acidobacteriota > Blastocatellia > Pyrinomonadales > Pyrinomonadaceae > PSRF01. Next base: position 17,801 of record DASXRE010000170.1, on the reverse strand, counting down.
TGCAAAACACGGCATCAAGGTCCCGCGGCCCGTTAACTTTCGCAGCGTGAGACAGTCAGAACTGCTGCGCGCGCTTGAACGCAGCAGCGAAGGCATGATCGAACTGATTCTTCTCGGCGTCGCTCGCGGAGGCGCTGTTCCGCCGGCCTACTGGCAGAACTTTCCCACTGACCTGATTCACTTTCTCAACTACTTCGTGGCCCATGAGGCGCACCATCGTGGTCAACTCGTACTGTTAGCGCGGCAGTTGGGCCATCGCCTGCCACAGGAAGTCACTAACGGGCTGTGGCAATGGAAAACGCGATCGCGTGAGTGAGCTGGCCAACCACAGAGACACGGAGACACAGAGATTATTCCAAGCTAACCGCCGGGGATGAACGGCCGCGATTGCACGATGTAAATCTGCCCCTTCATGTAGGCCCATTCAATATCCTGATCACGGTTGACAAAGACGCGCTTGATCGCAGCCGCGGCACGAACTAACCGCCGCACCACATCGTCGGTCAACACCACCCGGTCGCCAGTGATCGGCACTTCCTTCACGCCGCCCTTCTCGTCAAACGTCAGCAAACTGTCTTCCGCCGAACGGGTCAGCACCTGCACGGCATTCGTGCGCGGACGGAAGATGATCTGCTCGGCAATCCGCTGACCCTCGACAACCTTGATTCCCAGACCGCGCTTCGCACTGATGTAAATCGCTCCCCTGTTCTCTGGATCAAAAGGATCCGTACTGATCATCACGCCGGAACTCTCCGAGTTAATCCCTTCCTGGAGCAGCACCGCCATAAAGATCTTCGAGTGGTCCACGTTCGCGCGTTCGCGCGCTTCGTACGCTTCAAAGTTCCAGAGAGAGGCCCACACCTTCCTGATCGCGTCGATCAGCTCCTGCTCGCCACGCACATTCGGCACCGTCGTGTACAAGCCGGCGCCACTAAAATTCGGCAAGTCCTCGGAATTCGACGAACTGCGCACAAACAAACCCTTACCGCCGTACTCTCGGGCGGCCTTTTGCAAAATCTCGCGCCGCAACTCCGGATCAAACTCAGCACTCTCGATCTTCTGCCGCAGTCCAACCAACTGCTCGCGCCGGTAAGCCGGATCGTGAACAAACTTCTGATCGTTCAGCAGTCCGAAGATCGTATCGTCGAGATTGTTTCGCTTGATGAACTCGTCGTAGTAGTAAAACGGAAGCGTGAAACCGTTGGGCACGATGATCCCGGGCAGACGCGCATTCATCACCTCGCCGAGATTGGCTGACTTGCCGCCATAGGCCAGGCTCGAACGCGCGCTCTGTTGGGCCAAGTCGAGCAAGCGCGTCTCACTCAAATCAAAACGCGGCTTCATCACGTCGAGACGTTCGGCCTGCCGCCGCTGGTACTCGCGCAACTGATTTATGTCCGCGCGTTTGATCGTGTACTTCTCGCGCAGCGTCTCAAACGAAACCCACCAGCCGTCGTATTGCTTGAACAGCTCTTTCGCATTCTTGATGTACGCGTTGGGAATGCCCCAACCTTTGGCTAGCAGGTTAATATGCGATAGCGGCGTCGAAGGCTGCGAGGTGATGATCCCGGCGACTGGCGGAAGTTGGACCGGCACTTCGTCGAGCACGAGGATCTCGTTGAAGCCGATCTCCACGTGCTCGTCGAGCTTCGGTATGATGTGGATGCGGCCTAATCCCTTCGCCAGATTTAGTGCTTGATACTCTTGCTCCTTCGCGATGTCGCTTTGCAAAACTCGCTGAACGCCGGGCAACGAGCTCGACGCCTCATCCTGCCGCAGCGAGTTTGGCTTGAAAGCAACAGGCGTGAAGAACGTCTTGTTGATGACCTCATAGGTGAGTTGAATCTGATCGGCCGGGATCAAATCACCTTCCCAGAATTCAAAGGTCCAACGCCGCAGCGGCGTTTGATACGCAATCGTGCCAAGAATGAAGCGACGATTCGGTTTGAGATAGTTGTTTTCGAAAAACTCGCGCCCACGTTCGAGTGAAAGATAAGTACCGTTGACGAAATCCTTGTGAAAGCTGTAGCGCCTTTTGTTGACGTAGTAGATCTTGTTGCCGTCCTTGCGATCGATGACGAACAGGATGTGCGGAAGAGCGTAGGGCGTGTTGGCGTCGTAGGTGACGGAGAGTGCGTCGAACTGGGCCTGTGATCTGATCGCAGGGAGCGACTTTTGCGCCGCCGCCGAGGCACAGATCAAAACCAACAGGAAAAACGTGCTCAGGAGCTTCATATAGTCGAGGCCGCCCGCTCCAGCGCGTTGAGCAATATGTCAACGTGGCGCTGTTCGGTCAGAAAGCTGTTGATATTCACGCGCAACGTGCGACGACCGTGCAGCACCGTTGTAGTTAACCACGCCTCGCCGCTGCGTTCGATGATCTGCTGCAAGCGTTGCTGCACGCGATCCTGCTGGGCGCCGTCAAGTCGCGAAACTGCGTCGGGCAGAAAACGAAAACAACAGACCGCCGTCTCAACCTGGCCCACACGCTTGAAACCCCGCAGTCGATCCAGTTGTGCAGCCAGGTAGTTCGTTAGATCGATCTGCCGTTCGACTGTCTCCGCGTAACCTTCACGGCCCATGAACTTGATCGCCATCCATAGCTTCAACGAATTGAAGCGCCGCGTGCCCATCTGTCCATAACGAAAGAAATCAAACTCGACGTCCGCGCCGCCCCGATCCTCGCTCAAATACTCCGGACTCATGTCGAACGAGTCGCGCAGCACGCGTCCACCATCACGGACGAGCGTTGCGCCACAGGCGAACGGCACAAACATCCACTTGTGCGGATCGAAAGTGATCGAATCAGCCAGTGCAATGCCTTGCAGTTTGTGTTTGTGCGGTGCTGAAAACGCCAGTGGGCCACCATACGCCGCATCGACGTGATACCAACAACGATTCTCGCGCGCTATTGCCGCGAGATCTTCAAGCGGATCGACAACGCCGGTCGAGGTCGTGCCGGCAACACCCACGACGCAACACGGGAGGCGTCCCTCCGCGCGGTCTTTCGCAATCTGTTCCTGCAGAGCGTCAAGGCGGATGTGAAATCGTTCGTCAGTCGGGATCTTTCGCAAACTCTCGCGGCCCAGACCAAGGAGATCGACGCTCTTGTCGATCGAATAGTGACACTGTTCCGAGGCGTATACGACCAGATCGTTTGCCGCGGATCGCACCCCGCGATCCTTGATTGTCGCCACCGCCCGATCGCGCGCACACTTCAACGCAATCAGGTTGGCCTCCGAGCCGCCACTCGCGAGCGTCCCAAAACTGTCTGGACCATACTCGAGCAGATCGCACAGCCAGCGAATCACGCGTGCTTCGAGCATCGCGGAGGTTGGTCCATTGCGCCAGGCTCCCGCATTCTGATTCAACATCGAGCTCAGCACGTCGGCCCAGACACCAATCGGCAACGGTGTCGGATTGAACTGCCCGAAGTATTTCGGACTCGGAACGCCCATCGCGTTCGGCTCGATATCGTCGCTGAACCGGCGCAGGATGTCTTCAATCGCGATGCCTTTTTCCGGCAGCGGCTCGTCAAACAGTCTTTCCAAATCCGCCGGTGTGGTTTCGGGGGTTACTCGCCGCGAATCGAGCGCGGCGGCGTAATCGTTAACAATCTTCTGGACCGCATCTCCCAGCAGCCGGTGCTGCTCAACAAAATCGTCAATCATGGTCTATGCTTCCGTTGGAAGTTAAAAATGCAAGACGAACTGCAACGATTCGAACAAACTCTACTCGCAAACACGCAAGCGTTTGCCGTCGAACTCTCGCCTGAAACGGTGGCGCGGCTCGCGACGTTCTACAGTTTACTCATTCGCTGGAACGAACGCCTCCATCTCGTAGCTCCGTGCTCGCCCGAAGAGTTTGCGACGAGGCACGTGCTCGAGTCGTTGATGTTACTAAAACACCTGCCTCAGAACGCAAAGATAGCAGACGTCGGGTCTGGTGGAGGGTTGCCGATCATTCCGTGTCTCGTCGCGCGGCCGGATCTTGAAGCCACGTTGATCGAGTCGTCGCAGAAGAAGGCGGTGTTTTTGCGCGAGGCGCTGAATGCAGTCGATCGCAAAGCGACGGTAATCGCGAAGCGGTTTGAAGAGATTAAGGCGCCGGAGGTGGAGTTCGTTAGTTGCCGGGCGCTGGACAAGTTTATGAACAAGTTGCCGGCGTTGATTCAGTGGTCGCCGAGAGACGCGACGCTGCTGTTGTTTGGCGGGGAGGCGCTAAGAGACAAGCTGCCGCAAGCCAAAGAGTTTTTGCTGTGGGGATCGGAGAAAAGGTATCTGTTTGTGGTACACGATAAAACGGATTAGGACGGTTCTTCACGAATCACATCTGTGGCCTTCTTGTCCTCTCGCAGGCCCTGAAACGATGGATGGCGAATCACGTTTTCATTCGTCCACTCCGCAAACGCGACCTCGCCCACCAGCTTCGGTTCCGTCCACACCGCCCGGCGCAGATCCGGATCTTTCGGGATCTCGGCAAACGGCTTCGTCGGCTTGGTAATACGATCAAGCATCTTCTTCAAGTCGACTCGCAGTTTCGTACTAAAACCCGTGCCCACGCGTCCCGCGTAAAGCAGCTTTCCCTTTTCATAAACACCAAGCACCAGCGAACTAAACGGCAGGCCCTTGTCCGACAACGTGTAGCCCGCAATCACAAACTCCTGCCGCCGCAGACACTTCACCTTCTGCCAGTTGTGACTGCGCGTCGACTCATACGGCGAATTCGCGAGCTTCGAAACGATCCCCTCGATACCCAAGTCGCACGCCTGTTTCAAAAACTTCGACCCGTTTCCCTCTACATGATCGCTATAGCGCAAGACGCGATCGCTGCGAACCGTGCTCATCAGTTCCTCAAGTACTCGCTTGCGCTCGACCAGAGGCGTTCTCGTGATACTGAACCCTTCGATATAGATCAGATCAAAAACCTCCAGCACCAATCCCCTGCCGCCCGTCTTGTGAATGGCCTGCTGGAGCATCTGGAAACTGCTGCGCCCGGACGCGTCCATCGCTACCACTTCAGCATCAAGGATCGCACTCTGGACCTTCAGGCCCTGCAATGCTTTGACGATGCCGGGAAACTTGTCAGTCCAGTCTTTCTGGTTTCTGGTCCAGAGACGAACGTGGCCACGATTCAAATGACAGACCAGGCGATAACCATCGAATTTCAGTTCGTGCAGCCACTCGTCGCCTTTTGGCGCTTCTTTCACGAGCGTTGCCAGTTGTGGCGAAACGAATTCCGGCATGGCCAGCTTGCGCGCGCCTGGTAGATTCTTGACTTGTCTGGGATTCATTGATCCGTGTACTCCGTGTTATGCCACAGAGTACACGGATTGTCATGTCGAAGGTTGCTACTCCTCTTCCGGAGGAGTTGCACCGTCGCCGTCAGCGCCGGGTACGGCTGTGACGACGAGCGGTTCGCGAGCCGGCAACACGATGTCGTGGCCCCCGACGATGTCCGGAAACTCGTCGAGATCACGTTCGCGTGCCTGATCGATGGATTCGTCGCGCTCGATATCGACGTTCCGATAGTATTCCATGCCGGTTCCGGCAGGAATCAATCGGCCCATGATCACGTTTTCCTTCAGACCGCGCAGGTAGTCGACGCGGCCCGAGATCGCGGCTTCGGTCAACACGCGCGTGGTCTCCTGGAACGACGCGGCCGAGATGAACGAGTCGGTCGAGAGCGAAGCCTTCGTGATGCCAAGCAGCAGCGGTTCGGCCTGTGCGACTTCGCCGTCTTCCTGTCTCACGCGCTCGTTCTCATCCTGGAAGCGGAAACGGTCGACTTGCTCTTCGAGCAGGAATTCCGTATCGCCGACTTCCTTGATCTTCACCCAGCGCAACATCTGCCGGACGATCACCTCGATGTGCTTGTCGTTGATGTTCACACCTTGCAGGCGGTAGACCTCCTGAATTTCGTTCACGAGGTATTCCTGCAAGCGGCTCATACCCAGCACGCGCAAGATGTCGTGCGGATTGAGCGGACCATCCATCAACGCCTCACCGGCACGAACACGATCTCCGTCCTGCACGTTGATGTGCGTGCCGCGCGGAATATCGTACTCACGCTCTTCACCGTCATCGCCGGTGATGATCAGCTTGCGTTTGCCCTTCGAGATGGCGCCGAGCGTAACCGTACCGTCGATTTCAGACATGACCGCGGTTTCCGCCGGCCGGCGTGCTTCGAACAACTCGACGACGCGCGGCAAACCGCCCGTAATGTCCTTGGTCTTGGTGGTTTCGCGCGGGATCTTCGCGATAATGTCGCCCGGCTCAACCTCCTCGCCGTCGGTCACCATCAGGTTGGCGCGCACCGGCATCTGGTAAGTCTTCAGCACCTTGTTGCTGGCGCTGCGAATTTCCAGACGCGGCTGTTTCTTCTCGTCGGGCGAGTCTTTCACGACCACGCGCGACTGACCGGTCACTTCGTCGACTTCCTCGTCGAACGTCACGCCTTCCTTCAGATCCTGGAACTTAACGTGTCCAGCAACTTCGGTAAGAATCGCGAACGTGAACGGGTCCCATGTCGCCAGGAGTTGGTCCTGCGTCACGCGGCTGCCGTCCTCGACGAGGATGTGTGCGCCGTAAACGATCTGGTAACGCGCTGCTTCACGGCCACGATCGTCGATGATGATCAACGAACCGTTGCGGTTCATCGCGATGCGTTCGCCCTTGCGGCTCTTGACCGTTTGCAGATCGAGATACTTGACCGTGCCGTCCTGGCGAGCTTCGTGTTTCGACGACTCTTCCAGACGTGCGGTGCCACCGATGTGGAACGTACGCATTGTCAACTGCGTGCCCGGTTCACCAATCGACTGCGCGGCGATCACGCCGACTGCTTCACCGATCTCGACGGGACGACCGGTTGCGAGATTGCGTCCGTAACACTTGATGCAGCAACCGCGACGCGATTCGCAGGTCAACACCGAACGAATACGCACGCGCTGCACGCCGGAACGTTGAATCTCGGCTGCCAGATCTTCGTCGATCTCCTGATTAGCCGCGACGATTACCGAGCCTTCAATTGGATCCGTGACGTCGTCGAGCCCCGTGCGGCCGACGATGCGGTCACGCAACGACTCGATCTCCTCACCGCCTTCGACGATCGCGCTCGCGGAGATACCGCGCAGCGTGCCGCAGTCGTCTTCGCTGATGATCACGTCCTGGGCCACATCAACCAGTCGCCGGGTTAAATAACCCGAATCCGCAGTCTTTAGGGCCGTATCAGCCAGTCCCTTGCGAGCGCCGTGTGTCGAGATAAAGTACTGCAACACGTTGAGGCCCTCGCGGAAGTTTGCCTGGATTGGAGTCTCGATAATTTCGCCTGAAGGACGGGCCATCAGACCACGCATACCGGCCAACTGGCGAATCTGCTGTGCGCTACCACGAGCGCCCGAGTCACTCATGACGAGGATCGGGTTGAGCTCGCCGCTGGAGCGTTCGCGATCGTCCATCGCCTTGAACATCTCCTTGGCGACTTTGTCAGTCACTTCCGACCAGATGGCGATCACCTTGTTGTAGCGTTCACCGTTGGTAATGACGCCATCTTGATACTGCTGCTCGACCGCGATCACGTCCTTGTCCGCTTTCTCGACGAGTGAACGCTTGGCTGGTGGCGTCACCAGGTCGTCGATACCGATCGAGATACCGGCCTTGGTCGCGTACAAGAAGCCGAGCGTCTTTAGATCGTCGAGCATCTTGACGGTCATCTCGTGGCCGAGACGAATGTGCGAGTAGTTGACCAGCGACTGGAGGCCTTTCTTTTTCAACGTGCCGTTGATGAACGGCAGACCCGCGGGAATCGAGTCGTTGAAGATGACGCGGCCGACGGTCGTATTGATCACGCGGCGCACGTCGTCCTGGACAGTCGCACGCAGGATGTCCTGCGGATCGTGCTCCTGCACCAGATCGATCAAGTCGCCCTGAATGCGGAGCTTGATCGGCGTCTGCGTAGTGACTTCGCCGGCATCAAGCGCGAGCAGCACTTCTTCGAGCGAAGCAAACACACGGCCTTCGCCCTTTGCTCCCGGACGGTCGCGGGTCAGGTAGTAAATACCCAAAACGATGTCCTGCGAGGGCACCGCGATCGGCTGACCACTCGCCGGACTGAGAATGTTGTTGCTCGAAAGCATCAGCACCGCGGCTTCGATCTGCGCTTCGGGGCTGAGCGGAATGTGCACCGCCATCTGGTCGCCGTCGAAGTCAGCGTTGAACGCCGTACAGACGAGCGGGTGGATCTTGATCGCCTTGCCTTCGACGAGTACGGGTTCAAACGCCTGGATGCCGAGCCGGTGCAGTGTCGGAGCGCGATTCAAAAGCACCGGGTGCTCGCGAATCACCTCTTCGAGAATGTCCCAAACGACAGGTTCCTGTCGTTCGACCATCTCGCGCGCCTGTTTGATCGTGGCGGCGTGTCCCTGCTTTTCAAGCTGGTTGTAGATGAACGGCTTGAACAACTCGAGCGCCATCTTCTTCGGCAGACCACACTGGTGGAGCTTCAGCTCCGGACCAACCACGATCACCGAACGACCGGAGTAGTCAACGCGCTTACCGAGCAGGTTCTGACGAAAACGTCCCTGCTTGCCTTTTAAGGTGCCGCTCAACGATTTCAGCGGGCGGTTGTTCACACCGCGCAACACGCGTCCGCGACGGCCGTTGTCAAACAACGCGTCGACAGCTTCCTGAAGCATACGTTTTTCGTTCCGCACGATGACTTCCGGCGCGCGCAACTCCATCAGCTTCTTGAGACGATTGTTGCGATTGATGACGCGTCGATAGAGATCGTTCAGATCCGAAGTCGCGAAGCGTCCACCATCCAGCGGCACGAGCGGCCGCAATTCAGGTGGAATAACCGGAATCACGTCGAGAATCATCCAGTCGGGCCGGTTTCCTGACTTCAGAAAACTGGTCGCTACTTTCAGACGCTTCGAATACTTGAGCTTCTTCTGCTGTGAAGTCTCTTCCTTCATCCGCTTGCGCAGATCAACGGCGAGTTCTTCGATGTCAACCATCGCGAGCAGTTCCTTGATCGCTTCGGCGCCCATCTTCGCGACAAACTGCGCGGGGTAATCGCGCACCAGTTCGCGATAGCGCTCGTCGCTCAAGAGTTCGCGTTCTTTCAATCCCGGCACGTCGCCTGGATCGATCACGATGTAGGATTCGAAATAGAGAACCTTCTCCAGCTCGCGCAACGGAATGTCGAGCAGGTGGCCGATGCGGCTGGGCAGTCCTTTGAAGAACCAGACGTGCGAACATGGACTGGCCAGATCGATATGGCCCAGACGCTCGCGACGCACCTTTGCCTGCGTTACTTCGACACCGCACTTGTCACAAATGACACCGCGGTGCTTCATGCGTTTGTACTTGCCGCAGAGACACTCCCAATCCGCCACTGGACCAAAGATGCGCGCGCAGAAGAGTCCGTCGCGCTCAGGCTTGAACGTCCGGTAGTTGATTGTTTCAGGCTTGGTCACCTCACCATGCGACCATTGCCGGATCTTTTCCGGTGACGCAAGTGAAATGCGAATAGCTTCAAAATCAGGAGCCAGTTGCGTCTTTTCTTGTTGGAATCGAAACACGTGTTTTCTCCATTGCCAATTGCCGATTGCCAATTTTCAAACTTGTCTCAGCAAAGCGCCGCCGAAGCCGGTTTCCAGATTGGCAATTGGAAATCGGCAATCGGCAATGCTTTTAGGCTTCCACAGCGCTGGTGACGATGGCTTCTCCGACGCCATCTTGCTGACCCGCGCCATCCTCAGCGGCCTTCTTGTTAATCAATTCAACGTCGAGACACAGCGACTGCAATTCGCGCACGAGCACGTTGAACGACTCCGGCAGACCCGGATCGAAATCGGCCTCGCCTTTTACGATGGCTTCATAGATCTTTGACCGCCCGGCTACGTCGTCGGACTTCGCGGTCAAAAGTTCCTGAAGAATGTGCGCCGCGCCGTAAGCTTCAAGCGCCCACACCTCCATCTCTCCAAAACGCTGTCCGCCAAACTGTGCCTTACCGCCTAGCGGCTGCTGCGTGATCAGGCTGTACGGTCCAATCGAACGCGCGTGGATCTTGTCGTCCACCAGGTGCGACAGTTTCAACATGTAGATGTAACCGACAGTCACCTTCTGCTCGAACGGATCGCCGCTGAGGCCGTCGTAGAGGACTGCCTTGCCCGACTCGTTCACGATCTCAGGCAAGCCGAGCTCGGCGGCACGGGCGCCTGCGTCATGCAACTTCTTCTTGATCTCGTTTTCACTGGCGCCGTCAAACACCGGCGTAGCGAAATGGAGACCAAGCACGCGCGCCGCCCAGCCGAGGTGCGTCTCGAGAATCTGGCCCACGTTCATACGCGAAGGCACGCCCAGTGGATTGAGCACGATCTCGACGGGGGTTCCGTCCGGCAGGTAAGGCATGTCTTCTTCCGGAAGGATCCGGGCGATGACGCCTTTGTTACCGTGACGTCCGGCCATCTTGTCGCCGACCGAAAGCTTGCGCTTCATGGCGATGAAGACCTTCACCATCTTGATCACGCCCGGTGAAAGCTCGTCGCCCTGTCGCAGCTTCGCGATCTTCTCTTCGTAGATATCGGAGAGGATCTTGATCTGCCGTTCGGTCCGATCTTCGTACTCCTTGATCTCCGCGCCAATGTCGAGCCGCGACGAAGCGAGTTGCACCTTGCGCAACGCCTTCGGTTCCACGGACTTCAACATCTCGCGCGTGATCGGAACATTTTTCTCGATCAGCACTTCGCGATTGGCCGTGAGATCCGCCGACAGCTTGCGGCCTTCGAGGAGTTCGTAAATTCGCTCGTCGCGCTGCTCGCGCAGGATACGAATCTCGTCTTCGAGGTCGCGCCGCAGGCGATCTTCTTCGTCCTGCTCGATCGCGAGTGAACGTTGGTCTTTCTCTTGTCCCTTGCGGGTGAAGACCTGCACGTCGACGACGGTGCCGTCGATTCCCGGCGGGCTGACGAGGGAAGCGTCTTTCACGTCGCCGGCTTTCTCACCGAAGATCGCGCGTAGCAGTTTCTCTTCCGCGGTCAACTGCGTCTCGCCCTTCGGCGTGACTTTGCCGACCAGAATCGATCCCGGTTTGACTTGCGCGCCGATGCGAATGATGCCGCTCTCGTCGAGATCGCGGAGCATGTTCTCACCGACGTTCGGAATGTCGCGCGTGATCTCTTCAGGGCCGAGCTTTGTATCGCGGGCTTCGATTTCGAGCACTTCGATGTGAATCGAGGTGTAGTAGTCCTCTTTCACGAGCCGCTCGGAAACGAGGATCGCGTCTTCGAAGTTGTAACCGCGCCACGGCATGAACGCGACCAGCACGTTGCGGCCCAGCGCCAGTTCGCCGCGATCGGTACACGGACCGTCAGCGATGACCTGGCCCTTCTGCACTCGCTCGCCGACGTGGACGATGGGACGTTGATTGATACAGGTGTTCTGGTTGGAACGCTTGAACTTGATCAACGTGTAGATGTCCGCCGTCACCTCGCGCGAGATCGTGCCGTCGACGTTGTGATCAGCCTTGACGATGATGCGCTCGGAGTCGACGTAATCGACCACGCCATCGCGTTTGGCGACGACGACCGCGCCGGAGTCACGAGCCGTGACTTTCTCCATGCCCGTGCCGATGTACGGTGCTTCCGCACGCAGCAGCGGCACTGACTGGCGTTGCATGTTCGAACCCATCAACGCGCGGTTCGCGTCGTCGTTTTCAAGAAACGGAATCAGCGAGGCCGCGACAGACACGAGCTGTTTTGGCGAAACGTCGACATACTCAATGTCCTTGCGCAGTGCGAGAATGAACTCGCCTGCTTTTCGCGCCGCGTTGCGCTCGTTGATGATGTGGCCGTTTTCGTCGAGTCCGATGTTGGCCTGGCCGACGACGTGTTTGTCCTCTTCCCACGCGGTCAGGTAGAACGGCCACGGTTCGGATTCGGCTCTTCGCGCGTCCGCGCCGAGCCGCTTGTTACCTTTTTCAACGTCCTCGAGCGGAACGTGATCGCCGGGCTTGAACTTCGTGTCGCCGCCGTTGATGACGCGCACATATTCAACCACGCGGCCATCGATCACCTTGCGATACGGCGCTTCGATGAAGCCAAACTCATTGATGCGCGCAAAGCACGACAGACTCGAAATCAGTCCGATGTTCGGACCTTCAGGCGTCTCGATGGGACAAATACGTCCGTAGTGCGTCGGGTGAACGTCGCGGACTTCGAACCCCGCGCGCTCACGAGACAGACCGCCCGGTCCGAGTGCGGAGAGACGCCGCTTGTGCGTGATCTCCGAGAGCGGGTTGGTCTGGTCCATGAACTGCGACAACTGGCTCGACCCGAAAAACTCGCGCACCGCCGCGGTGACGGGTTTCGCATTGATCAGGTCGCGCGGCATCGTCGTCTGCATTTCCTGGTGGATCGACATCTTCTCCTTGATCGCGCGCTCCATGCGTTCGAGGCCGATGCGGAACTGGTTTTCCAGCAGCTCACCGACCGCGCGCACGCGGCGATTGCCAAGGTGATCGATGTCGTCCGCCTGGTATTCCGACGGGTTCTTGCGCATCTTCAGCACGTAAGAGACGACTTCATAGAAATCGTGCGCCGAGAGCAAAGGATCGTCGATGCGCAGGCGTTCTTCCTTGCCCATCTTGATGTTGAACTTCAAACGGCCGACGCGCGAGAAATCAAATTTGCGCGGGTCAAAGAACATCGCTTCGAGCAGACGGTAAGCGGTCTGCACGGTCGGCGGATCGCCCGGCCGCATCTTGCGATAGATCTCCAGCAGCGCGTCTACCGGCTTGGTGATGACGTCTTTCTTCAGCGTCAGTGACAGCACCGGACCAACATCGTCGCGCTCGGGGAAGAACACGGAGAAGCTGGTAATGCCGGCTTCGACGATCTCTTGCAGTTTCGCCGGTGTGATCTCGTTGTTGGCTTCGAGAATGATCTCGCCGCTCTCGGTGTTGACGATGTCAGCGACCGCGAACGCGCCTTCGAGCTGCGATGAGTCGATCTCGACTTCGCCAATGTTGGCCTTGCGCAGCGCTTCAAGCGCCGACGACGTGACCTTCTTGCCGCTGCGGACAATCGGATCAGGGCCGCGTCCCTTGATATCGAAGTCGACTTTCATGCCGACCAGATTCGTCGTGCCGTGTTCGGGCACCTGAATCATCAGCCGGCCTTCTTCGAGCCGGATCGCGTCGGTGATGTAGATCGCGCCCAGCATGTCCTCGTCGGTGAACGAGGCATTTTTCACTGCTTCTTCGAGTTGCGAATCGGTGCGCAGTGACTTGAGATCGACTTTCTGGTTGAACCAGAGACCGAGCGCACGCAGGAAGATCGACGCCAAAAACTTTCGCTTGCCGACGCGAACGTAAAGCAGGTTCTTCTGGTCGTATTCAAACTCGACCCACGAACCGCGATACGGAATGATCTTCGCGACGTAGATCGCGCCACGTTTGAAGAAGACGCCCGGCGAGCGATGCAACTGCGAAACGATGACCCGCTCGGTGCCGTTGATGATGAACGTACCGTTGTCGGTCATCAGCGGAATCTCGCCGAAGAAGACCTCTTCTTCCTTAATGTCGCGAATCGAGAGCACCTCGGTGTCCGGATCCTTATCGTAGACAGTGAGCCGGATCTTCACCTTCAGCGGAACGCTGTAGCTCATGCCACGTTCCTGGCACTCCTGCTGATCGTGTTTGTGCTTGAGTCCGACGGGCTCGCCGCAGTTTTCGCACAACGTCGGGCGGACGAAGTTGAAGGTGCCACAGCGATGGCAGAGCGTGTCGCCGGCTGCCAAGGGGTTGACCTTAATCGTCGCACCGCAGTTTTTACAGTTTGACCGCAGGTAATTGAGTCCTTCGAGACGGCCGCACTTACATTGCCAGTTGCCGATCTGATACTCGACAAAGTCGAGCGTGGCGGTGCCACGAAAGTCGGAGATCGGAAAGACCGACTGAAACACTGCCTGCAGCCCGGTGGCCTCGCGCTCTTCGGGCAGGAGGTCCATCTGCAGGAAGCGGTTGTACGACTCACGCTGAATCTCGATGAGATTAGGGATGCGGACAGCGGTCGCGATCTTGGAAAAGTCGACACGCTCCGGAGCCTGACTGGTTCGTTTTCCTAATCCTGTATTGATTGTTTGAAGCAGATTTGCAGACATGTGAGATCCTTATTATTTCCAATCGTCGATTACCGATTGCCAATTTCAAGGCGCTGACTCTCAACCAAACTGGCAATCAGAAATCGGAAATCGACAATGACAAATGGCGGTCAGAGCGCACAATGCCCTGACCGCTTGTTTTGCGTAAGCGGTTGAACTTCCGTCAAATTTTTTGGGAGTAACGCCAGCGCCTCAATACTCCCTTAACTTAGCCAGTAACAGTTCCAGTGTCAAGCCACGGTCATGATTGGCGATTGCCAATTGCCGATTGCCAATTTGTCGAAGTACCCATCGCCTGAGTTAAATCGGCAATCGGAAAATCGGCAATTACTTAACCTCGACGGTCGCACCTGCGTCGGTCAGCTTCTGCTTGATGGTTTCAGCTTCTTCCTTCGAGACGCCTTCCTTCACTGCCTTGGGGGCTGCCTCTACCAGATCCTTCGCTTCCTTCAAACCGAGCGCCGTAACTTCACGAACGACCTTGATCACGTTGATCTTGTTGCCACCGACCGCTTGCAGAACGACGTCAAATTCCGTCTTCTCTTCCGCAGCCGCTGCCGCTTCGCCACCACCACCGGCTGCCGGAGCCGCGGCCACTGCCGCCGCTGCGGCTGAAACGCCAAAGGTGCTCTCCAGCTCTTTCACGAGCTCGGAGGCCTCCAGAAGCGTCATATTCTTCAGATACTCGATTACGTCTTCGCGTGTTGCTGCCATGATTACCTTTCTATCCTTCCTCAAAAATCCTAAGCGGTCTTTTGCTCGCCGATCTGCTTAACGACAATCGCCAGGTTACGCGGCACGGCGGAAATGACCGTCACCAGACGCTGCGCCTGACAGTTGATCAAAAACATTACCCTGGAAATCAATTCTTCTTTTGAAGGCAAACTCGCGATGGCTTCCACATCTTTCAGCGCCACCACCTTGCCTTCGACGATACCAGCCTTGAAAGTGAAAATGTCCGGATTCGCTTTCGAGAACTTCGAAATCGCTTTTGAGAGACCAACCGGGTCTCCGTTGCTCAGCGCCACCGCCGTGACGCCTTTAAAGTATTCTGCTGCCGGCTCGAGCTCTGTGCCCTGCGAAGCGATCCGCGCCAGAGTGTTCTTCACCACTTCGTACGAGACGCCCGCCTCGCGCAGTTGATTGCGCAGCTCCTGGTCTTTCGCCACCGACATCTTTTGAAAGCCCACCAGCATCGCGGCCTTCGCGTTCTTGAACTGCTCGGTGAGAGCTTCGAGGTCTTGCTGTTTTTGTGCTCTTGTCTTCATCGTTTCCGCTCACTCCCTCACAGTTACTTGGCAAACGCCGTTTCATCCAGCAGTACGCCAGGACTCATCGTCGCAGCCAGGTTCACCTTCTTGACGTACTTGCCTTTGGCCGTGGCCGGTTTCGCTTTCACTACCGCATCGAGCAGCGCCTTGGCGTTCTCGCGCAGCCTGTCGGCCTCAAACGAAACTTTGCCGACGCCGACGTGAATCACGCCAGTCTTGTCGACACGATATTCCACCTTGCCGGCCTTCGTTTCCTTGATCGCGGTCGCTACGTCGAAAGTGACCGTGCCCGTCTTCGGGTTCGGCATCAGTCCACGCGGACCGAGAATCTTGCCGAGCTGGCCGACAAGCCGCATCATGTCGGGCGTTGAGATCACGGCATCGAAATCTGTCCAGCCGCCCTTGATCCGGGTCACCAGATCCTCGCCGCCGACGAAGTCCGCGCCTGCCTCTTCGGCTTCGCGAAGCTTTTCGCCTTGCGCGATAACCAGAATGGTTTTCGATTTACCGAGACCGTGCGGCAGCACGATCGTGCCGCGCACCAACTGATCGGCTTTGCGTGGATCGACGCCCAGCCAGACCGTCAACTCAACTGTTTCATCAAACTTTGCAAACGCGATCTCCTTGACTTTGGCGACGCCGCTGTCGAGATCGTACTTGCGTCCCGCTTCGAGCTTTTCAGCCGCAGCGCGATACTTCTTTCCGTGTTGCTTCATTAACTCGCTCCGAGGTGCAAGCGGGATTCGCTGAATCCCTCCCTCTCATGTCATTGCCGATTGTCAATTGCTAATTGCCGATTGCAGAACCATAAATTGGCAATTGACAATCGGCAATCTACAATTGGCAATCACTCAACCGTCAGACCCATCTGGCGCGCAGTGCCCTCGATGGTGCGAATAGCAGATTCAAGACTCGTTGTGTTCAAATCCTGCAGTTTTGTTTTCGCGATCTCTTCGATCTTTGCCTTTGAAATCGTGCCGACTTTCTCCCGGTTCGGCTTGCCCGATCCCTTCGGAATGCCGGCGGCTTTCTTCAGCAGGTCGGCCGCAGGCGGGGTTTTGGTTTCAAACGTAAACGAGCGATCGGCATAAACGGTGATCACGACCGGTATCTTCAGATCGGGATCCATCTGCGCGGTCTTCGCATTAAAGGCCTTGCAGAACTCCATGATGTTCACGCCGTGCTGGCCCAACGCCGGGCCAATCGGCGGCGCCGGATTAGCCTTTCCCGCGGGAACCTGTAGCTTGATGTAACCGGTAATCTTCTTTGCCATAAACTTTTTAACTCATTGCCGACTTTCAATTGCCGATTGCCAATTCTCTTTCAATTCGGAAATTGGCAATTGGAAATCGGCAATCACCTCATTCTTCTTCCGCAAACGTAACCTTCTCAACATCGAGGAAGTTCAACTCCACCGGCGTCGAACGGCCGAAGATCGTCACCGTCACCTTCAGCGTCGATTTATCCTCATTCACCTCTTCAACCTTGCCGGTAAAACTCTGGAACGGCCCCGACTTGATGCGTACAGTCTCACCTGCCGCATACGAAAACTTCGGCTTCGGTTTCTCCGCAGCCTCGGCCTGCTGATTAACGATCTGATCGACTTCCTGCGGCGTCAACGGCGTCGGATTATGACCGCCGACAAATCCCGTCACCTTGGGCGTCGACTTGATCATGTGAAACACATTGTCCGGAATGTGGCCGCGCTCGTCGCAATCAATCTGCACCAGTACGTAACCCGGATAAAACATGCGCGACGACTCGATTCGCTTGTTGCCGCGCATCTCGACCACGGTTTCGGTGGGCACCAGGACCTCAGTGATCTCGTTTTGCAGATCAGTGTCCCGGATGCGCGCCTTCAAACTGTCGCGCACCTTTTTCTCGTGTCCCGAGTACGTATGTAGAATGAACCACTGCAGCATTGAAAACTCTTTTCCTCAGGCGAGACCCAAAAGCCTTGCTATCTTTTCCAGCAGCCAATCCAGCCCCAGAATCAATCGGGATAACGCCTGATCCACCAGGAACAAGTAGACCGCGAAAAAGATCACCGCCACCAGAGTAATGATCGTCGTGTTCTGAACGTGAGTTGCGCTCGGCCATGAAACACGTTTCAGCTCCGCCCGCACGTCGTGCAAAAACTGACCAATGCGTCCCGGCGCCGATTGCCCGCGCTCGCGACGCGCCGCCTTACCTTCCGGTCCCTCACCAAAGCGCGCGGTTCGTGGCGCCACGATTCGGGCATCTGGATTGTCTGTTTCAGCCATAACTCCCTGAACTATCTTGCCGCTGACTCCGACACTGTCGATGTCAGATGGCAGGGGTACCAGGATTCGAACCCGGACTTTCGGTTTTGGAGACCGACGTGCTA
>DASXRE010000169.1:0-15507 GCA_036506775.1 Pyrinomonadaceae bacterium | reverse complement strand
TATCTTTACAAAGAGGACCGGGCTCACATTTCGGTGATGGAGTTAACGAAGTCTGGGGCAAGTGAGCCGGTGCCTGTGCTGAAGCGCGACTATCACTTGTCCTACCCGTTCGTCTTCTACTGGAGAGATCGTTACTACATGATTCCCGAGACGGCTGCGAACAAGACCGTCGAACTCTACGCGTGCGAGGCGTTTCCTAATGAGTGGAAGCTGGAGACGGTTTTGTTTGAAGGAGTGCCGGCGCGTGATGCGACGTTGTTTGAGCTCGACGGTTTGTGGTGGATGTTTGTCGCTGTCGCGGACACGGATTCGTCGGATGAGTTGCACCTTTACTACAGCGCGACGCCGCTTGGTCCGTGGAAGCCACACAAAAGAAATCCGGTGAAATCGGATGTTCGGAATTCACGGCCCGCGGGGCGTCCGTTTTACTGGAACGGAGATTTGTACCGTCCCGCGCAAGATTCATCACAGCGGTACGGCTACGCGATGACCATCAACCGTATTGTTCGTCTTACCCCGGATGATTTCGTCGAGCAGGAAGTCTCGAAAATCCTTCCGCAATGGCGCAAGGATCTGCGCGGCACCCACACGCTGAACATCTGCGAAAACCTTACGGTTATCGACTGTCTGGTCCACCGCCGACGGTGAGAATCGCAGTTTCTAGGGATCTGATCTGCAGGGGTGGCACTCTGTGGCCACCCCATTTTGAAGCGGTCAGAGAGGCAGCCACGGAGTGCTGCCCCTACAAATCAGGGCATTACCCGACCTGGTCCGAATGGGCTCCCCCAACACAGAATTGCAAAACAAATTTAATCTTGACAAAACAGATTGAAACGGGCCTAATGGTGCCGGTTGGTTTCATACCTTGTTCTTTTCAGCTTTACGATTGCAACGATAAAGGCAAACCTGTTGCGAAGCAGGGACGCAAAGCTGTGAGTCTCGTCCAGCCCTCCCGGGCCGGGATGAGATAGTCAAGCTGCCGAAGGCTAATCGGGATGTGCGGAATCCCCAAATTGGCGGATCCGCAGATCTTTGTTCTACGGACCACTCCTTTTTCGCTGCAGCCGTAGAGCTCATTCCCGAAATTCTCCTTCCTTTTTCCCTTATTTCACACCAGAACACGCCTTTTCTGTAATTCCTGACGACAGCCCTGTGTTCTTCACGTCAAGCGGCACCCGTGTGCGCGGGTTCCCCAATCCAGGGGTCTCAATGGGGGGAGATTCCCAAGTGTTGTGAGGGTCAAATGGCGAAGGGTGGCAGCACGGCAGGCTTGGTTTCATCTCGCTTAATTCATCAGTCGATCACAATCGCTTTATTACTGTTCGCGGCGGCGTTTAGTGCAAAAGCTTCAACCATCATCGTAGCGCCCGACGGCGATCTTCAATCAGCGGTCAACGCAGCTCAATACGGCGACACGATCATCGTGCAAGCCGGAGCTGTCTACAACATCAGCCTCGTGCTGCCGTTGAAGAGCGGCACCGGCGAGATCGTGATTCAGAGTTCGCGCGTGAGTGAGTTGCCGGATGGCGTGCGCGTCATGCCGTCACAGTCGGCTCTATTCGCGAAGTTTCAGTCTTCGATTCCCGCGGAACCGGTCGTGAAGACAGTCGCTGGAGCGCATCACTACCGCTTTGTCGGCATTGAGTTCTCCACCGCTGCTCCGACTACAGTGGTCTACGATCTCATTCGCTTCGGTGAGAGTCGCTCAACGCAGACGACACTCGCGTCAGTGCCGCATCACCTCGTAATCGATCGCTGTTACATTCACGGCTGGTCCACGCAGGACCTGCAACGCGGCGTGAGCTTGAACAGCGCGGAGACGACCGTCAGCAACTCCTACATCTCCGATATTCACGGCGTCGGCTACGATACGCAGGCCGTCGCCGGCTGGAACGGTCCCGGCCCATTCCATATCGTCAACAACTATCTCGAAGCAGCCGGCGAGAACATCATGTTCGGAGGCGCCGATCCTGGAATCGTTAACCTGGTTCCGTCCGATATCGAGATCCGCCGCAACTACGTCTTCAAACCAAAGAGTTGGAAAGTCGGCGACCCGAGTTACGCGGGCATCCACTGGACGGTGAAAAATCTGCTGGAGTTGAAAAACGCGCAGAACGTCGTCATCGACGGCAACGTGTTCGAGAACAACTGGACGGACGGTCAGGCGGGAATACCAATCCTGTTCACGGTGCGCAATCAGGAAGGCACGGCGCCGTGGTCGATCGTGCAAAACGTCACCTTCACGAACAACATCGTGAAAGGCGCGGAAGGCGCGATGAACCTGCTCGGCACCGACGACGAGAAACCGTCGCAACGTTCCACCAACGCTGTCATTGCGAACAATCTGTTCACTGACATTCGTGGTGCGTTCATGATCCTGAACGGTTTCTACAACGTCACACTCAATCACAACACCAGTTTTCAGGCCAACAATACTTACACGCTGTGCTGCGCCCAAGCATTCGGCTTCGCCAGCACCAACAACCTGACGATTGAAAACCCGTACGGCATCTATGGCGACGGTGGGTACATGGGCACGGCCGGGCTCAACTTTTACACACCCGGATTTGTGTTCAGCAAGAACCTGATGGTCGGTGCCAGCTCGAGCATGAATCCGCCCGGCAACTTTTATCCGGCGCAGGTTTCAGACGTCGGCTTCGTCGATTACGCGGGCGGCAATTACGCGCTTTCGTCGACCAGTCCGTATCGCAATGCCGGTACCGATGGAAAAGACGTTGGCGTAGATTTCGTGCAACTCAGTGCGGCGCAGGCCGGCAACGCTCCGCCGAGTCCGACCCCGACGCCTTCGCCCAATCCGACAGCCTCGCCGACGCCCACGCCAACTCCTGCGCCGACACCGACACCAACTCCGACTCCGACGCCTGCACCGGTGCCACAAGCAAATGTTGCGTTCGTGCAGTTGGACACGACGACCAAAGGAAACTGGAAGGGTATGTATGGCGGCGATGGCTACAACACCGTCAACGACGCTGTTAAATATCCGGCTTACGCGCAAGTAGGCGTCACCGGCAATTCAGCGCCAACGTGGATGGCTTCGACCACCGACGTGCGCGCGCTGCAAAAGATGCTGGCGACGGATCGTCTGGCCGCACGCTGGGAATCTAGTTCGTTCTTTACCATCGATGTGAATCTGACGGACGGACAACAGCATCGCGTCGCGCTCTATGGTCTTGATTGGGACGGAAACAATCGCGCGCAACGTGTTGACGTAGTTGATTGGGCCACCAACGTGTTGCTCGACAGCCGCGCGATCTCTTCGTTCAACGGTGGCCAGTATCTGATTTGGAACGTGCGCGGCCGCGTCAAGCTGGTCGTCAACAAGGTCGGCGGAAAGTCGGCGGTTGTTAGTGGTCTGTATTTCGGCGGCACCTCCGCGAGCCCGAGTCCGACTCCTACTCCGAGCCCAACGCCGACTCCGAGTCCAACGCCGACTCCAGCCCCAGGTTTTCCGCAAGTCACGTTGACTGTGCCGATCACTGGCTCAAGCTTCGTTGCGGGTCAGGACATCACTCTCGCTGCGACGGCGAGTGACGCGGACGGCTTTGTTACCAAAGTCGAGTTCTATCGCAACGGCACGTTGATCGGAACCGACACGGCTGCTCCCTACAACTTCGTTTGGACCAGTGCGCAGAAGGGAAGTTATGACCTTTACGCGCGAGCCACCGACAACAGCGGCAACAGCACAAACTCGGCGACGGTTTCCATCTCCGTCACCAATTCACCGAACAGCGTGAACAAGGCGCGCGGCAAAGCCAACACACTGCTTTCGCAAACCACATATTACGCCGGCGCGGCCGATACCAGTTTTACCGAAAACCCGGCGTTGGCTGCTGACATCTCGTCTCTGACGACTGACATTCAGCAAGCCTACTCCGACTTCAAGTCAGAAATCAGTTCGTTCGGAACCAATGGTCCATGGATCGATTCCCAGCTCACTGCCGCACTGTTGTTCAGCAAGGCGAGTAACGGATTGGCGATGAGAGCGGCGACGAGCCCGAACATCAAGAACGATCTACTGCGCGTCGCATCGCACCTCGCGATCGCTGAAGACCTGATGCGTTACGGATTCATCACTTCGACGACGGCAAATCAGGCAAATGCCACGACCACGAGAACCAACATCGTGGTGGGCCAGGCGAGCACTGGCTACGGCTTGAGTGCGATCTCTTCAGTAGCGCCGGCCAGCCTGGCGTCAATCAGTGGCAGCGGAAACGTCCAACCCATGACGTTCCAGATTCTCTACGCGACGGTCTCGCCGGCGGGAACTCTTCCGTATGAAGTCGGTGGCGTGAGCGTGACTGTCGCTGGCGTGGCGGTTCCCGTAGTTTACGCTTCGCCGTGGGGCGTCAAGTTCTACATGCCGGCTGACATTCAACCTGGAATGGTTGAGGTGATCGTGTCGTCTCAGGATGGTTATGTTTGCCAGGGATCGGTGAGTGTCGAGAAGAACGCGTCGCGGATCATGACATTGAGCGACGATGAGAATGACGCCGTGGTCGCCTTGAACGGTCAGTCAATGGTTGACGACTTTGGCCAGTCAACGCCGTTCAATTTCAGCAGCGACAAGCGCACGCGGCTCGACATCTTCGCTAGCGGCATCAGCGGCAGCGTCAGTAATGCAGACATCACCAACGATGTGAACGTCGGCGGTGTCGTGCGGCCAAACTTTGCTGAGTCCGTGTCCGTTGAGGCGCGCCTCGCGGACGGCCGCATTTACATGTTGCCAGTGGAGTTTGCCGGGGCGCAGGGCCAGTTGCCGGGTCTGGATCAGATCACCGTCAGGATGATTCCGGAGCTTCAAAGCGCCGGTACGGTGCAACTGACGCTGATCCTGGGCGGCCGCCGCAGCAACGCGCCGACGATTTTCATCCCGTAACGGTTTTTAAGCACGGATTACACAAATCTGGAACAAGCCAGCCTTTAGACTTTTCTACTTACTTGTCCGGATCGGGCCGTATTGTTTGTCACGGACCATCGATCTGAGATAAGCTTTCTCCCCAATTGGCGATTCCGAGTGAAGAAGTTAAAGGTCACTCGCATTTTCGCAAGGGAACTTGCCCTTTTCTTGCGAGGATGAAAACAAGGAACCCTGTATGAGTGTCCCGGCCGCGGCCTCCAGGAATTACTGGCGCGCCTTTGCCATCATTTCTGCCATCCTTTTCACCTATGCTGCGGTATTGGTGAAACTCTCGCGTGACTGGTGGACCGATGAGAACTACTCCCACGGCCTGCTTGTCCCCTTCATAATCGGTTACATCCTTTGGTCCCAACGCGATAAGTTTGCGACGGAGCCGGCTCGTCCATCGGTGCTCCTGGGCGGGCTGGCCGTCGCGTTTGCTTTGTTTGCGTTGTGGACGGGCGTGGCGGGCGCGGAGCTTTACACCCAGCGCATGTCGCTGGTGCTGCTCATTGCCGGAACCGTGGTCTATTTTGCCGGACTCCGTTTTCTCCGGCTTATGCTGGTCCCGCTCGGACTGCTGATACTCGCGATTCCCATCCCGGCCATTATCTTCAACAAGATCGCTTTTCCCCTGCAGCTCTTTGCGTCGCGCTGTGCGGTTTGGTCCATGGGCGTGATGGGCATTCCCGTGCTGCGGCAGGGCAACGTGATCGAGTTGAAACCGTTGAATTCGTTCGACACCAAGAAGCTCGAAGTCGTCGAGGCGTGCAGCGGCATCCGCTCGTTGATGACGCTGATGACGCTCGCGGTGGTGTTTGCGTATTTCACGTATCCGCGTTCGGGCGATTCGGATGGACCACGCAGCCTGTCTGGCTGGTTGCGGAGTTACGGTTTCTGGCGCTCGCTGATCATCGTGCTTTCAGCGGTGCCGATTGCGATTTTGACGAACGCGGCCCGCGTCAGTGGCACCGGCATCCTGTCACACTATTACGGCACAGGCGTTGCTGACGGCTTCTTTCATTCATTTTCCGGTTGGGCCATTTACGTCGTTGCCTTCCTGCTTTTATTCGCGGTGGGTTGGATTATCGATCGTTTCAGGCCGTTTGCGTCTGTAGCGCCGCCCCAGAAGGCTACAACACCGGTGGATGAAAAGAGTTCGCGTGAACACGCTACGGTTGCCACGGCCAACACCGTAGTGCCGGCAGAAGGAACGGAATGAACAAGTCTTCTACATTGCGCTTCGCCTTACTTCTGGTCGCGATCGTGGCGGTCGGTGTTTTGGTTAACGCCTGGGCGTACCTCGGCGAGGCGCATGTGGACCGCAAGCCGTTGAAAAACTTTCCCGAGCAAATCGGTGAGTGGAGCAAGAGCAAGCCGGACCAGATTATAGACGAGCCCACGATGAAGGTGTTGCGCGCGAGTGATTATCTGCTGCGAGACTTTCGCCGGCCTGACGGGCAGGTCGCCAATTTCTACGTCGGCTATTACGCGAGCCAGCGTGATGGCGCGTCGTATCACAGCCCGCTGAACTGCTTGCCCGGTTCCGGTTGGCAGCTAAGCGATCCGGACAAAGTCCAGATTGCGTTGCCGGATGGACGGACCTTTGTCGCTAACAAGTATGTAATCAAAAACGGCGACTATCAGAGCCTGATGATCTACTGGTACCAGGGACGTGGCCGCACGGTGGCCAGCGAATACTGGGGAAAGGTCTACACGGTTATCGACAGCGTTCGTTTGCGCCGTTCTGATGGCGCGATGGTGCGCGTGACGGTACCGCTGGGCGATTCAGAGGCGGCCGCGCTTGAGTCGGCGAAGGACCTGTCGGCGAAAGCCGCGACGGCACTGGCAGAATTTGTCCCTAACTAAATTGGGCTAAATTGGGGAAATGATTTGAGATTGGCTGTTTAGTAGTTGATGTATCAAGTCCCGCGTCTTTGGCATTGCCCGCCGAAGCCGCGGATACGGAGTAGAAGAAAAGATGAAAAACGAGTGCTGTGGTTTCCGCCATTATAGATCCCTCCTGTGTGTCGTCCTGCTGGTTCTCGTCGGTCTGAGCGGTTGTACCAACGGGGAAAAAGCCAAGGCTGAACACGTCAAACGCGGTGAAGCTTACCTGAAAGAAGAGAAGTTTCAGGAAGCCTCGCTCGAGTTTCGTAATGCGATTCAGATCGACAACAACCTGGCCGCAGCTCATTGGGGTCTGGCTCAGAGTTACGAAGGACTCCAGCGTTTTCCGGAGATGATCGACGAACTCCGCAAGACGCTGGACCTCGACAAGAGCAATCTCGAAGCCCGCATCAAACTCGGCAACTATTATCTCGCTGCCAGCAAAGGTCGCCCGGAACTCGTCGACGAAGCAGAACGCCTGGCCAAGGAAACTCTCGAACGGGACGCCAATAGCATCGAAGGCCACATCCTGATGGGCAGTGTTCTGTTTGCTCGCAAGGACAAGGACAAAGCCTTCGCCGAACTCAATCACGCCGTCGAGCTGAATCCGAATCGCGTTGAGTCATACCTCAGCCTGGCGCGCTTCCACATCGTCACGGAGGAGCGCGACAAGGCGGAAGCGCTGTTCAAAAAGGCGATCGAAATCAACAGCAACTCGCCGCTGGCCTACTCCGAGTACGGCAAGTTTCTGGTCCAGGGAAACAGAATGCCGGAAGCCGAAGCAGCGCTGATTAAGGCGGTGCAAGTTGGCCCGCAGGATCGTAACGCACGCTTCGTGCTCGCGAGTTTCTACGTCGTCAGCAGGCAGTTTGACAAAGCCGAGAACGAATACAAGGCGCTGGCCGCACTCGATCCCGACAAACCTGAAAGCCAGGCAGTGTTGGCGGATTTCTATTCGGCAATCAATCGCACTGACGACGCTGTCAAGATTTATCAGGACATTCTCGCCAAGTCGCCGGACTTCATTCAGGGCCGTTATCGGCTGGCCGAAATCCTGTTGATGAAGGGCGATACACAAGGCTCTACCGCGCAGGTCGACGAAGCACTGAAGAAAGACAAGCACGATCGACAGGCGCTGTTGTTGCGCGCGCGCGTGCAGATACAGAAGCAGCAGCCAGAGGCGTTCAAAGCTGCCGTCGAGGATCTGAAAGAAGTTTTACAACAGGAGCCAAACTCACGCGCCGGTCTGTATTTCATGGCCCAGGCTAACTACAGCCTCGGCTACATGGACCAGGCGCGAGCGTTTGCCTCGGAGCTCGAAAGGACCTATCCGGATTATCTGCCGGCGAAGTTGATGCAGGTGCAGATCAACCTGACGGGCAACGATCCCAAGAAGGTCGTCAATCTCGCGTCTGACCTGCTCAATCGTTTGAGCAAGACGGCGCCCGATCGTGAGAACTCACCGCAGTTGCTCGCCGAGATCGGTGAGAAGTCTTATATCGCGCGCGGCACTGCTCAACTCCAGCAGAAGAATCTCCCGGCAGCTCGACAGGACTTCGAAGCAGCGCAACAGATCACGCCGAACGATCCAGCGGTCTACAACAATCTCGCACTCGTTTCCACCGCTGAGAACAAACCCGCAGACGCGCTGGCGGCTTTTGAGAATGCACTGCGCGTGGACGCGACCAACTTCGTCGCACTCAACGGAATCATCACGCAGTATGCCCAGAACAAGGAGCTCGACAAAGCCCACGGCCGCATCGATCAAGCCTTGAGTGCGTATCCAAACGTTTCGTGGCTCCATTATTTGAAGGGCCAGGTCTACGGTCTTCAGGGCAATGGACAAGGGGCTGAAGCCGAGTTTCGCCGGGCGCTGGATCTCGATCCGAATTATTTGCCCGCCTACTCTTCGCTGGCCGCGCTCTTCATCAATGCGAACCAGCAAGACCGCGCCATCGCCGAGTACAAGAAGATCCTCGAGATCAGACCTGACAACGCCACGGTCTACACGTTGATCGGCATGCTTGAGTACCAGCGTCAGAATTACGACGCTGCGGTTGATAACTACCGTAAAGCACTCGAGCGCGATCAAAACGCCGCCATCGCGGCAAACAATCTTTCGTGGCTCTATGCAACCACTGGCAAAGGAAACCTGGACGAAGCACAACGTCTCGCACAGACGGTCGTGCAAAGAAATCCGAACATAGCAGGCTTCGTCGACACGCTCGGCTGGGTCTACTACAAGAAGAATCTTTATGCGGCCGCGGCCGAGCAGTTACAGAAAGCAGTTGATTTGGACGAGGCCGCCGCGCGCGCTGCGCAAAGCGTGCCCAGCGCAACTTATCGTTACCATCTCGGTATGGCGCTGAAAGGAAAAGGCGATAAGGATGGTTCACGACGCGCGCTCGAAACCGCATTGCAACTCGCCGAGAAACAGAATCGACCTTTCCCTGACGCAGAGGAAGCAAAAAAGGCTCTGGCTACTCTGTAATTGAGTTATTTGTGAGTGTTTGTGTGGCTAAAGAAGAAGGAGTGTAAACATGAGCGTTCAATTTCGGCAGCGAACTCCCAGTGAATACCTGAAGATTCTCAAGCGACGCAAGTGGCTGATCATTCTTCCAGTCATTGCTGTCGCCACGGCGGTAGCTTATGTCGTGTACCGGCTGCCCGACGTTTACGAATCAAGCACGCTCATTGTGGTCAAGCCTTCAACCCTGCCAAACAGCGTGATTCCGACGATTACTGAAGACACGTTGACGCGCCAGTTGTCGAGCATCGCTCAGGTCGTCACCAGCCGCAGCTCACTGGAACCGCTCGTTGACAAGTACCAGTTGTACCTCAAGGAACGGCAGCGTGGCGTACCGATGGAAGAGGTCGTCGACACGATGCGTAGAGACATTCACGTCGAGGTCAACACCACGCGACGCGACATCACTGACGGCTTCGACATCAAGTTTCGCTACCGCGATCCAAAACTCACGCAGGCTGTGACCGTGGAGCTGGCCAGCAAATACATCAACGCGCAAACCGCCAACATCATCGGCTCGACCACGTCGGCGAGGCAGTTCATCGACGCGCAGGTGAAACAGACGAAGGATGAGCTGGACAAGATCGACCAGAAGCGCCTGGATTTCATGCAGCAGAACCTGGGCATTCTGCCGTCTGAGGCTGACTCCTTACTCCGCCAGTTGACGGGCTTGCGCGACCAGCAGAAGGCGTTGATGGCTGAAGTCGGCCGGTTACAGGATCGACGTTCCACGCTCACGACGCAGTTGACTCTTGTACAAAGGGCAACTGAGAACGCGATTGGCGACGCCGCTGAAACCCTGACTGATCCAAAAACCACACTCGCCTGGGCGGAGTTAGTGAAACGCAAAGCTGATCTACAGGCGGAGTTGCGACAACTGGAGACGCAGTACACGGAGAAACATCCCGATATAGTCGCAAAGAAAGAGCAGATCGAGTCAGTGACAAGCGAGATGAAGCGACAGGAGGATGAATGGAAGGAACGGATCGCCGCCAAGGAAAAGAAGCTTAAGGGCCGGCCTGACGTGCAAGCAGAGTCCATTAAGGCCGAGATGAAAAACATCGACAGCGAAATCAAGCGTCAACAGGGGTTGCTCAGCGACAACGACAAACAGATCGCTACGATAACAGACCGCATTAACAGACTCCCCGGATCAGAGGTTGCGCTCGGCGCCATCGACCGCGAATACCAAACCAAGAAAACTGCTTACGACAAGCTGCTCGAAGAGCAACAGAAGATCTCTTTGGGCGCGGACGCCGCTTCGCAGCAACAGAGCGAGGGAATTGAAGTCATTGACGCGGCCAACTTACCTGAGAAACCAGTCGCTCCAAAGCGTTTCATGCTCGCAGGCATCGGCGTCGTCGCGGGTCTCGCGCTCGGGCTGTTGCTGACGGCGATCTTTGAAATTCCGCTCTTGCTTACGATCCAAAGCACCGAGGATGCACGCCACTACACCGGTTTGCCGGTGCTGATTTCGGTGCCTGAACTGCTGACGCCACAGGAAGCACGCGCGCTGCCGAGACGACGGCGCTTGCTGCTTGCCGCGGGAGTCATCGCGACGCTCGTGAGCATTCCGCTGTTGGCGCTGGCTCTGAGACTCACTCACGTTTTCGAATTCCTGATGCAGTCGGGACGCTCCACCTAAGAGGAGCTTGTTTGCGGGACTGCACCGGAGGTTAAAAGAGTGTACGCAGAATTTTACGGACTAAAAGAATTACCTTTCGCGCTGACTCCCGACCCGCGCTTCATCTACTTCACTCCGTCGCACACGGAAGTGATGGCCAATCTCCACTACGGCATCGAAAGTGGCAAGGGATTGGTCGTGGTGACGGGCGAAGTCGGAACCGGGAAGACGACGATCCTGCGCTGGATGATGCAGCGTCTCGATCGCACGGTGCTGGTTGCTTACGTTTTCAACCCGCGTTTGTCGGTACCGGAGTTTTACCAGCACGTAGCGCAGTTGCTTGACGTGCAGAAGTGGGAAACAAAGGCGGAATTGTTGCTGGAGTTGGGACGTGCGCTTGAGTCCCGCCATTCGCGCGGTTTACGCACGGTGCTGATTGTCGACGAGGCGCAGGGACTTTCAGCGCACGTGCTGGAAGAGATTCGACTGTTGTCCAACTTCGAATCGAACACCGCGAAACAGTTGCAGATCGTATTGACTGGTCAACCCGAACTGC
Source organism: Pyrinomonadaceae bacterium (assembly GCA_036506775.1). Classification (GTDB taxonomy): domain Bacteria; phylum Acidobacteriota; class Blastocatellia; order Pyrinomonadales; family Pyrinomonadaceae; genus PSRF01. The sequence continues at coordinate 3,992 of DASXRE010000169.1, read as the reverse complement.
GCGAAGTGCTGAACAATCCGGATCTGCGTCAGCTCAAACAACGCATCGCGCTTCGTTGCGTGATCAAGGCGCTGCCGAACGTTGAAGAAACCGATCGCTACATCATTTCGAGACTGCTGGTGGCTGGCGCTGAACGCACGGACATCTTCGCGCCGGCGGCGGTTGACTACATCTTTCGTTGTTCCGAAGGCATTCCGCGCAACATCAACAACCTTTGCGACAACGCGTTGCTGGCCGGTTACGCAGCCGGTGAGTCAGTGATTAGCCGGTCGGTGATCGAGGAGGTTGCGGAAACCTTCGATATGTTGCCGCGCCAGAACCCCGGTATGCCGACGGCAGTGGAACGCGAAACGCCGTCAAAGATTTTCACGTCAGCCGGCGAAGCCGAGTTGTGGGCCGCTGGAACAGGTGCTGAAAAGGAAAGTTAAAACCAGACACCGATACACGGAATCCGTGGAATCTGTGGCTGGCTTAGAGAGGTGACTTAATGGGAAGAGTATTCGACGCCATTAGAAAATCCAGTGCTGCTGATAACGGCAGTGCGGCTAAACAACAACCAAAGAATTCAGAGCGCCGTAGCGAAGGTTCCGGTATCGCCGGATCGCCTTCCGCCAAAGAGGTCGAGGAGCAGTTGTTTGCCGGCTCGACCATCATGGCCATCTCGAAAGAGGCGGCGCGAAGTTCAGCGTCCTCTGCGCACACTGCGGATGTACCCGACGGGTCGGCACTCCCCGCCGGATTTGCTTCGCGTGATGCTGGGGCAACTTTGGACGCTGCCGGTGCGACGCGCGCCGGAGGCTTTGTCAGCTATGACATTTCTCCTGCGCGCGTCGAACCACACCTCGTTGCTGTTAGCCAGCCGCGTTCAGCCTACTGCGAACAGTTTCGTTCGCTGCGCACGCGCATCCTGCAAGCCGGTGAACGCCTGCAAATGCGCGCGCTCGTGGTCACCAGCGCGGGCATCGCTGAAGGCAAGACTCTGACGGCGTTGAATCTCGGTTGGCTCATGGCGCAAACGGAAGGCGTGCGCTGTCTCGTAATCGACAGCGACCTGCGCCGCCCATGCGCGACTGACTACTTCGGCATCGATGCCAGCGTCGGACTCTCCGAAGTTCTCGGCGGCCAACTGAACCTGGAAGACGCGATCGTCCGTCTCGATCCCGCTGGTCTACACCTGTTGCCTGGCGGCAAGCCCAGAGACGACGTGGCGGAGTTGCTTTCCGGCCCAACCTACACGCGCATACTTGCGGAAGCGCGTCGCATGTTTGACTACGTCATCATCGACGCGCCGCCGCTCGGCATCTTCACTGATGCGAACGTGCTGATGTCGCGTGCTGACGGCGCGCTGCTGGTCGTACGTGCCGGCAAGACGCGTTACTCCGCCGTCGACAAACTGCTCGAACAGATTCCGCGCGAACGTCTGCTGGGCGTGGTGCTCAACCGGGCGGAAGATCAACCCGACGCAAACAACTACTACTATCAATATCGTTACTCGAAACGAGACGACGATCTTTCCAACGGAAACGGAAACGGAAAACGATTGCCTGAGAATCATCGCGAAGAGGAGGTCCCAGTTCTGAATTGAGAGTCCTGCGCGTAAATGGGCGGAAGATACTGCTGCTGTTTGGTGAAGCAGTACTGGTCTACGGCGCGATCCTCGGCGCGGTTTACCTGCGCGTCGGTGTCGAGAACGCCTATTTTGAGCTGGTCATCAAGAACGGTTACTGGAAGGCGGGCGTTGCCACTTTCTTCTGTCTCGCGGGCTTCTATCTTTTCGATCTTTACGACTTCGTGGTGATGCACGATCGCCGCGAACTCGTGCTCCGACTCGTGCAGGCACTCGGTTTGGCGTGGATCGCGCTCGCACTCTGCTTCTACTTCTATCCGGCGTTGATGCTGGGCCGCAGCATTTCGCTGATCGCCCTGCCACTCGCGCTGGCGCTGATGGTGATGTGGCGCGTCTCGATCCACTGGTTCCTGGGCCATCCGGATTTCGGGGAACGAATTCTGATCGTGGGTTCCGGCGATTCGGCCGTGGAAGTGGCGCGTGAAGTTTTGAACCGGCCGGATGCCGGTTATCGCGTGATCGGTTTTGTTGGTACCGATTCCGAGTTGTTGGGAAAGAGTTTGATCAACCCGCGAGTGATCGGATTGACCGAAGAACTCGGCGACATCGTCGCGCGCGAAGATATCGATCGCATTGTGGTGGCAATGGGTGAACGTCGCGGACAGTTTCCCACCGACAAACTGCTGCAACTCAGCTTGACTGGTCGGGTCTGGATCGAAGAAGGCGCCGCGTTCTATGAACGAATTAGCGGGCGCGTCTCGTTGAGCATGATTCGTCCGTCGTGGCTGATCTTCACGGGCCCCGGAAGGCAGAAGAGATTTGCGTCGGCGATACGCACCGTGGCTCACCGTCTCGCCGCGCTGATCGGTGCGCTTCTCGCGCTGCCGATCGTGATCGTGACGGCAATTCTCATCAAGCTCGATTCGCGTGGACCGATCTTTTACAAGCAGGAACGCGTCGGCAAGAACGGCCGCACGTTTGTGTTGACGAAGTTTCGCTCGATGAAAGTCGACGCTGAAAAAGAAGGACCCGTCTGGGCCTCGAAGGGCGACGATCGCACGACCCGCGTGGGCCGCATCATCCGCAAGATTCGCGTCGATGAGATTCCGCAGTTCTGGAACATTCTCAAAGGTGAGATGAACTTCGTCGGACCGCGTCCCGAGCGGCCGCACTTCGTCGCGCAGTTGGCGCAGGAGATTCCATATTACGAGCAGCGCCACTTGATCCCTCCCGGACTGACGGGCTGGGCGCAGATCAAGTATCCGTATGGCGCCTCAATCGAAGACGCACGGCAGAAACTGCAATACGACCTGTTCTACATCAAGAACCATGGGCTGGTGTTCGACGCGATCATTTTGTTTGAGACAGTGAAGATAATTCTGTTTGGGCGGGGAGCCCAATGAGCTTCTCTGTGTATCTCTGTGTTCTCTGTGCCTCTGTGGTAGGGTTGAACACGAAACACCACCGAGACACAGAGAGCACAGAGGTGCACAGAGAAGCCGGTTCAAATTGGAGGTGTTGAGATGAAGAAAGCAAACAAACTAACAGCGCCGGGAATCGTGCTGGTGTTAATCGCGGCCACGGTCAGTATCGCCGCCCAGACGCAGCCCGATCCGCAGAAAGCGCGACCGCGCACGACAACCACCGGGCAGCAGACCCAGAAACCTGTCAACCGGGACCGGCTCGAACCCGACGACAAGCAAGGCACATCTTCCGACGTTCCCGAAGACATGCAGGCCAATCGTCAGGAACAGCTCTCGGAAGAGGCCGCGGTCAATCCGTATTACAACAACTTCTTCAACACCTACCGGCTGGGACCGGAAGACGTGATCTCGGTCGACGTCTTCAATCAGCCAAGGTATTCGCGCACCAATATTACTATCCCGCCGAGTGGGCGAGTTTCGCTACCGCTGATTCCGGGCGGCGTTTTCGTCAATGGCAAGACGGTTGAAGAAGTAGCCGAGCTCATTAAGAAGAAATATGACGAGTTCATCATCGACCCGCAGGTGAACGTCTCGCTGGACAAAGCTTCATCTTATCGCTACAGCGTGATTGGCGACGTGGGCCAGCCTGGCATTCGCTTGATGAACCATCGCATGACTGTCACCGAAGCGCTCGCGGAAGCGGGCGGCGTGCTGGCGACCGGCGACAAGAGCAAGGTGATCATATTGCGTCGTGGACCCAATAGCGTGCCGGTTCCGATTACGGTAAACGTCTCGGCGATCTACAAAGGCCGCGCGCCGGACAACGCCTATCTCGTCCCCGGCGATCAGATCCTTGTGCCCGGAAACAAGCTGAAGAAGTGGCAGCAGATCATGAGCTTCGCCAACGTGCTGAGCTTCACGCGAATCTTCGGCCTCCCGTACTAGGCCTATGTCTAAGCCAGTCTTAAATGCAGTCTTTGGTGTCTTACTGTGTCTTTTTG
>DASXRE010000168.1:0-18284 GCA_036506775.1 Pyrinomonadaceae bacterium | reverse complement strand
GCCCCACGCGGCGTTGGCGGTATCACCGCACCTGGGGGCGGCGCCACCGTACGGGGGGCGGCCACGGAGTGCCGCCCCTACAATAAACTTTCCGGAAAGATGTTTCCTCTGCCGAGAATACCGTTTGGATCCAAAGTCTTTTTCAAAGCGGCCATCTCGCGGAGTTGCTCGTCAGTATAAAAGAGGCGCAGATAGTCGCGCTTCAGTTTGCCCACACCGTGCTCTGCTGAGAGCGTACCACCGACAGACGCCGCGTACTTCAAAAACTGCACGTACAGCTCACGCGCGCGCGCACCCTCAGCTTCATCGCGCGGCAGAATGTTGACGTGAACGTGATTGTCGCCGATGTGGCCGAAGATTGTGTAACGCAATCCGCTCGCCCGCAGCGTCTCCTGATACAAACGAAACAGCCCTGCAAAGGCCTCGTCCGGCACGGCCATATCGGTCGAGACTTTCCGCTGCCGGTAATGCGCGAACCATTCATTCATCAGCACCGGCAGTTGATGGCGAAACTCACGCAATCTTGCCTGGTCCTGTTCGCTGGTCGCAAACCACGAATCCGTGAACGCGTGATGTTGTTCGGTCAAAGCCAGCCATTCGTTCACGATCGATTCTTCAGACGCGTCAGTAGTCTCCTGTTCGAAGAATATCGCGCCGACGGCGCTGGCGGGAACGTCGTGATATTTCTCACGCAGGAAGTTCAGCGACTCATCGTCGAAAAACTCGAGCGCGCGGGCGTCGATACTGCTCGTCTTTGACGCGGTGAGGTTGCGCAGCGACTGCGCCCGGGCTTCGGCGACAAACGCAAGCACGTCTGATTCTTGCGGGAAGAAGACGACGCCGCTGAGCAGCCCTTTGGGCTTCGGAACCAGGCGCGTTTCGATCTCGCAGATCACGGCGAGTGTGCCTTCGCTGCCGATGAAGAGATCGATCGAGTCCATGTCAGGAGCGACGAAGTAGCCGCTGGCGTTCTTGCGGGTGGCTGGCGGGCGGTAGCTTGGGACAGGAATTTTTAAAATATTTCCTTCACCGCGACGCAAATCGAGAATCTCACCCGAGGCCAGCACCAGTTTCAGTCGCTCGATGTAACTGCGTGTTGGACCATACTTGAACGTGCGTGCGCCGGAGGCGTTGGTCGCGACGGTGCCGCCGAGAAAACAGCCGCGCTCGGTCGGGTCTGGTGGGTAAAGCAAACCTTCGCTGTCGACGGCCCGCTGAAAATCCGCGAGGATCACACCAGCCTCAGCCACCGCGCGGCCACCGCCGGAACCATCAGCGGTGATGTTCTTTATTCGGTTCAAACGATCCGTGGCCAACACGATGCCGCCGAAGGCGACACGCCCGCCGACTGTGCCAGTTCCCGCACCCGACACTGTCACCGGCGTGCGATCCCGGTTTGCAGCGGCCAGCACTTCAGCAACTTCCTCGACGCTCTCCGGCAAGACGACACGATCAGCGTACCCGTCGCGTATGAAACTCGCGTCCGACAGGAACGACTGAATCTCGTCAGGGTTGGACTTCGTTTGCATTGACTGACAGGATTAACAAGGTTGACAGGATGAAGGCCAAGCCAGTTTTCGTTCAAAATCTGAATACTGTTTCCGGTGAATTCTGAAATCCTGTCTCAAGTTAGCTGTAACTCTCGTTCGCGTAGCACCTTGATCCGATCGCGCAGCTCCGCGGCCTTCTCAAACTCGAACCGCTTCGCCGCGCCGCGCATCTCCAATTCCAGCCGCGCGATGGTCGCTTCCAGATTCTCTGGCGAGTAATCCTCGATCTGGTCCACTTCGGTCGGCATCTTGAAGTAATCCGCTTCAGACGCCGTAATCAATGTCGCCTCGATCGGCTTGATAATTGTCTGTGGCGTGATCCCGTTCTCGCGATTATAGACTTCCTGTATCGCACGGCGCCGTTGCGTCTCTTCGATCGCGCGCTTCATCGAGTCAGTGATGCGATCTGCGTAGAGAATCGCCTTGCCACGGGAGTTGCGCGCCGCGCGCCCCATCGTCTGAATCAACGACTGCGCCGAACGCAGAAATCCTTCCTTGTCGGCGTCGAGAATCGCAACCAGCGACACTTCCGGGAGATCCAGGCCCTCGCGCAAGAGATTGATTCCGACCAGCACGTCAAACTCGCCGCGCCGCAAGTCGCGCAGGATCCTGATCCGCTCCAGCGTCTCGATGTCCGAGTGCAGGTAGCGCACGCGCACGCCGACTTCCGTGAAGTACTCCGTCAGATCTTCCGCCATGCGCTTTGTGAGCGTCGTGACCAACACGCGCTCGTGCCGTTCAGCACGTTGCCGACACTCCTCCAGCAAGTGGTCGATTTGGCCCTTCACTGGATGCACTTCCACTTCCGGATCCATCAGACCCGTCGGCCGGATGATCTGCTCGACAACTTCGCCACTCGATTTGGTCAGTTCGTATGGACCAGGGGTCGCCGAGACGTAGATCGTCTGTCCGATTCTTGCTTCGAACTCCTTAAAGTTCAACGGACGATTGTCGAGCGCTGAGGGCAGGCGAAAACCGTACTCGACGAGGGTACGCTTGCGCGACTGATCGCCTTCAAACATGCCGCGCACCTGCGGGATCGACTGGTGCGATTCATCGATCACGATCAAGGTGTCGCGGGGCAGATAGTCCAGCAAGGTCGGTGGTGGCTCACCGGGTTTCTTTCCGGTCAGGTGTCGTGAATAGTTCTCGATGCCGCGGCAGAAGCCCATCTCCTTGATCATTTCAAGATCAAACATCGTGCGCTGGTGCAGCCGCTGGGCTTCCACCAGTTTGCCCTCTGCGATCAGCTTCGGCTCCCACCATTCGAGCTCTTCACGAATCGTCTTGATGGCCCGTTTGATGGTCGGTCGCGTCATCACGTAGTGGGTCTTGGGATAGATTGGCACGCGCGACGTATGTTTCTCGACCACTTCGCCGAGCAGAGGATCGATCGTCGAAACAGAGTCGATCTCGTCACCCCAGAGCTCGATGCGATACGCGAGATCCTGATAGCTCGGATAGATCTCGATCACGTCGCCACGCACGCGGAAGGTGCCGCGTTGAAAGTTGACGTCAGAACGTTCGTATTGAAGTTCCACCAGCCGTTGCAGCAACAGATCGCGCGACATGCGCCCGCCCGGTTCGACAAAGAAAAGGAGACCGTAGTACGCGTCCGGATCGCCGAGGCCGTAGATGCACGAGACGCTCGCGACGACGATCACGTCGCGGCGCTCAAACAGCGCGCGCGTGGCCGACATCCGCAGCCGGTCGATCTCTTCATTGATAATTGCTTCCTTTTCAATGTAGACGTCCGCGGCGGGAACGTAAGCTTCCGGCTGATAGTAGTCGTAATAAGAGACGAAATATTCGACCGCGTTCTCCGGGAACAGCGTCCGAAACTCCTGAAACAACTGCGCCGCGAGGGTCTTGTTGTGGGCCAGCACGAGGGTCGAGCGCTGCGTGTGCTCGATCACGCTGGCGATGGTAAACGTCTTACCGCTGCCCGTGATGCCGAGCAGCACCTGATCTTTCGCGCCATCGTTGAGGCCGCGCACGAGCGCGTCGATCGCTGACGGCTGATCACCCTTCGGTTGGTATTCGGAATGAATATTGAAACGCATGTGAAACGACAATAGTAGGACACAGATTCTTGTCTGTCGAAGCCAGCCATAGATGAAATGCGAATTTCGTTAGGCCGTTAGCTGTAGCACGGCTTCCGCCGCGGCTGATCTGAGCTGGGGCGCGAGCGAGGTGTTGGCGGCGAGTTTTTGCAGAGCAGGCGTGACTTCGGGTTCGCCACTTGAGGCAAGCAAGCGAATCACAGCGAGACTGAGATCCAGACTGGGATGTTTTTCGATCACGCTGCTCAGCGGTTCAACCACTCCGGCCTTGGCGACCAAAAACAACAACGAAAACGCGCCGTAGCAGCTTTCGTGGTTTTCGGCCATGAGGTCATCGATGGCTTCGTAAAGCAGACCGGAATCGGCGAGCGCTGTGCCGATGCGACGGCGTTCTTCAGGCGAGCCGGCGCGCAGCGCGTCGTTCACGAGTGTAGCGGCTTGATCGGGATCGAGCTCGTAAAGTTCGCGGACGGCTTTCTTGCGAACTTCGGGAGAGGGATCGTCGAGTGATTGGGCAATTTCGTCGAACGGGCCGTTGCTTGGTCTGGAGAGACGGGCCGGATTTGAAAGCGTGATTGATCTGGAGGGACTCAGCGTGGCGCGCGGCTGGCGACGCTCGACTAGTTCCTCAGCCGCACGTCGCAGGGTAGCCACGTCTTCACACCAACGCTCATCGACTTGCGCGGTGTCAGGTGGAACCGGCGGCCTTTTCAGTCGTTGCATTGTTCAACTTGAATGGCGAAGGCGTTTGCCAATTTCAGCTCAGGGATTCATACCCTGGGTTCAACCGCGGCAAAAAAACGATAACGCTGAAAGCGTTGGCGAAGCGCGCGGGATTTGCGCCAACTCTTTCAGAGTTGTCATAGCTGGTGGTCCAAAGGTCCCAGGGTTGAAGCAACTCTGGGCTGGAATTCGTTAACGCCTTCGGCGTTTGATTCGGACCCAGCCGCGTTCGAGCCGGGGTGTTCGGCGTTTGCCTCGGCGTAACCGGCGTTTACATCGAACCCTTCGCCAAAACTACTCGACGCACCGGCCGCCAGCGACAACGGAACAACGATCTCCGGTTCGTTCTCAAACACTTGATCCCGCTCATCCCCCAGATCCCTGGCCCGCAACAGTTGAAACTTCTTCAGCACGAGCCTGCCAACCGAGAGCCCTGTGCTGTTGTCGAGCACACAAAGCTGTTCCGCAACCACGCGTTGCGACACTCGTTCCAGCGCGCGCTCCAACTCGCGACCCGCTGTTGCAGCGTCGTCAGCAACGATCATTTCGAAGTCCTGCCCGCCACTCACACGCCGCCGCGAATGATTCTGCAACAACACTCCTGCCTCACGATGGATTCGGCCAGTCGCCACGATCACGAGATGCGACGCCTCAGTTTCGAGTTCCAGGTCAATGGCCCAACGAGCAAACGCCGGCGTCAGATCGCCATCGCGCGTCACAATTAGAAACGACTCGCCGCAAATGTTGGCCATCATCTGGCCGTAACCAGTGCCTTCTGATGGTCCGACCGCGATCTCTCGCTCCGGCACGCCCATCTCGCGCAAGAGAAAATGAATTCGGCTCACGAGCCACGAACCATCTTCCAGTAATGATGACGCCAATTGCGTCGGCGCAATCACTTCTTCCACATTCTCGTCAGCCACGGGCGCGCCACACTCGCTACACGTCGCATCACTCACAGTCACCACCGCGAGCGCGTGCGGATTCGGCAGCCGAAACAGCGCGTGACCGGTCTTGCGGCAACTGATCTGCACTTCGCGTTCGACGAGACCCACGTCTTCGAGCCGTTGAATCGGCACGTGAGCAGAATCGGTGTTGCCCGTGAGCAGTTTTGCTGCATAGCCTTCTTCGTGAGCGTTGCGTGCGGTGCGCAGGAAAACGCGGGCGCGTTCGTCCTCGAGTTTCGAAGCCGCGAGGATACGCTTGCTCATCGTCTCCTTGCGCAAACTGGTATAAAGCGAATCGGCGTCTTGCTTCTCGACAAACGTTCGGAAGCCCTGCGGCATTGCCGGCGTGCCGGATTGCCAGCGCGGGAGATCATCGCGCTGCTCTTCACGCGAAAACAGGAGACGGCGAACCTCCTCGCAAAACGAATCGAGTTTGCGAAACGGCTCGGGCGTGCGCGGCTCGTAAACGATTCCCGCGCGGATCGTGTGATCCTTTTCGAAAAGCAGGAAGAGAATGTAATCGTGAAAGAAGAACAGGTCGCCACGCACGAAGGGTTCGTCGATGGTCGACTCGTTGTATGAAACAAGCTCCGACTCGAGTTCGGAAATCCGTTCCGTGCCTTGCAACACGTCTTCGAAGAAGCGCAGGCGCGTGGCGCGGATTGATGGCGTGAAGCCTCGTTCCTGAAGTTCGTGAAGCAACTTCGTGCGGGCAGGACCATCGATTGAATGGTTCAGAGCTTTCGTTTCAAGAAATAACATTGCGGGTGTACCTTTCATCCACAAACGATCTATTGCTGCGGACTGACACTGATGGTGACGGTTTGGCCGCCGGTTGCTGTGGCTGGATAGCGGCGCTGTCGCGCTATGCGCAGTGCCATTGCTTCATAACTGTCCATTCCTGCTTTGTGGTTGGCGATTGATGCGTTCAGGACGCGGCCGTTTTCAATCTGCATCACGACCTTTATCGATTGAAGCTTTTGTTCCGTGTGATCCGTGTTTGCGACTTTCGGCAAGCGTGGTTTGGGCTTTGCAGAACTGGCTGGCGAACGACCGGGTTCCGGGGATGACACGGATAAAGAGGGATTTTGCGTAACAGTTGTTCGCGGTGCTTCAGCGGCGGAGGCGGGGGTGTTGGCGCTGGAACCCGCGGTTATGACGATCACAGTTGAGAGGCCGATCCCAATCAACACTGCCGCGGCCATGAACAGCAACGGTCGTTGCCTGAGGCCCGAGACTGGCGCCGGTGGAAGCGCCAAAGGCTCGGGCTTGCGTTCAAGAGATGATCTCATTTCAGCACTGGTCTCGATTTGAAGCGCACTCTCGTCCCAACAACCAAACAGTTCCGAGACCGCGCGTTGCAGCGAGGGTTCGATCGAGCGGCGGGTTGCAGGAATCAATGGGTTGAAGTTGAACGCCGCGTCGGGTTGGGCCAGCGCCACGCAGATGGCCTGCAAGCCGATTAGATCGTTGAGCCGGGCATCGATCAGTTCGCCGTCCTGGAAGAAGAACGTCGCCGGACCTTTCGGGTACTCGATCAGCAAGCGTCCGGTTTTCTTCTGGTGACGGAGAATGCCGACGAGGTCTGAAAGGGGATAGTTGCCGAGGTGTCCGGTCAAAACTACAAAACGATTGTTCTGCATTACTACTCCTAAAAACTCTGTCTGAGCGTCTCGTGTCGTTCGACGGGCTTTCGATTGCCTTTAGGGGCAGCCGCGAACGAGCCGGCACGAAAAGTCGTACTGCGGAAACGTCTGGGCCAGTTTCTTTGCCAGGCTTTTGTCGAGTCTCTCGAGGATTCGATATTCGTCGAGGACCTTGCTTGTTTCTCCGAGTTCCTGATAGGCGAGGCTAAGACCGTAATGCGCCTTGGCCATCAAAGGACTCAAAGTGGCGGCTTTCTTGAAAGCGTCGGCGGCTTCCTTGTAGCGGCCGTTGCGGAACGAGGCCACTCCTAAACCGTATTGACTCTCCGGCTGATCGGGATTGAGCTTGATGGATTCCTTGAACGCCTTGATGGCATCGCTGTTTTTCGTGAGTTTCAAATAGGCGTGTCCGAGGTTCAGGTAAACCTCGGCGGATCCGGGTTCCAGCTTGATTGACAGAAGATAGGAGTCGATCGCGCCTTTGACGTCGCCTGCGTCGAAGCGGTTGCGGCCGCTTTGGTACAGTTGGTAGGCTTGGCTTGGAGCGGGCGCCGCAGGAGCCGTGGGAGCCGTAGCAGTCGCAGCCTCCGCACGAGCTGGGGCTGGCGCTCGGGTAAGGCTAAGTGGAGGTGGATTCCCACCGATTTCAACTGAAGATCCAGAGTTCTCGTCGTAACTGACCCCTAAAATCCGTGTCTCCTGAACCTCACGCGACAAGGGCTCGGGAATCGATTCGGCTGTCTTCGCTGGCTCCTCTGTCTTTGCCGGCGCTTCAACTGCTGTCTTTACTGGCGCTTCAATCGTTGTCTTTGCGGGCGCCTCAACTGCTGTCTTTACGGGCGCTTCAACTGCCTTCGCCACGCTATCGTCGAAGTAATAAGTAACCGTGCGGTGGGTCACTTCTACGGGTTCGCGTTTCAGCTCGCCATTTTCAAACACCACCAGATTGGTGACCATTTTGGTCCAGTTGCCGAACTTGTCGAACTCATACGTGTAGGCCTCACGGCTAAGGATCGCTCCGCGATCGTCGCGCAGCGTCATCTCCGTGATGTTTCCACGTTCGTCGTACTTGTATTCTTCTTTTCCTACCAGAGACCCGGCAATGGGGAAGGTGGTGTTCTCAATTCGATTTCCCTTGATGCCGTAGGTGGTGATCTCTACGAGTTGAGCGGGTCCTTCGACGGGACGTCCGTCCTTGATCTCGAGCCTGGCGGTGTCTGTTTTTACTCGCCGCACAGAGCCGACCAGACCGTCTTGTTCCTTGGTGCTATCGAGGACCGAAATTGCAGGTCGCGCCGAAGCCGTAACAGTGTTTTGTGCCTGAAGTGATGCTGTGAAAGTTAGAACGGGCCCCAGTAAGAGAACAGCAGGCACAATACGCCCTTTGATGCAGTTCATCTCGACTCCTCCAGTTTCAAATAGCGAAACGTGAGACAAGGTAGTCGGGGGGCCCACTATCTTGTACAAACTGTGGCGAAGAATACAATAACTTGGTGGGAAATGCTATGGAATTGTTTTTACGGGACTGATTGCTGATTGCCAATTGCCAATTGCCAATTTTTTTCAATCGGCAATTGGAAATTGACAATTGGCAATAGTTCTATTGCTCGTCGCTGAACTTGTAGCCGATGCCCCAAACGGTCAGCACCATCTGCGGGTTCTCGGGATTCTCTTCGATCTTCGCTCGCAAACGATTGATGTGCGAATCGATCGTGCGGTCGTAGCCCTCGTAGGAGTAGTCCCAGATCTTTTCCAGCAAGTACTTCCGCGGAAACACGCGGCCCGGATTCGACGCGAAGAGTCGAAGCAGATCAAACTCTTTGGGCGTCAGTTCCACTTGCCGGTCACCGATCGTGACTTCGCGCTTCGCGGAGTCAATGCGCAACCGGCCGCGAACGATCGGCGCTTCGTCTCGAATGCCGTCGCTGCTTGGGCCATTACGCGTACGCCGGAGCACCGACTTGATGCGTGCTTCGAGTTCGCGCAGGCTGAACGGTTTGGTGATGTAATCGTCGGCTCCCATCTCCAGTCCAAGGACCTTGTCGACCACGTCGTCCTTGGCTGTCAACATAAGTATGGGCAAGTAGCCGACCTTTTCCCGGAGTTCCTTGCAGACTGCCAGGCCGTCCATTTTCGGCAGCATTAGATCAAGGACCACCGCATCAGGCGGATCATCCAGAGCTGCCTTCACGCCGTTGAGACCATCTTCGACGGTCCGGACGTTGTAGCCGGCGCGCGAGAAATACTCGCTGATCGCGGTCGAGATGTTTTCGTCGTCCTCGACGACTAACAACGAGACTTTGCGTTCGCCTGAGTCGGGCACAGGAAAGTTATCTTTAGCGATTTTCTGTCTGTCAGTAGCTGTAGCCATCAGAATAGTTCATCGGTTTGAACTGACAAGCAGGAGGCTCAGAGGGCAAGCACCACGGGGTCGTTGGCGCAACTCGGTTCGCGGAGGATAGTACAGGAGAATCGCCCGACTGTTCAAGCCCAAACTTTGCCGGGCGGCCACCCAACTGACCATCCGCGGTGTCTTTCTGATATGCTCCTGCCAAACTTGAACCCCTATTAATAAAGGACCACGAAAGATGACACCCGAAGAACGAGACGTCCTCATTAAGCAGTACGCCGCGGGTTATAACGAAGTGATCGACGCCCTTAACGGTTTTCCAGCCGAGAGTTTAGGCGCACATCCGATTCCCGGCAAGTGGAGCGCACGTGAGATAGTTCATCACCTTGGCGACAGCGAAACGACTTCGGCGGGCAGGATTAGAAAACTGCTCGTTGAAGACAATCCGGTGATTCAGGGTTACGACCAGGATCAGTTTGCTACTCGGCTGCATTACAACGAACGTGATATGGCGCCGGCGCTCGAGGCGTTTCGTTCCGCACGTGCGACAACTGAGCAGTTGTTGTCACTGATGTCTGACAACGATTGGCAACGAGCGGGCACGCACACCGAGAGCGGACGCTACACTGCCGAAGACTGGCTCCGCATTTACGCGGCGCATGCACACAATCATGCAGCGCAAATTCGTCGACTGCGTGACGCACTCAACAGTTGACAGGATTAACAGAGTTAACAGGATGACTGGAAACAAGGAGACTGATTCAGAGTTCGCACTCACTTTTTCAACCAGGTTCTCTCCTGCTTCAGCTTCATCTTGTCAATTCTGGAATCCTGTCAAACACTTAAATCAGAGTGTGTCTTGACAAAGTTTTTTTGCGCGAGCACAATCCGCGTTGCCTCTTACAAAATTGAATCATCGCTGCTCCCAAGGCAGCAATTGACATGAGTGCTGCCACTCTACTGCAAACATCTCTTTCTGATCTGAAGCTGGTCTGTCGCGGAAAAGTGCGCGACGTTTACGCGGTTGATGATGACAGTCTGCTGATCGTCGCGACCGATCGGATCTCTGCGTTTGACTGCATCCTGCCAACGCCGATTCAACGAAAAGGTGAAGTGCTCACCGCGCTTTCGGAGTTTTGGTTTGACAGACTGAAGCACGTCGTAGCGAATCATCTGATCACGGCGAACATTGACGAGATGCCGCCGGCGGTGCAGCGTCACAAGCAGACGCTTGCCGGACGCGCGATGTTGGTGCGGCGTGCGGAAGTGTTTCCGGTTGAGTGCGTGGTGCGTGGTTATCTCGTCGGTTCGGGTTGGAAAGATTATCTGCGAACCGGCGAAGTGTGTGGTCATAAGTTGCCTGCTGGCTTGCAGGAGTCAGCGAAGTTACCGGAGCCGCTGTTCACTCCTTCGACTAAAGCAGAAGTGGGCCACGACGAAAACATCACTGAAGATCAGGTGCGCGAGGTGATCGGCGCCGAGCGAACTGCGCAGTTGCGCGATACCTCCTTGCGTGTTTATGCCGAAGCTCACGAGTACGCACGGCAGCGGCAGATCATCATTGCTGATACGAAGTTTGAGTTTGGGGTGGATAAGAATGGGGAGCTTCTCCTCGTTGATGAAGTGCTGACGCCGGATTCCTCTCGCTTCTGGCCGGCTGATGCTTACGAGCCCGGGCGTTCGCAACCGTCGTTCGACAAGCAATTTGTGCGCGACTATCTGGAAACGCTCGACTGGGACAAGAAAGCGCCCGCTCCAGAGATTCCGGCCGACGTTGCCGCTGCTACAACTGAGCGCTATCTCGAAGCGTACAGATTACTAACCGGAAAAGAACTTTAGTTTCGGCCGGCGACTCGCCCACCGTCGCCGGCGCGTTTCTCTCGCTGTCTGAGTTGAACATCCTCTCGCTGTCGGAGATTCCAAATGCGTGCCCGACTTGAAACCTTGATCGACGAAATGCTGGAAGGCCAGATTCTTCTCGACGAGGCACTCTCCGAGTTTGAAAAGCTCTACATCAAGAAGGCGCTCGCCTTAAACAAACAGCACCTCTCGAAGACGGCAGTCGTACTCGGCATTCATCGCAACACCCTCGCCAAACGCGTTGCCCTCTACGAAAAGCAGGACCGCAACGGCTCTCGCCCGCCAAAGCGCACTACTCGTTGAGCGATCGTGGTGTGGGATTATTATGAAATTGACTCTCGTCCTGGCACTATGCGTCTTGATTAGCGTGCCAGTTTCCACTGGCTCGAACGGAACAGGGTTCCAGCTTACTCTGCGGGCAAAGAGCCCGCAGAGTAAAAAGGAACCGATCCTGGTCGAGTTCACGATTCAAAATGTCACCAAAAAGCTGCTCTGGTTACAAGAGACGCACCGAGTGGACGCAGGTTGAGTCAAACACTGTGACCTTCCAAATCGAATAGTGCCGCGAGCCCTCACCGCCCGTTGACAGTCGTGCACCTCTGGCCCTATTCTTGGCACTCTCAGGTAGAGAGTGCCAGAACAGACCGGTTCCCTGGCACCGTTTTCATAAATCAACGTTTTTCGCGAAAAGTTTGAAAGGAGACCAAGGTTATGGCGACGAACATCAGGCCTCTTCACGACCGCGTAATTCTGCGGCGAATTGAAGAAGGCGAGCAGATTCGAGGAGGAATCATCATCCCCGATACTGCCAAAGAGAAGCCGCAAGAGGGCGAAGTCATCGCTGTCGGCGAAGGCAAATACAAGGACGATGGCACCCGTCAAAGCCTCGATGTGAAGGTTGGCGATCGCGTTCTTTTCGGCAAGTACAGCGGTTCCGAAATCAAGATCGACGGCGAAGAGTTCTTGATCATGCGTGAGGACGAAATCCTCGGCATTCTCGAGCGCGCCGGTGCAGCAACAGGCGGCAAGAAGGGCGGCAAGTAGTCGAAACACGACTAACGCCGCTTTTTTTACCGGGAACTCACATTCACTAATTAGGCAGGAGAAGATAGAGAAATGGCTAAGCAAGTAATCCACGGTGAGGAATCGCGCGCAGCGATCTTGCGCGGAATCAACCAGCTCGCCGACGCTGTCAAAATCACCCTCGGCCCGAAAGGCCGGAACGTGGTGATCGACAAGAAGTTTGGCTCACCCACCATCACGAAAGACGGTGTCACTGTCGCAAAAGAGATCGAACTCAAGGATTCACTCGAAAACATGGGCGCACAGATGGTGCGCGAAGTTGCCTCCAAGACGTCTGATGTAGCCGGCGACGGCACCACGACCGCAACCGTCCTGGCCCAGGCGATCTTCCGCGAAGGCGTTAAGACAGTAGCAGCGGGCGCCAATCCGATGGCGCTCAAGCGCGGCATAGACAAGGCTGTCGAACGTGCAACTGAAGAGATCCGTCGTCTGTCGAAACCAGTCAAGGGCGACGCTATCGCCCAGGTCGGAACCGTTTCCGCCAACGGCGATACGACGATCGGCAACATCATCGCCGAAGCGATGAACAAGGTCGGTAAAGACGGTGTGATCACCGTTGAAGAGTCGAAGACGATGGAAACTTCACTCGAGGTCGTCGAGGGAATGCAGTTTGACCGCGGCTATCTCAGCCCCTACTTCGTCACCGATCCCGAGCGCATGGAAGCCGTGCTCGAGAATCCACTCATCCTGATCAACGAGAAGAAGATCAGCTCGATGAAGGATCTGCTGCCGTTGCTGGAGCAGGTTGCGAAGATGGGCAAGCCGATGCTGATCATTGCTGAGGACGTCGAAGGCGAAGCCCTCGCGACCCTCGTCGTGAACAAGCTGCGCGGCACGTTGAACATCGCTGCTGTGAAAGCTCCGGGCTTTGGCGATCGCCGCAAGGCGATGCTCGAAGACATCGCGATTCTCACCGGTGGCAAAGTCATCAGTGAAGATCTCGGTATCAGACTCGAGAACGTCAAACTCGAAGATCTCGGACGCGCCAAGAAAATCACCATCGACAAGGACAACACCACGATCGTCGAAGGCGCCGGCAAACAGGCGGACATCGAAGGTCGCGTGAAGACGCTTCGGGCGCAGATCGAAGACACCACTTCCGACTACGACCGCGAGAAACTGCAAGAGCGACTCGCGAAGCTCGTCGGTGGCGTCGCCGTGATCAAGGTGGGTGCGGCAACCGAAACCGAGATGAAAGAGAAGAAGGCTCGGGTCGAGGACGCAATGCATGCGACGCGTGCTGCGGTTGAGGAAGGCATCGTTCCGGGTGGTGGCGTTGCGCTCGTGCGTGCGGCCAAAGTGCTCGAGAAATTCGATGTCAACAAAGACGGCGAAGGCGATGCCGACGAGCAGATTGGCGTCAACATCGTGCGCCGTGCTTTGGAAGAGCCACTCCGTCAGATTGTTCAGAACGCCGGCAAGGAAGGCGCCGTCATCGTCGAGCGGGTTCGCTCTGAGAAGAACGAGAACGTCGGCTTCAACGCAGCGACTGAGCAGTTTGAAGACCTGGTGAAGGCTGGCGTTATCGACCCCGCCAAGGTCACTCGCACGGCTCTTCAGAACGCAGCTTCGATCGCCGGCTTGATGCTGACGACTGAGGCGATGGTTTCTGAGATCCCTGAAGATGAGAAGGGCGGCGGTGCAATGCCCGGCGGTATGGGCGGCATGAGCGGCATGGGAATGTAACCACAGCAGCCACGAATAAACACGGATTACATGGTTAGATCTGTGTAATCCGTGTGATCCGTGGCAATAAGATCTTCTTCCGGCAGAACGTCCTCCAAAATCTCCTCCAGCAACTTCGCAGACATATCAAGTGCGGTTAAGAGCGGATGAAGTGTCGCTTCTTCGCGGCGCTCCTTGATGTACCTTTTGGCAACATCCTGCGCAAAAGCCAAAGCCACGTAAGCTTTGGCGAGTCGGCGGCTGTCCACGTTGCCGGGGAGAATAATCTTCATCCTAGAAATTGAGAAAAGCTCGAACCACAACGGCCAAAGCGATCGCTGCGCCTCCGAGCGTCAACATCCATTCAACCAGCGGACTTGGCCGTCCAAACATGCGCCGGCAGATCACCATCCCGCTCTTCCAGCCGTCGAGCTGGTAAAACGGTACGATATTTCCGATTGCCAGCGCGAGATTGAGTGCGCCAAACAGCGAACCCCACGTGAGTATCGCGAGCGCGAGGTTTACGCCTATGCCGGCGCCGAGAATAAACAACTGCTGCAACAGCGGGCGAGTTTGTAGTACGACCATGTCCATCTGGATGTACGCGCCAACCGGCAACATGCGAAACTGACAGTCAACATCGCTGACACGCAAGCCGAACAGCCTCGGTCCCCAACCCAGTCCGGCCTGTTTGATCGGCACTCCGCAGACTCGGGCGGCGAAGTAATGGCCTAATTCGTGGAGCACGAGGGCGGCGAAGAAGCTGATGGCGGCATTAACTGGAAACAAGTTCATGTAAGTGAATTAGCGCAGCAGTACCGAAAGTTTCTCTTCGAGTTGTTGCAGGTTCCGGAGTTCCGTTTTCACAAGCTGCAGGCATTCGCGCGTGTCCAGAATCAAGTAACCAAGTGCGCAGGTCACGACAGTCCCTTCGAGCAAGCTCACGCCGTGGCTGAACCACGCCAAAAATAGAAATACGAGTGTCAGTGCTGACAGGTAAATCCTGATAGCCACGATATTCTCCTGAAGTATTCCTGCAAGGAATCTAAACTGGTAATGTCGCAACGCTTCCAGCCGCCAGCGCCAAAGCCAACATCGACCCAAAGCGTCTCGATTCTAGAAACGGAATCCAGACATTGGACAAGTTTACGCCCCGAGTTACGTTTTTGTGGTGTTTTCGCATGGCCTCTCACTTGCCATAGACCAGCCAGATAATCGTCATGCAGGACTGTTCGAGTTAGCAAGTTCTAGCTTTACCCAAAAACCGTAAGGTCTCGAGCTGGTCCAGGAAGTAATCAGCTACAAAGAAACCGGAACGTTGGATTCTCGCCCGCAAGGAATTTGACATTCGGGTCCACACCACCTGCTTCGTTGTTTGAGTCTCTGTTCGAAGTATTCGGAACGATCAATCGTTTAGACGTTTTGTTATTCCAAGTTCGAAAGGAGTGCTCCTGGGTCTTGAATCCCGACACGGACATCCGAAGCAAGCCGTAAGCCCCAAGGATTTTACCCTTTAGGAGTTAGTTGCTTAATGCCCCTGGCTACTCCCACTGCGTTCGACGGTTGGACCAGCAACCAACCAAACAACCAAGCCCGACCGGTCGCCAAACCCAGCGATCGGGAAGATCCCCAACCCACAAGCAGCGCGAGAACCCCGACTTTGGTGGGCCAGTCGCCCGTGATGCGGAAGCTCTTCTCCGTCATCGAACGGGTCGCCCCGACCGAAGCCTCGGTCCTGATCACCGGTGCGACTGGCACCGGCAAGGAACTCGCCGCCCGCGCGATTCACAACCTGAGTCCGCGAGGCGATGCGGCATTTGTGGACATCAACTGCTCGGCAATTCCCGAGACGCTGATCGAAGCCGAACTCTTCGGCCATCAGCGCGGCACATTCACCGGCGCTCACGAAAACCGCAGCGGTCTGTTTGAAAAGGCCTCCGGTGGCACGCTCTTTCTCGACGAAGTCGACGCCCTGAATCTTTCCGCACAAGCGAAGTTGTTACGTGTGCTGCAAGAGCGCACTGTGCGGCGAATCGGTGCGCGAGCAAACATCGCGATCGACGTGCGCATCATTTCGGCGACCAACTGCGATCTTGCGCAGGCAGTAGCTTCGGGCCGCTTTCGTCCGGATCTTTACTACCGCCTGCGCGTACTTCCCCTTAATCTTCCCGAACTTTGCACGCGTGCTGGCGACATCAGTCTGCTAATCGATCATTTTCTGCGAATGAAGTCTGAACGACAGGGCCGCACGAGCGTGCCGCGCTTTTCGGCAGAAGCGATGCGCACCCTGAACGAGTATCCGTGGCCGGGTAACGTGCGCGAACTCGAGAACGTCATCGAGTACGCATTGGCACTCGGCAACGGCGATGAGCTGGGCGTTGATGATCTGCCTTTGGAGTTGACGCAGAATCGCGGCCAGTCAAACGCGGAGGAGTTCCGCGAGATCCTGCAAGCTTATATGAACGACGCGGTGCCCCTGGCTGAGATCGAGAAGCGTTACATCCTCTCAGTGCTCCAGCAGTTCGGCGGCAATCAGGTGCGGGCCGCCGCCGCACTGGGAATCGATCGCAGCAAGCTTTATCGCCGTCTGCGGCAGTATGGAGTGAAGGCGGTGAAATTCCTGCAGGAAGAGGAGCAGGACGGCTTGCAGTTCCGCGGTATGAAGACGCACGTCATCTAAGCCCCGACACCCTGTCCGTGCGCACCCGACGCGCACGGCAGCTATGTGGAGAAAATTATGAGAATGAACTGGATGATGATCGTTGCGATCATCGTGATCGTCGTAGCCCTTGGTTATCTCATCTTGAAGCGACGGCAACGAACCTAAGAGTGCGCGAAAGCGCGGACATTCAATCCTCACTGTTCCCGGCTACCAAAAGATATTCCCGTCCAACCTGCGGGTGTTATCCTGCCCACAAGAGTACCTGTGTCAAAATCAATCGTGGACAGCAGCGTCAGCGGCTCGCCATCCTCCGAGCCAACTCTCAAACAGACGTCCAGCGCGGATCATATCTCGCGCAGCGCCGCGTCATTCTCATTACAGTTGGGTGTCACTGCCGCAGCAAACGGTCTGTTGCTCTGGTTCTTTCACAATCGTTTCTGGTACGCGCCGGATGAAGGTAACTATGCTCACATAGCGCAGCGAGTGGTGGCCGGCGAAGTACTCAATCTGGACATCCAGGATATCCATCCGGGCTATATCAACTTCATCAACGCTGCTGCCTTACGCGTCTTCGGACTCGATCTGCTCAGTTTGCGATATCCGCTGGTGGCGGTCGCCTTTGTGCAGGCGATCCTGATCTTTCTCCTGTTCTACCGATCGGGCCGGAGACAACTCGCCATCGTCGCGGCAATTGGCATTAATGCGCTCGGCCTGGTGCAATACCTCGATCCCACTTCGAACTGGTACAGCTTGTTTCTGACCATTCCGATCGTGTGTGCCTTCGAATGGCTTCCGCGTAAAGCAAGGGGTCGACTGTTTGTGGTCGGCTTGTTAGTTGGAACACTCGTTCTCTTCAGACAATTAACAGGAGCATTGGTGTGTATCGCCGTGCTCGTTTACATACTGCTTGAAGCACGCTCATCGACAGCACGAGCTTCCGGTCGAGACTTGATCCTTGCTCGCTTACTGATCGCGATCATGGCGTTGGGCCTTGGCACCTATCTCGTTCGGGCTTCAGACGCCATTGGCATCGCACTTTTCGGTGCGTGTCCGTTAATTCTCCTGTTCTGGCTCTTCACAAGAACTACGACAAGTAACCGCCAGGTGTTGAAGATAGTCGGCTGGCTCGCCGCCGGAGGCATAGTCGCGTGCGTGCCGCTCCTTGCTTACCACCTGTTACACGGATCTGTGCGCCCCTGGCTCAACGATACGGTTTTTAGTGCTATTGGTCTGACGAAGCTGGATTTTATGAATGTGAAGCTTTACGGCACGTTGCTGCTGGCCGCCGGGTGGCGATTGTTTCACACTTCCAGCGCCGGCGAACTAATCAACAGCCTGTACTGGCTCGTACTGCCTCTGCTTGCTTTTGCTAACGGTCTTCTCTTGTTGCGCTTTCTGATCGGGAACGCGAAAGAAGGAGAAACGCGTTCGTCATCGGTAACGTACGCGCTGCCCGTCATAGCACTCTTTTACGGAATAGTGTCGCTTCACTTCCAGATACCCCTTTATCTTTACTACACGGCCGGATTTTCGTTGGCAGGAATAATGTGGTTGATGCCGTTCGAGCGCCGCTTTCAATATTCGGTGTTGGGCCTCTCGTTAGGACTGTCGGCAATCGCGGTTTACTACCATGCGGGTCAGCCAATCTCAGGCAGACTCGGTGATGTCCTCGGTGGCACTCGCAACATCACAACGTTGAACCAAAGGCCCAGTTCGTTACCGCGAGCGAGTCTCA
>DASXRE010000167.1:0-7495 GCA_036506775.1 Pyrinomonadaceae bacterium | reverse complement strand
TTTTCGTACCTGACGCTGAATTGAAGCGAGTCAGGCCCGCCGATGAGATCGCCAAGCCATTTATTAAGGCCCGGAGCAGCAAGAGATCTCGGTGTCGCCTCAACATTCCACGGGCTCGTCACTGCACCCGTCTCAAAGTGAACGGTCAGCTTGTGATTAACGACTGCGCCGCTTCGCGGTGTGTTCACAATCTCCGGATCGGGTGGCGAAGTTCCTTCCGAGAGGGCCTTGAGCATCGCACCCGCGCGTTCGTAGTTGCCCTGGGTAACCTGAAAGACGCCTTCCGCCAGCGAAAGATCCGCGATGGCATCCAATGTGTCTTTGAGCCGTTCCACCTCCGCGATGATCGCGTTAGCAGCGGGAGTGCCTTCAACCGGCAATGGGTCAACGCCGTAGGGATATCCCAGCGGCGATGGACCAAACATTACTGCTTCCAGAAGCGCGTAACCATCAACGACGTGATACGACTCTTTCCGGTTGATGGCGTCAGCAGGCGAGGCGCCCGGCGTGATCTTGTCGGCCACCATCGGATATTTTTTGCGGAAGGCGAGAATGTGTTGAGCCAGCGCGTCGCCACCAATGACATATCGATCGTGCAAAGCACGCTCGAATTGATAACCAAGCAGAGCGCCGAGTTGTTGTCCATTACGTACGCCTTCCAGAAATGCCAGCGCCGTTCGCACGCGCTCCGAAGTTAACTTCACCGCAAAATGATCGGCGTTGCTCTGCGTGGCGTGAGTGAGATAGGCGTTGCGCAATACGGCCGCAGCGACTGCGTGATTAATCGATGGCGCGTGTATGTACCCGCCGTTGTCCGGTTGTTCGACGACGATGACTCCGTCTTGCCGAAGCGACGGCGGAATCTCACTCTCGGGAACGGTAACCGATGCGGGTGCAGGCCGCACATTTTCCAACCAACCGTAGGCGCCCAAATGAACGCCACGCTTGTCTGGTCCCGTGTCATTGTTTTGCCGGAAAAGATTCAGACGCTCGAGGCGCGCGGCAAAGAGCGCTGTTTGCCACGCATCGAGCCGGTACGAACACGAATCGATATGCTCGGCAAACAAGCGTTCGAGTTCGGCAGTCTTTAGAGACTCGAGACTGGCGATACTGTCTTTCACCTCTTTGAGCGTGAAGGCAGCAGGAACCTGTGAAACATCGGCCGTCAAAAGTAAGTCACCGAGCGTTCGGTTTCCCAGGTTCAACTGAGGCAACACTTCTCCGTCTGCTTCCATAAACTCCCAACGAGTTACAGTCCGGCCTGCTTCGATGTTGGTGAAATCCTGTTCACGACGGATCGTGTTGTCCAGTTGATGAAATTGTTGAATGACGGTGATGGAGGCATCGTGAGTGGACAGCAACAGAGACCGATGTAACATTCGATAAAGCAGTGCCGCTGGAATGGGCAGTGGTTCAGCGCTGGGGCCGGCAAATATTTGTTGCTTGAGTGTGTTGAGGTCGCTACTGACTAGCCAACCGATGTAGTTCCTGTTCTCGAAAGCGGGGACTTCTTCCTCGCCCTCGCCAGGAACCTTCACTCTGTATTTGGCGGGTAGCTCAGTTGTCTCAGATAGTTTTTCGTCTTCTGCTTTCTCAACGTCGTCGACGATTGGACCATTGATACCTGAAGTGTTCGCATTGAAAAGCAGACCGAAGAGTTTTGGTACTTGCGGAAAGGTAAGCCCAAGCTCTGCGAGCAACGCCAAACCGCGACGGGTTACTTCGTTAAAGTACGTGCCGAGTGCACCAGTAAGGCCGATAAGGATTCCGAAATTAGCCACATTCCACAGCAGCGCCTGGTGAGTTCCGATTCGCCGCTGAAAATCAACCGACGTTGCATGCAGACCCAGCATGTTCAAAAGCTTCACAAATGGATCGCCAGCTGAATCAACGTGCGCGACTTGAGAAACAAGTTGCTGCCACTGGTCCTCAACGCGGCTCAGTTTCTGATGCACCTGGGCCAAAAAGTTAAACTCTTCTCCATCAATCAACCGATTCGTTTGCCATCTGCGAAAAGCGCTCGTCACCAGAATGCCGTATGGCTGCTTACCTACGCGGATCGCCGGCAGGCTGCCACGCGCAACTACATGCTCGGCGAAAAACTTTCGCACTCTCCCGATGTCGGCCGCGTCGATTTGCAGCATCTCTTCGAGGTAATAACCAAGCGTGGCCGGCCAGAGCGCCCGGTTCATTATTCGGGCCTGGGAAACATCCTTGCGGTTTGCGTTCGCCAATTGCACAAGCTTCTCGAGATCTACATCCCACGCCTCTGACAAACGTTTCGCGTCAGTCTTGTCGAACTCATCGTTGGTGATATCGACAACAGGTGTCGTCGCTTCTGTTTCGAAACTGGCGTCGCCTTCCGCGTCGTCAGTTGAAAAACCCGAGCGTTGCTCGGCAGTGTGATTGGTAGGGGTGCCTTGCGGCAGGAAGCTCATTCCGTCGGGCGAGTAATGATGATTGTCAATCAACTCTTCCAACAACTCTTTATGATCCGCAGGGGTGGATGAAACGCGAATCCCGAGTACCAGCAAACGGTCGAAACCTCCGGTAGCAAACGGCTCCGCCAGCGGCACTCGCATCGCCATTCCCACCTGAATCGCTTTGTCGAAATTCGCAATCCAGTCAAAGTCTTCACCGAACACAAGGTCGCCCACCTGTTGACTCAGCTCTGTTTCAAGATTCTGTGGGTTTGGGCCGAGTATTAGTGGGTTGACCACCGCCGTTGGAAATGGCTGTTCCAGTCTGAAATCGCCGTTTATGCCGATCAAAACGAAACGATCCGGCATTACTTCTGATCTCGGAGCGCGCGTCCAGCTTTCTGCTTTCAGTGCTTCCAGATCAAAACCGAGATGAATCAGAATGCCGTCATTTGCGGTTTGGATAACGGCGTCACGAGTCGTGTCACCGATCTGAAGGTCGGCATCCAGCAGACTCGTAATGCGATTCCGGATCAGATTAACGACTGGATGAGTGGATCTCAGTAACGATGTGATTGCACTACGCTTTTGCTCAGGACTTTGCAGCTTGTCAGCGAGAATGTTTGCTATTTCCGCTCGGATAAGCATGAAGGAAAAGTCTTCACTTCCCTCTTTATCGATTACTCGCTTCTTGATCTCCGACGCGATCCACGAAGCCCTGGTCCCACCATGACTGTTAACCAGCGCGCGCCACGCGCCTTTCTCGAGTTGCTCGCGCTCTTCCTGGTTTTCGAGCGACGCGGCAATGGTTCGTTGGATCCAGTATTCGACACCCGAGTCAGCATCGTCCCTGCTGAGTTCTTTTTCATGCGTGTGAAC
Organism: Pyrinomonadaceae bacterium; assembly: GCA_036506775.1. Lineage (GTDB taxonomy): Bacteria > Acidobacteriota > Blastocatellia > Pyrinomonadales > Pyrinomonadaceae > PSRF01. Next base: position 4,196 of record DASXRE010000167.1, on the reverse strand, counting down.
TGCGATGTCGTCAGGATAAATACGCACCCACAACTCGCGGCTCGCGCCGGTGCCCATGAAGCGAGTTTCCATCCGCGCCGGAAACATGAGAAATGGCAAACTGTCGTCCAGTTGAGAGATCAATTGGCGTGGCGTCTGGGGCAGGACAAACTCGCCAACGAGATCGGCGACGTTTCCTTTAATAATTCTCAGACCGGATTTGCCACGATTGATCTCTTCGTTGAGCTCGGCAATCTCTCGTTGCAGCGTCGCGGCTCTGTCGCTTCCTTCGTTTCCTAATCTGTTCGCGTTAACCAACGCCGACTGTTTTGTGCGCAGCCGGTTCTGACTAGCGTACAGACTCTCTTCCGCTGACCGCATTGCTTCGCGCGCTTTTTTGATTTCTTCGATCATAACGTCGAGTTACGGCAGCATGTCGTCGGCGTGAAACGCCACCATGACCGGTACCTGATAAAAGATGTAGGCCATATCGGCGGCGTTTCGTCTCCACTCGAACAGCTGGTCCGTTAGATCAGTCATCGTCGGAGGCTCCGGGGCGTTTTCTTCGAGGTTGATGTAGTCGAGTGTGTCGAAGCCCGTGAGGTGCTCCCAGGCAACATCGTTCCATTTAGTTGGTTCGGGAGGCGTATCAGGGCTTTCATTGTCCAAACCGAAACGTGGCTCGCCCGGCCTCTCCTGGAGCACAAAGAACCAACCCGGATTCTGGTCCAGTGGTCTGGGACTACCCTTTGCCACTGTTTCAGTTAAGTCAAAGCCAAGAAAACGAACGTCAGGCTCAATCTCCGCTTTGAAGATCGGATCCAGAATCGGCTTAGCTTCATCCAGTACGCGTTGAAAGTGACCTGGCTCAATCTCGTCCCATTTTGCTTCCTGGGCGTAGATCACTACCGTCGGGTATTTCTTCAAGACTTCACCGCGAACAACCAGAACTAACTTCGAATCTTCCTCATCGCCTCCGGCAGGCAACGGACGCTTCGCGTGTTCGCCAAGCTCCGAGGCCGGATCCCATTCATGAAGCTTCTCAATGTCGAGCATTGACTCTTCAAATTGGGATTGAGTCATGGTCGGGTCGCGATTAACAACGTCCGCAACGTCCCAAAACTGCCGGAAATAGCTGCCGCGCTGGTCCGTCGGAAACTCGCGCCACAATAATTCGCAAGCCATCTCGTGGTTTAGACCGACCATATAGGACTCGATAAAGCGTTGGTTGGTTTTCAACAGAGAGACCGTATTATTGGGAATCAACTCGAGATTCGGACATAGAAACTCAGACGAGACGTCTCGCAGCGGGAGATACATCGGTTGGGTAAAAACCGGATGGGCCATCACGGTTACGAGCGTCTTCCGCGGTAGCAAATACGAGTCTTTTATTCCCGCTGGAATCTTCAGCACAAACTCGGCTCGCTTTGGAATCGCAACTGAAGGATTGAGTGCTTCCTTGAGCTTCGCCGCCGTCACATCGATGCCAAGAGGCACGCGCTCGGGTGGCGCTGGTGGCAGCGTTTGATGAATGTTGTAGGCGTCTTTCAACGCGATTCTGAAATTCACCGCTTCAACGCTGTCGGCGGTTGTCGGGTTGGAAACGCGCGGCATCGGCTGACCGAATTCAGCCAACGCGAAATTTGGACGCGCCGGAACTGAATCAACGAACGCAGGCGTGAAGGATTTTTCCCGAAAAGTGTCGGCGGTCGCGATTCGCGCACGCAGGGTTTCGAGCATTGGAAGTACTGCGGCAGCAGCTATAGCGATTGGAATAAAAACGACGAAGGCGCCGGTCACAAACGCGAGCAACAGTGCAATAACGATCACTGCGATCAATATCCACCGCGCGTTCTTGTTTCGAATGATCCGGCGAAGCCAATCGGGCAAATTAGGAACGTCGATCGTGTCGGCTACTTTATCTACGAGGATCGATCCAGTCGGTTCGGGTGGTGTGGGTGCGGCAGTCAACTTACCTTCGTTAAGCTGCGTAACCACCGCTCGACTAGCCGACGGAATTTCCGGCGCGACCTTGCGCATGATCGCTCCTCGGTTGCGAGTGATCTTTCTAAACGACGGATCCAGCGCCGCCTGCGGCAAGAGACTTTCCTGGACTTGCCTTGCAATCGTCACCGGACTTCCCATAACTCGACTCTGGACCAGTTGAGTAAACGCCATGAATTGATCCGTCGACTGGGGCAGGACGTTCTTCTCGTACATTACGAAACTGCTCATCAAGCCCAGTTGAAGCTGACGAATCTTCTGGTTGGCACGCATAAGATCACCCAGTTGACTCCAGGCCTGTTGCATCAGGTTTTCCTGATCTTTTTGGATGACCTGCGTGCCGGCGCCTGCGGGAGTTCGCAAGCGAGGATCTGAGTTGAGTTCGTCGACCCAACCCGTCCCGTTCCTCACATCCAGGCGTTCAGCCTGCGCGTACCACCTGCCATAGAGTGGCGGGCTGACGATCGGATCGGGATGATCACTCCCCGGCTCTTGCTGTTGGAGATTGAATTGCAGGTTAATGTTCCGCTCGAGATCGTTGAGAAACTCTCCGGGCGAACCTTCGGGAGGATCTTCAAAAACGGTGCCGGCAGGGGGCCATTGTGTGGGTGAGGAGACCATTGTCGTACTTCTAAGCGCGCCCTCCAATCCGATCACATCGAACTCCGGCTGCATACCCTCGGTGCCGTAATTTGGATCCTGCATGTCCATGTCGCGGACACCCACGCACCTGTCTGCCTCACGCGCTTCAAGCAGATCAACCAGAAATTCGAAATCGCCTTTGGTGCCGGTGCGGAAAAACCATCGGTAGTAAAACGGAAAGAGCCGTTGTGCAGGACTCCATGACGACTGCTGACCATTCACCTCGTCAACTTCCAACTCCGGATCAACAGGAGGCAATCCCAATCCTGCGCGTCGACCAGTTTCGAACGCCGGAATAACAAAGGCGTGATAGGCCGTGTTTTCTTTCAGCTTGCGCGGACAGAGCAGTCGCGAGGAAGCGTTGTCGGGGTTCTCAGCGAGACGGTTCTCGAGTTGCTCCTCGACGCCACGAACCTGATCCGAATTCTCTGTGCGCAACAAATCGTCGCCGATCACGTTGCGGCTGACGTGTACGTGCGCCCACGCCCATGTTTCGTCGTGGCGGGGAAACAACTTCGCGGGATCGCCGACGTCTGCTTTGATTTCGAATGCTGGAAGTGGACCAACCAGGCCTTTCTCATCAAACTCCTCTTCAGTCAAAACGATCAGAAAGATCCACGGACGTAACTGATCGTTGTTACCGGAAGCTTTTGCAGGCGTGAAGCGCCAGGGAAAGTCTTCTTCGTAGAATTCGATGTACGGAAGATAGTTTGCCTCGAAATCGGTGATGAAGTTACGTGGTTCCGTTTTGACGATTGCGCGCGAATTGATTCCAATGATGTCGCCAGGGCCTAACAACTGAGGTGTTTTAGAAACTGGTTCGCCGACGGAAGCCGGTTGGGTGGTGGTAACCAGGAAGTTAACCGCTATGGAAGCTCTGACGGGAGAAGTGGTTGGTAGACCGAGATTGTCGGGGACGTCGATCCCGGCGGCGAGTCCCTGTCGCAGCCACGGAAGGAAAGTATAGTTTTTTGACGTGTCTACCATTTACGCAGCCAATTCAAATGCGGGCACGACTTGCAGCGTGCCGCGGAGACTTGGGTTCGTTCGCGTCAACTCATTCAGCCTTGCGACGGCAGCATGCTCGCTGCCCAGCAGACTCGACGCGTCAAACAGTTGCAGATCGCCGCTGTTCACGATCGCAAACGGCTCCTGTGAAACCACGACCGCTTCCGGCGCCAGACTCGACTTTCGCGTTCGCGCAAATGACAGTTCCGACTTTGCTATCGCTCCCTGCAAGGTCCACGTGTTGAAGGCGCCAGCGTCCACCGGAAACACGACGCCGCCTCGCGGTGGGCCCAGACGTTGATCGCGTTGCGAGTCGATGTACTTGACTTCGTATTCCACCACGCGCGCTGCGGCATAACCTGTTTGCAACTGCGCCGCATCTCCAACTCGTACGCCACTGTCGAGATCTCTGAACGATCCGCTCGTCAGTTTCTGCTCGTCCGTCAGGTCGAAGAACTGGGCCGGCGCAAACGCTTCCCGCGGTGTGTTGGTTGTCGCCGGAGGTTGTGGATCAGCGATCTGAAACTCCGGTCCGTCACTCGGTCGCTGACTCCCGATCCGAT
>DASXRE010000166.1:0-24684 GCA_036506775.1 Pyrinomonadaceae bacterium | reverse complement strand
ACGCCATCGCGCGGACTCGACACCACCGCCAAGTTCCTGGCGATGAATCTCACGCGTTGGGGTTTCAAACCCGCAGGTGATGACGGCAGCTTTTTTCAACGCATTGACTTACGTCGCGACCGCACCGACACGGGCCAAACGAAAGTTGAACTCAACGGACGAGCCTTGAACACTGGCACCGATTTTCTTCCGGGTGGTGGTTCAGGAACCGTCAGTGGTTCGCTCGTGTTCGCCGGCACCGGCTGGTTGATCAAGTCTAAAGAGATGGACGCCTACAAAGGCATCGATCCGGCGGGAAAGATCGCCGTGATTTTCGGCACGCCAAACCAGTCGCCTCGTGGCATTTCGCGCGCGGATTTGGGCAAGCCGGGCGAAGACTCTTTGAATCCCAACGACTACGCGCGCCAGAAAGGCGTCGTCGGTTTGATTTACATCCCCGATTTTCAATATCTCGCTAACTGGCAGCGAACGCGGCTGCGACTCACCGAACGCGGCTCGACTGTCGTTGCCAAATTCCAGACGCAAACCAGCAGTCCGCAACCGTCGGTCGTGGTTTCACCTGAAGTTGCCAACGCGTTGTTTGCGGGCGAGAGTCAATCCGCCAGCATGATCTTCAACGCGTCATACGGAACAAACGGAACAAGCTTGCCCGCGCCGTTTGCAATGAACGCGCAGAAGAAGGTCACGTTGAGTTTGGCCAGCAGTAGCGAGACGGTGCCAACGCAGAACGTGGTCGCAGTTTGGGAAGGCAGCGATCCGATCTTGAAGTCGGAATACGTGGCGCTGGGCGCGCACTACGATCACGTCGGCAGTGGTTGTCCACCAGTCGGAAACGACACAATCTGCAATGGTGCTGATGACGATGGTTCAGGTACGACTGCGTTGTTGGGAATGGCCGAAGCGCTGGCGAAGTCGCCGACGCGTCCGAAGCGCTCGATCCTTTTTGTCTGGCACTGCGGCGAGGAGAAAGGGTTGTGGGGTTCGCGTTACTTCACCCAGTTTCCGACGGTTCCGCTGGACCACATCGTCACGCAGATCAATATCGACATGATCGGCCGCAGCAAGAAAGAGGGTGACACCAATCCGCGCAACGCTGAGTTGACTGGGCCCGACGCGATCTATCTCATCGGCTCGACGATGATGAGTAGCGAACTTGGCGAACTGGTTAACTCAGTCAACAAATCGTATCTGAACGTGACGTTTGACACGCGCTACGACGATCCGAAGGATCCCAACCGGTTCTTCTACCGCAGCGATCATTTCAACTACGCGCGCAAAGGCATCCCGATCATCTTCTTCTTTGACGGTGTTCACGAAGATTACCACCGCGCCGGCGATACTGCCGACAAGATCGATTATCAGAAGATGGAAAAGATCACGCGCACGATCTACATGACCGCCTGGGAACTCGCGAACCGGCCAACCCGACCGAAAGTCGATAAGCCGTTGCCGGCGCAACTCACCGGCAGCGAGTAGACATGATTGACATGGCTAACAAGACGGCTTAGAGGAACCATGACGGCAACTCCAGAACAGTTGAGCGACAGAGTGGAAGGGTTTAACTGTCTGCTATCAATTCTGTAATCCTGTCTAACCCCGTTCGGCGATTAGCCGGCGGTATGCTTCGGCGCGTGAGAGTCGCAGCTCACGCGCCGCTTTCTTTAGTGCCGCACGATGGTCCAGGCCCGCAGCTTCAAACTGTTCGACGAGTGATGAAATCGTTACGCTTGGAGCCTTGCTCGCAGCTCCGTCCAAAACCGTTCGATCAATCAGCAAAACGATCTCGCCGCGCGGTTGCTCTGCGTTCGAGTAGTGCTCGACAAGCTCACTCAAGCGGCCGCGTCTGATCTCTTCGTGCAGCTTGGTCAACTCGCGCGCCACCACTGCCTCACGTTCGCCGAGTATCTCGTACGCATCTTTCAAAGACGCCGCGAGGCGGTGCGGCGCTTCGTAAAAGATCAGCGTGCCGGGCACCGAACGAAGCTCGCTCAAACGCGCACGTCGCGCACTCGAACGCGCGGGCAAAAAGCCGCCGAAGAAAAACTCGTCCGTCGGCAAGCCGGCAGCAATCAAAGCCGAGATCAATGCACTTGGACCAGGGATCGGTACGACGTTTATCCCGTTCTCAACGGCGGCGCGTACCAGTCGAAAACCGGGGTCGCTGATGGCGGGAGTGCCGGCGTCTGAAACAACAGCGATACTGCTTCCCTGTTTCAGCAGTTCGATCAACTCCGCGGCACGTTGCTGTTCGTTGTGTTCGTGATAACTGACCGTCTTTTTGTCGACGCTGTAATGCTGCAGCAACTTGCGCGTGTGCCGCGTGTCTTCACACGCGATCAGATCCACGTCGCGCAGAACCTGCAACGCGCGGTAAGTGATGTCCGCAAGGTTTCCAATCGGCGTGGCGACGAGATAGAGAATGCCGGGCATTGCCTCACAAAAAAGCACAAACAACCGGAAAGGGCAAAGGCCCCGGCATTGCCGAGGCCTTTGAAAGGAAGTTAAAACGGGTAGGATACAGGCAGATGTTTGTAGTTCGTTCTTACCGAGGGAATGGAATTCTTCGCCACCAGTCGTTGTTACCGCGCCGGTTGTTGTCGTTGCGACCGTAGCCGCCGTCGTATCTGAAGCCGTAGACGTCGCCGATGAACTGCAACTCGCGCTCGATTGAGTACCATTGAGAGCTCACTCTGCTGTCCAGTCCGCGTGAACCGATAGAGCGATCCAGTTGCTGTCCTTCCTGCAACACTCGGCGCGCTTCGTCAGCACTGCGGTTCAAGTCACGGCCGTTGCCGACGCGCGATTTCAGATCGCCCACCGCATCGCGGAACCGGTGTACCTGATCGTTGATGCGATCTTCGCGGCTGCTGCCGTTGACGCGGCTATGGTCCAACGCGCGGTCGACGTCTTTTTCGAAGTCCTTCGCTAACCGATCGAGCCGGTGAACTGAATCACGCAATGCGCGTTCGTCGTAACGTCCATAACGGCCGTTGTTGCGATTGTCTGGATAACGATTGTCTGGATAACGATTTTGAGGATAGCCTCCCCATTGAGCAGCCGCTACGACCGGCAGGCTGAGCGCTACGAGCGCCGCAGCCAGTATTGAAAACTTCAGTGTGTGCTTCTTCATTGTTCCTTCTCCTCAAAATTCACTTCGGTCTGGGGAGTCTCCTCAGCCAACCTTCTCGCTGGAACCGTGATTGGCAAGAGGTGTGCCTTTCGGGCACGCGCAGAAAAGCTGTTATTTTTGCGAAGGAAAGTGAACGATTGCGGGAAGTGCAGCGCGAAAAGGTGCAGCCACTAACGGAAAACGTTGTGCCTCCGGTACGCCCCTCGGCACGGCCCAGAGATGCTAATCAACGATGCTATCAACCAGGATCAAGAGATGTTGGCGGATATCGGCTTCGTGGAACACGCGCGAGGTTTTTGTGACTGAAGTCCACTGCGGTGGACCCGCCGGTGTTTTTGTGAGCAACAACTCTTCGTCTGCGTGACGCAGGCCCGTGTGACGCAGATGCGCCGCCGCCAGACCGCCGCCGCGAACGATTCCATCGCGCGGCACGCGCGGCCAGCCTGTTTCGACACGAAGCTCGCGCACACCGTTGCTGAGCGTTAACAGACGTCCGACCATCGTAGACGCTCCCGCACGAAAGCGGTGACCGTCAGTGTTCGAGATCTGAATGCGCGCGCCCGCACGATTCGCTTCGCCGGCGAGGCTCAGGAAACTCGCAAGCAGCCAATCGATTCCGGCCTTTCGCAACAGGTCATTGGAATTTCGGAGCGCGAGGTAGTCGGCGATTTCGCGGCGGCCCGCCAGGCGCGCTCGCTGCTCGGCCTCGGAAAGTGCCAGTGCCCAGGCTTCGTCCAGTTCACTCATTAGTCACTCGAAACTATCAACCTTCTCTGTGCAACCTCTGTGTCTCTGTGTTCTCTGTGGTTTTTCGCGCTCAACAACACAGAGACACAGAGATACACAGAGAAGAAGGGTTGCCTGAAAGGCGCAAGATGCGAAGAGATGGTATCATGGCCGCCGAATCGTCCCCCAAACTCAACACGGAAACATCGAGATGCTCCCATCATATCGAGTCTTGAACTTCGGATTGGCGGTGCTCGCCGCTGCTGGTCTATTTGCCTTGACGACTGTGACGCCGCTGGCTCAGTCGAACCAATTGTCCTCACCAACCAGTCATGTCAGCGATCTCGCGGGCGTAATCGATCCGCAGACCAAAAGCCGGCTGGAAAGTCTGCTCGCCAATCTGAAGGACAAAACCAAAATCGAGCTTTACGTCGCAATGGTCGACAGCACCGATGGCGAAGCGATCGACATTTTCTCCCAACGACTCGCCACAAAATGGAACGTCGCAGCAAAGACGAGTCGCACAAAGTCGTTGCTGATGGTAGTCTCCGCCGCTTCGAAGACATCTTTTACTCAGATCAGCCGCACGGCTCAGACTCAGTTGCCTGACGGTGTGCTGGGTGAAATGAGTTATCGCATGCGTGGTCCATTGAGTGATGGCCGCTTTGCTGAAGCGATCGATGAAGGCGTGCACGTGTTTGTCAACGCCATCGCTGAGAAGATCGGCTTCAACGCTACCGAACTCGAACCGGCAAGCGTTGCAGTTGAAAAATCGGTCAGCGCAACTGAGTCGCCGCAAACGGTCCTTGTCAGCGTGAGTGACCTAGAGAAGACTCGTCCACGAGTCGTGGCCGACGCGACGCGCGCGCAAGACCCGCAACCAACGCCCGCTGAATCGCCGAAAGCTGAACCAACACCCAGCGAGACACCGACACCGGCCGAGTCGCCAACTCCGAGTGAATCACCAAAACCGAGCGACTCACCAACGCCCGAAGCGACAGCTTCCGAAACTCCAAAAGCGGAACCGTCTCCAGCCGAGACGATAAAGACCGAGAGCACGACAACCGAAGCACCAAAGACAGAAGAAACGCCGAAGACCGAAGCTGCTAAATCACCGCGTCGAAATCTGTCTGCCAAAGGCTCGACAACGGTTACGAAGAAGCCCTCGTCGCCAAAGGCCTTGCCAGCCGCGCAGCCGCTCGAGCCAGAAGACGAAGTCGAGACAGTTTCATTGACGCTCGTGCTTCCGCTGGCAGAACGCACGGTAAAGCTGAAGGAGTTTCTCAACACACATCCTGATTCGAAGGAATGCCCGCGCGCTATCGAATACCTCGTCAGCGCCCACGCACAGCTCGGCGATCAAAAGTTGAAGAATGGAGATAACGCCGGCGGCGTCGAACAACTGTTGCTCGCTATTGACGAGGCAGACAACACAACGTCTGACAAACTGTTCTCGGGCGTCATCTCGCAAATCCCGATGAATCTCTATTTGCGCGCCGAACGCGATGCTGCGTTCAAGGCAGCGGAAAACGTCGAGCGCAAGTTTGGTTCGGATCCGAAGCGGCTGCTTTCTGTGGCCGGTTTCTACCTCGGTATCGAACGCGGTGACGAAGCGATCCGCCTTGCCGACAACGCGATCAAGCTCGCGCCAGACATGGCGGAAGCGCACCGGATGCGCGCGCTCGGCCTGCACATCTCGTTGCGTCTCGATGAAGCTGCCGCCGAGTACAAGAAAACACTCGAACTCGATCCCACGTCGAAAGTTTCCCGGGTCAGCCTGGCAGATCTTTATCGCGCGTCAGGCAAAGCCGAACAAGCACTCGCGCTCTACAACGAAGAACTCGCCTCCGATCCAAAGGATCGCGCCGCTCGCGCCGGCAAAGTGATCTCACTGCTCGAACTCTCCCGCCGGGACGAAGCTAATGCTGAACTCGACGCGGCACTGAAAGACGAGCCTCGCAACCTGCCGTTGCTCGCCGGCACTGCCTACTGGTTCGCGGCTCACGGCAACAATGAAAAGGCTTTCGATCTGGCGCGTCAGGCTGTGACGGTGGAGTCGCGCTACACGTGGTCGCAGATCGCGTTGGCCCATGCGTATCTCGGTTCCAAACAGCCGCTCGATGCAGAGCGCGCGATGCGCTACGCGAAGCAGTATGGCAAGTTTTCGACACTCAACTATGAACTCGCAACTGTGTTGGCATGGATGGGACTTTACCAGGAAGCGTTCGATGCGCTGCGCGACTCGTTTGAAATAAAAGACGGTCAGATTCAAACTCGCCTGGCGGGCCATCTGCCTGCGAGTGACAGTGGCTTTCTCGAGTTGCTCGCGCCCGAACGCCGCGCGGGAATTTTTCAGGCGACTTCACCAGACACCGCTGAGAACGCGAAACTCTTGAAAGCGCTCCTCGCCTTCAACACGGCCATCACGCCTGCCGAAGGTGAAAAGGTCAACGAGAGCGCAGCCGTTGCCGCCGCACAGGACTTCGCTGCTGGAACTGACAACATGCGCGCCTTTCGGCAGTTGTACGCTGCGAGCCGTCTGCTGCGAAACGGCGTCGGCGCCTCAGCCGCACTCGAACTGGTTGTCGCAGCGAAAAAAGCTTCCGACGACGCGCTCAACACTCCCGTGCTGACACTTGCGGTGCAAGCGGACGAGTTCAGAGACTTGCGCGCACGCTCGATTGCTTCGGGCGCCGTTCCCGACGTTGCTGAAGCTCCGCGCAACGTACTGACAAACATTCTGAAGGGAAGAATTGAAGATCTTCATGGATGGGTGCTCTTCAATCAGGAGAAGTATCCGGAAGCAATCGACCACTTGAAGCAGGCGGCGGAGATTCTTCCGGCTGGCACGCCAGTGTGGCGCGGCGCGCTTTGGCATCTCGGCGTGGTCTACGAACAGACCGGCAAGAAGGAACAGGCGCTGGATTATTACATCAAGAGTTACAGCGGTGGCGAGCCTGATACGGTTCGACGATCAGTGATCGAGCAGCTTTATCGGAAGGTGAATGGTTCGTTAGACGGTTTAGAGCAACGGCTCAGTGGGGCAAATACTGATGTTGCCAAAGCGGAGCCGGCGCCAGCAGCAACCGAGACACCGCAGCCCGTTGCATCTGAAACGCCGCAGCCTGCTCCGTCTGAAACTCCGAAGCCGGAACCTTCCCCTGCTCCGTCTGAGTCTCCAGAGCCGCAGTCACAATCAACAGTGAATCAGCCGATCTCCGAAGAGTCTCTGCGCAGCCTGGCGACACGCAAGCGTTCGACGATCAAAATAACCGGCCGCATCGTCGACGCAAACAAAGCGCCCCTGGCAAATGCAACTGTGGTGTTGATTAGTCCGTCCGGCAGCGTGATCGCCGCGACAACCGACAGTGAAGGAAATTACTCCTTCACCGTCGCGCCGTCGCAGAAAACGTATCGTGTCATCCCGTCGAAGGACGGTTTCAGCTTTGCGCCGTTGGACAGAACGTTAGCTGCTCTCATTGACGATCAGAAGGACGTGGACTTCGTCGGTTCAAAACCCTAGCCACAGATCTGTGGACTAGTTGCTCACGCGTTTTCCATCAGCGTCAAACACTTCAACCTTGCCATACTTCGCGAGCACTTCGCGCGCCTTCGCAGCATCGCCAACAGCTACCACTTGCAAGTGGCCCATGTCGATGTACTTCTGCGCTACACGCTGCACGTCGGCGGCAGTGATCGCTGAGACTTTCTGCGGATACGTGTCCCAGTAATCAGCCGGAAGATTGTAGAGCTTCTGCGTGATGATGTTCTGCAAGAGCTGCTGCGGCTGTTCGAGCGAAAGTGCAAAGCTGCCGATAATCGCGCGCTTCGCATTCTCCAGTTCATCCGCCTGAACCGGCTGGTCGCGTAGCCGGTTGAGCTCATTCAGGAACTCTTTCATCGCGCCTTCAGTGACGTCAGTCCTGACTTCCGCGCTCGAAATCCATGTGCCTCTGAACTTCGAACCGCCAAAGTTGCTGTAAGCTCCGTAAGTGTAGCCTTTGTCCTCGCGAAGGTTCAGGAACAACCGTCCTGATGGACCACCACCGAGAACACGATCCGCGAGTAACACCCCAAAGTAGTCCGCACTCGTTCTCTCGATGCCGAGAGTTCCGAGTTGCAGCACTGTCTGCACCGAGCCTGGACGATCGATCAGGTAAATGCGCGATTCACCTTGCGCCGGAGCTGGCGGAATAGCGGCGGCCGGAACGTCGCCCTTTTGCCAGTCGCCGAAGGCCTTTTCGATCTTCGGCATGACCTCCTTCATTGTCACGTCGCCGACGATCGCGAGAATCGCGTTGTTGGGCCGGTAATACTTCGCGTGAAACTCACTCAGATCCTTGCTGTTGATCTTCTTGATCGACTCGGCTGGCGGAACTACGAATGAAGCCGGATGAGTCGAGCCGTAGATGGCGCGACTAAACTGCTCGGCCGCCAGGAACTGTGGAATCGAACGCTGAATCTGAAGTTGTGAAAGCGTTCGCGTCTTGAAGCGATCGATCTCCGCTTGCGGGAAAGTCGGATTGCGAATTACATCGGCAAACAAGTCGAGCGTCTGATCAAAATTCTCGACCAGGCCCTGCGTGTTCACGACGCTCGTCAGTGAAGAAAGACTCGAGTTTGCGTTGAGCGTCGTGCCGAGCGCATCCGTCTGTTCCGCAATCTCTTTGGTTGAACGCTTCGTGGTTCCTTCTCGCAGCAATCCCGCAGTGAAGCTTGCGAGACCGCGATAATCCGCAGGATCAGCAAGACCGCCGGTCAGGAAAACCATCTGCATGTTGAAGGTCGGCACTTTGGTGCTGCGGAGCAGCACCACGTGCAAACCGTTCGGCAGTGTGGCCTCTTCGGCACGCGGAAGTTTCACTTTCAAAACTTCCTTGTTGACGGGTGCTTTTCCCTTGATCACCGCGCCCTTGGTCGTTGGTTGCTGGGCTGGCGCCGGGCCTCCCTGAGCAAAGGCCAGCGATGAAACGAGCGCGATTAGCGTCAGCGCGGCGACAATGTTGCTTCTGTTTTTGATGATTCTCATTACTATTACTCCTTTACTGGCCTGACGTGCCGGTTGTCGGCTTGGCCTTCGGCTGGGGCATAGTGACCACCACCGTGCGATTGGTGTCGATCAGATACTTGTTGGCCACGCGCTGCACGTCTTCTTTCGTCACGGCAGCAACTTTCTCCAGTCGCAGATTAATCAGGTTCGGTTCGTTGTAGTAAACCGTGTACTGGCCCATCGTGACGGCGCGGGAAAGCGAGCTTTGCAGACCGTTGATGAAGTTGCGGCGAGTCGTGTTTTTGGCTTTTTGCAGTTCCCACTCAGCGATCGGCTCTTTCTTCAAGCGCTCGATCTCTTCGTAGATCGCCTTCTCAACGTCTTCCGCTTTCACGTTTGGCCGCAGTGTAGCATTCGTGTAGAACGCGCCGACGCCGCGCTTCTCATCCATGAAGCCACCGACGTTCGCGACCATCTCTTTTTCTCTCACGAGCTTTTGATACAGCCGTGAACTCTGGCCGCCTTGCAAAGCTGCCGCGAGCACCTGCAGCGCGTAAAAGTCAGGCGTGTTGCCCGCGACTGCTTTGTACGCAAGGTCCACGCGCACCGCACGCGCCAACTGATCGTCGACGGTTTGGCGTCGTTCTTCCTTTTGCTGTGGCTCGGTCATGTCAACTGCGGGCGGATCGGATTGCCGCGGAATGCTCTCGAAGTATTGGCGAGCCTTCGCGAGTGCATCGTCGGTTTTGAAGTTACCGACGATTGTGAGCACTGCGTTGTTCGGCGCGTAATACATCTTGAAGAAAGCAGCGACGTCATCGACGGTCGCGGCGTTGAGGTCGTCCATGGAACCAATGACGGAGTGCTTGTAAGCAAAGTTGTCGTAGATCAACGACTGCTGAATCTCTCCGCTCTTTCCGTACGGCTGGTTATCAACGCCCAAACGGCGTTCTTCCTGAACCGCGTTGCGCTGGTTGTCGAGGTTGTCTTTAGTGATCGCCAGACTCTTCATGCGATCGGATTCGAGAAAGAGCGCGAGGTCGAGCTGGTTGGACGGAAGGGCCTCGAAGTAGTTGGTGCGGTCTTCGTTGGTGGTGCCGTTCATTGTGCCACCGTTGTTGAAGACGAGCAGGAAGTGTTCACCCGAACCGACGTTTTCGGAGCCTTTGAACATCATGTGTTCAAAGAGGTGGGCGAAACCGGTGCGGCCCTCGCGTTCGTTACGCGAGCCGACGTTGTAAGTGACGGAAACGGCAATCACGGGCGCCGACGGATCTTCAACAGTGATCACGCGGAGACCGTTCTTGAGAGTGGTTTCCTTGAAATTCACCCGCACGCTGCGGGCGCTCTGAGCTTGCCCGGGGAGAACAGCGAGCGCGCAGACAAAGAGAGGTAGCAAAAGCCTGGAGACGCGTCTCATAAGTCAACTCCTTTTGATAGTGGATGGTGCTCTCAATCGAGCAAGGGTGCCGGAACGGCAAACTGTATGCGGCTGCGGAGGGAGTGTCAAGCGACGGGAGGGCCAGGCGGTGATGCAGTTTGAACCACGAAGCTTGTTCCACCGGACGCCTCCTTGGAGTGCGGCGACTCGTCGCCGCTTTTGATTCCGCTTTCAGACCAAAGCGGTGACAAGTCCCCGCACTCCAAGGAGGTGTTACTGCATTACTTCACCTGTTTAATCCGCGGCGACTAGCCAACCGCCCGGTCGTTCCAACCATCCAAAACCGTCGCAGCGTATTCCTCCTGGTAGTTGGAACGGCTGTATAATCGTTTGCAATAATCGAAAGTGATGAAAAGAATCAAGCCCATCTTCCCTGGCGTCATGGCGGCTTTGGCCATTCTGACGCTCGCCCTCTCGGGAAAGTCGCAGCAGCCTGCTCCGCAGCAACCAGCGAGTCGATTTGATGTCACACACTACCGGATTGAAGCTCAGATTATCCCGGAGCAGCACCTGTTGCGCGCTGGCGCGGACGTCACGTTTACACCGTTAGACGCGACCCGGTCGGTGGTTTTCGAGCTCAACGGTTCGTTGAAAGTCGAGAGTATTGAGAAGGACGGCAAGCCGTTAACCGGCTTTGTACAGGACGCAGTGGGCGTTGGCGCGCTTGGACCAAGCGTGCGTATCGACCTTGGCCAGGTGGTTCCGGCAGACCGTCCGGTAACCTTGCGAATTCGCTGGAGCGGCGCGCTGGTTTCACCGGAAGGCGGCCCTCTGGCGACGAAGCGTTTGGCTTACGTGGGCACCGAAGGTTCTTACTTGATGTATGCCTCGCGCTGGTTCCCGTTTCATGATTACGCGGTCGACAGAGCGACCTCAGACATCACTTTCATAGTGCCGTCAGGGTTGCAGGTCGCCGGTACCAGCGACGATGCAGTTGTCGCACAACCGGACGCGAAGTCGGGTGCGGTTCGTTATCATTTTGTGCACCGTCAGCCGGTGCTGATCGGAGACTTCGCCGCAGGCCAGTACATCAATCGCAATCTCCATTATCACAACTACGAGCTTCAGTTGTACGCCATGCCGGGCAGTGAGAAGCGGCTTGATGCCTATGCGGAACTGACCGGCCGTGTGCTTGAGTTCTATACCAAACAATACGGCGCACCGCTGTTCGGCAATCGTCTGGTCGTAGTGCAGATCGATGATGAAAGTCTCGACGCTTACTCCGGTCCCGGAATGATCTTTCTGTCGAGCAAGTTGTTTGACACTACCCGGCCGGTCCCTGAAGAGAAGTTGCAGCGCGAGATTGCGTATCAGTGGTGGGGACAGACCGTTGGTCTGAAGTCGTTCGATGACGCGTGGCTTTCTCAGGGACTTGCTGAATGGAGTGCCTTCGCTTATCGCGAAACAACGCTCACGGCGGGAGGCCTTGACGCGGCGCAGCGTGAGCAACAGGAACGAGCGCTGACGTTTGAACAGACCGCATCGATTGCTCGTGCGCCGAGTGCGCTCGACGATCAGTCTGCGGCTTACCAGTCGATCGTTTTCTACAAAGGTTCAATGATCTTTCGGATGTTACGCGAGACGATTGGACGTGAGAACTTCGACCGGCTCCTGCGCACGTTCCTCGACACCTACAAAGGAAAGAACGCCTCCATCGATGATTTCGAGAAACTGGCGACGCAGATCTCCAACGACAACCTGCGCTACTTCTTCGCGCAGTGGATTGAAGGCACAGGCGTTCCGGAGTTCACTGTTGACTATCAGATCATTCGCACGCGCGCCGGAAAGTTTCGCACGCGTGGTACTGTGAAGCAAAACCTTGAAACCCTGCGAATGCCCGTCGAGTTGATGTTGCGCGCTGAAGGCGACAATCAACAGACGACGGTTCGCATTGAAGGCAGGAGCGAGGATTTTGACTTCGAGTCGAACGGACAGCCCATTGAGGTGATCGTTGATCCGAACAACAAGATACTGCGCATGTCAGACGAGCTGCGAGTGTCGATCATTGCGCGGCGCGGCATCGAGCAGATGAAGGAAGGGATCTATGCCGAAGCGCAGCAGCAGTTTGAAGCGGCGCTGAAGCTGGATCGATCGAACTCGTGGGTTTATTACAACCTCGGCTTGCTGTTTCTCGAGCAGCGCAACTGGCAGCAGGCGCTCGATAATCTGGAAGCGTCGTTGATTGGTAATCTGAAGCCGTCGTGGATCGAGGCGTGGGCCCACATCAAACGCGGCAATGCGTACGATGCGAAGGGCGAGCGTAATCGCGCGGTCTCGGAATATAACAAGGCGCTCGCCTCGGGAATCGATTACGACAACGCGCAAGCGGTAGCGAAGAAATATCTGGCGACACCCTACGATCCGAAGGCGCCACAGAACGCGGCCGAAGCTCAAGCCGTGTCGCCCAGCAACTAATCCCCTGTTCAAACAGCAACGATTGCGATCTTCTGCTTGTCAGCGAGCGCGATCATCTCCTCGCGATCAAACATCAGCGTCTTGCCGGCAGTGATGCACAAGCAGGTCGCTCCTGCGTCAATCATCGACTCAATCGTCGGCACACCAACCACCGGCACATCGAAGCGCATGTCCTGATTCGGCTTGGCGAGCTTCACGACAGTGAGCCGTCCCGAAACCAAGGCACCGGCGCGTTTGATAGTGGCGTCAGTTCCTTCCATCGCTTCGATAGCCACACACGCTTTTCCCCGCACCACGATCGTCTGGCCCAGATCCAGCCGCGCGATCTCGCGCGCCACTTCCAAGCCATACTCGATGTCCTCGCGCTCGTGCTTATCCGGTTTACGCCGCGTCAGCGTGCCGCTCGGCGGCAGATTTTGGTGCAGGAAACAGGTTGAGTCAATCAGCTCAATACCTTCACTCTGAAGCTCGGAGGCAATCGCGCCAATCAGCGAATCCGTGTTGCGCCGCGGCAGTTTCAACAACACCTTCAACATGCGTGCATCAGGCACTGCGCGACTGAAGATCTGCACGTGCCTCACCTGCCCTGCCATGATCGCTTTTTCAACACCTTCTTCCTTGAAAAAGCGAATCATGCGGCCGAGTTGGCCAATGCCAACCCACGTCACGCGATTGGCGAGACGCTCGATCTCCGGATCGGTCTCTTCACGAATCGCCGCGACCACGAGCTCGGCGCCCGACTGCCGCGCCCCTTCCACCACCATGAAGGGAAACTTTCCGTTGCCGGCGATCAATCCGAATTTCATTTCGTGACGCCGCGATTCGATTCTTCGATGAAGCGAAGCAGGTAAGTGACTTCCGGGGAATCAGCGATCTCGGCTTTGATACGTTCGACTGCCTGGCTGGTGTTAAGTTTTGCGGAGAGTAACAGATGAAATGCGTGATGCAGTGTGTCGATCGTCTTGCGTGAATAGCCGCGACGTTTCATGCCGGTGATATTCAGGCCGTAGCACTTCGCGTGATTGCCGACTGTCAGAGCGAATGGCAACGCATCTTTCACGACGACTGAGTAACCGCCGATGTATGCTTCTTTCCCGACCCGGCAGAACTGATGAATGCCGGAATAGGCGCCGACGTTTGCACGATCTTCGATGATGACGTGGCCGGCAAGCGTGGCAGCATTGGCCATGATCACTCCGTCGCCGATGAGACAATCGTGCGCGATGTGAGCCTGAGCCATGATCAGACAATCGTCGCCGAGTTTTGTGAGCATCCCACCGCCCGCAGTGCCGCGATGAATCGTGACGAACTCGCGAATCTTGTTGCGAGCGCCGATCTGCGTTTGTGATGGTTCCCCTTTGTACTTTAGATCCTGTGAAGGAAGACCGATCGAGACGAAAGGAAAGACGTGCGTGTCGGCGCCGATCGAAGTGCGGCCATCGATAACGACGTGTGATTCGAGCCGCACGTTATCGCCGAGCACCACTTCTTCGCCGACAACACAGTACGGACCGATGAAGCAGTCGCACCCAACTCTTGCCTTCGGACTGACGACCGCTGTCGGATGAATTGTAGCCGGATGCGCAGCCGTGGACATGATCAAATCGAATCTGGCTCACGTGGCGCGACGATGCTCATAATCTCCGCGTCCGCCGCCAATTGCCCTTCCACCTTCGCCTCTCCACGCATACGTTGCACGCGCGAGCCGATGCGCAGTGCCGTAACTTCCAGCACCAGCGTGTCACCGGGGACAACGGGCCGGCGGAAGCGCGCCTCTTTGATTCCCGTAAAGAGCACTAGTTTTTGATCGCGGTCCTCAATTTCGCGCAGCGCCAGCACCGCACCAACCTGGGCCAACGCTTCCACCACGAGCACGCCCGGCATCACGGGCGCACCGGGAAAGTGCCCCTGAAAAAACGGCTCGTTAATACTGACCTGCTTGATGCCGACGATGCGTTCGCGCGGCACCAGTTCGACGATGCGATCTACGAGCAGGAAGGGATAACGATGCGGCAGCAGTTTCTGAATTGCCTGGGAGTCGAGGACCGTTTCCATGAGATTGTCGATTTCCGATCGCCAATTGTCGATTGTTAACAGGAATACCCAAATTGGCAGTCGGCAATTGAAAATCGACGATTGCCGCTACGGCGCCGGCGAGGCCGAAGCAGTAGCCGGATTCTTGCTGTTGAACTCCGTAATGAATGCGCGTGTGATGTCGATGCTGTCGGCAGCGTACAGGAGCGGCACCTGAGCCGCGTCGATGATCACGTTGATGCCGCGCGCCTTGGCAAACGCTTCGAGCGCTTTGCCGATTTCATCCTGCAAGGGCGCGAAGAGTTCCTGGCGCCGGCGATTGTAAGCAGCCTGCGCGTCTTCGGCCTTGCGTTGTACGTCTTTCTTCAACTGGTCGAGCTGATCGATCTTTGCCTGGAGTGAACGCTGATCGATTGGCGTTCCTTCGGGCGCTTCCCGCAGCTTGTTAATCTCGGCTTCGAGCGTCGCAGCACGCGTCTGCATCTGGTTGATCTCGTCTTTGAGTTTCTGGAATTCACCATTCAACTTCGTCACGACGGAATTGAACTTGGCGATGCCCGTTTTCGGATCCAGAAACATGTCGGTGTAGATCACTGCCATCTTGCTGGTTGGCAGATTAACAGTGGCTGGTGCTGAAGGTGCAGGAGTCGGCTGCGGCTTAGCAGCCGGCCGTCCAGGCTGTTGCGCGCTGATCGTTATGGCGAAGACCACGACAAGCAGCGCGCTAGCGGGAAACAGATGATGTCGAATCATGGTAGTTTGGGCGTCACCCAACTACGGCGTTGTTACTGAGGCCGTTGCCGGGTTCTTGCTGTTGAACTCGTTGATGAAAGCCCGGGTGATGTCGATGCTCTCGGCCGCGTAAACCACCGGCACCTGGCTGCCGTCAACGATTACGGTGATGCCACGGGCTTTGGCAAACACTTCCAGAGCTTTGCCGATGTCCTGTTGCAGCGGCAGGAAGATATCCTGACGTCGCTTGTTATAGGCAGCCTCCGCGTCCTCGCCTTTTCGTTTGAACTCGGTATTGAGTTGCTCGAGCTGATCGCGTTTTTGCCGGATGGTGTTCGGATCGGCAACGCTTTGCGTGTCGCTGATCTCTTTGGTCAACGTGTTGATTCTCGTCTGCAGATTCTGCAACTCAGTTTGCCGTGGCTGAAACTCTCTGTTCAGGGTGGTGAGCAAACTGTTGAATCGCACAATGCCGGTCTTCGGATCGAGAAACGCGTCCGAATAGATCATGGCGATCTTGCTGTCCGGCACCGCCACCGTTGCTTGCTGAGTGGCGGATGCGGCCGCGGGCGCTGCTGGTTTTTGTTGTGCTGACGCGGAAACTGCAACCACCGTTAGCAGGGCCACGATCGCAAAAAAACGAACTATCTTCATAACTTCTTTTATTACTCCTTACACGGTTGAGGTAACTGGACGACCTTTAGTGCCCTTTAGTGTTTATCCAACCTCGATTGGTTGGCTCAGGCGATTAAAAGGTCCGCCCGACACTGAAGCGAATGACTCTCTTTTTTTCGTTAAAGAAGAACGGAAACCCGTCGATTACCTGATTCGGCCGGGCGTTTGGATTATACGCAAAGATTAAACGAAACGGTACATTGATGACCGGTACTTGCACGCGCACTTCCATGCCCAGGCTGGACCGGTAATCACTGAAACTATCGAACAAACTCTGCGACAACTTCACCACGCTGTTGGTCTGCGCCTCGCCGCGCAGGAACACCGGTTGAAAGCCCGGCGGCAGGCCGGTGAACGGATCGCCGGCGTCCAGTCTTCTGGCCTCCTCGAGTTCTGCCTGACTCACAATGCGATTATCACGAGCCACGAGACTGAAGAAACCCGACGATGCCAGGGTGTTGTTGTTGCAGAGAGCCAGCGAGCTCAAGCTGATCGGAATCGGAAGAAGCAGGCCGCCGGTTTGAAATCGCGGACAGCTAATCACGCCGACAGTCGAAAGAAACGGCTGGTCAGCAATGAAGTTACTCGAAAACGTCTGATCGTTCTTGGTCCTGATATTGAACGCGCTGCCAACGTCCGCGAACGCGGCGAGACTCACCATGTCGCTGATGATCGGTATGCGGTACTCGAGATTTGCGAGCACCTGCGTATCACCACCGATTGATGTAAACGAACGCGGCAACTGGGCGACGTTCGCGCCGGAGGTTCCCGTGAACGTGCCGAGACTCGCAGCCGACTGAGGTAATCCTGGAATAGCTATCGGATTGCCGGCGGCGTTCTCCGCCAGCACGACGTTGCGAGACGTGATGAATGTGTCTACCGGAGAAATGGGACCAATCGAGCGAACGTTGTAACCGCGAATCGTAAACTCGTCGCCGAGGAAGAAACGCTCAAAGATCGGCACACCATCGACGAAGGCCAGCGAGTTTGCTGTCCTGACTTTCTCGGTCGTCGCAAAGCTTCCGACCGTGCCGGCGATGACGCGGAAGCCGAACACTTCCGGATGCTTCGACTTCTTGCGGCGCATCGGGAAGAACTGGGTGTAGGAGATCGTCGGCTGATACGTTCGAACGTCGCCACCCAATCCCGCGACTGCAATCGCAGTTGAAAGCTCCCGGCCGCTTGTCGGGTCGATACTCGCGTTGCGCGTGTCGTATGTGAACGTGAGCGTGCCGCGGCTCGTCAGAATGTTTGGCTGAGTGTAGATGACGGGAATAAACGCCGAAGAATTGTTTGGATTCTGGTTGACTTCCGGGTCTTTCACGCTCGAAAGCGAAAGTTGATACGAAGCGCCAACACGCGAAAACTGTGTAAAGCGCCGTTTCCGGTAAAACTCCGAAAGAGGCGCGCTGACGAAGAGCGAACCACCGTACGAGTCTCTCGTAAACAGGTTCTGCTCGTTGATATCGTTGAAGTTGAACGAGGAATTCAGCAGATCCTGCTGCGCGGAAAGGTTCTGCGAAAGGAACGTTCCCTCACCGAAGAATTTCTGTGTGAAAGCAAAGATCGAGAAGCCGGCGCTGATTGGACGATCCTTGATGTACGGCTCGGTAAACGAAAACTGGAATGAACGCTGGCGATTGCCTGCGGCCAGGTTGAACGACAGCACCTCGCCGCGGCCCAACAAGTTGTTGGTCGAATACTCGAGACCGAAGAACGACCCGCCGATTCCCGAGATGCCGCCGTTGAACGAGATCTGCTGACGGCCGCGCTCACTCACTTTCAACGAGAGATCCACCGTGGCCTCTTCGTCGTTCGTGCGGCGGTCAACGTCCTTGTCTTTATCGATCGGATTGAAATAGCCGAGCTGGTTCAGCTTAACAACTGAGTACTCCCAATAAGCGTCGTTGTAGATGTCGCCTTCGTTGATGAGCACTTCGCGGCGCAGCACATTGTCACGCGTAAACGTGTTCCCGACAAACTCGAGCCGCCGCAACGTAAACTGTTTTCCTTCTTCAATAGTGACTGTGAAATCGACGATGCCTTCGTTTGGATTCTGCGGATTGTCTTTGAAGGTCGGTACGGGTTCCGCAGTGTATTCAATGAAACCCTGCTGGCCATAAAACTTCTTCAGGTTCTCAAACAGACCCTTGCTGACTTTCTCGCCGTCAGCGATGTCGCCCTGGTTCAAACCGACGACCGCGCGAATCTGCGCTTCGGAGAAGATTGAGTTGCCTTCTACTTTGAACTCGCCGAGCCGGTAGACTTTTCCTTCGACGATTGGAACCGTTACGCGCAGGCCTTCGTCAACCGAAGAAAGGAACGGCAGCGGCAGAACCGGAAAACCCGTGCGCCGCCGGCCAACGCTCTCGACGCGTGGCTCGCCGTGTCGCGCCTGAAGGTAACCTTTCGAACGCATGTAGTTGTCGACGAGGCGCAGGTCATACTCGAGCTTCTCACGATCCAGAATGTCGGAACCTTTGAAGCGCGTGATCAGTCCCGCTTCCTTCACGTACTTCATCGAGCCGCGCAGCGCGCCGTCACTGAAAACCGTGTTGCCTTCGAACTGGATATCGACGACGCGTACGCGATCGCCTTCGTGTACTACGAACGTGATGGCCAGCGACGTGGCAGACACTTCCTCGGTGCGTTCTTCGACAGTCGCGTTGGGATGGCCACCCGCAGCGAGCAACTCCTTGATCACGCGCATTGCGTTGCGGACCTTCACCGGATCGTAGGTACTTTCCTTCGACACACCCACACGCTTTTCGCGAAACGCCTTGAGCACGTCCGATTCCTGTACGCTCTTGAGACCGTCGAAGGTCATGTCGCGGATGATCGGGAGCTCTTTGACTTCGAAAATGATGTTCACGCCGCCGCGTGGACCATTTTCAGTCAGCACGCGCGTGGCGGTTTTGTCGAAGAAAGTGAGCGAAAGAAGTGTTTGATAATCCCGCTGGACCTGTTCGACGTTGTAGACGTCGCCGGGCCGGGTTTGGATGTAATAAAGGATGTCGTCTTTGCGGAGACGGCGGTTGCCGATGATATCGACGTTTTCAACTAATCGCTGCTGCGTCTGGGCATCGACGCGTCGGGGGCTTGCGAAGCTGAAGAAAATTCCAATTAGTAGAGCTAAACAAAAGAGCCAGGACGCGCGATATGAGTGCATAGGCACTAATTCCCTCAGTAGTTCTTACGGGGCCTCAGAAACTTCGGGGAGCTAATGAGTGAATAATTGTCCAGTAGACTAATAACTACGGCAAAAGCTGCTCGCCGCCGAACTGGATCGAAGACAGCGGTTTTGATTCAACGTCGGGAGACCCAGTTGCCAAGTTTTGAGTAGCAAAGTCGCGCATTATAAGGTAAAAAACCGGAAAGTCCAAAAGGCCACAGATGACACAGATCCGTGTTATCTGTGGCCCTACAGCCTTTTACGAATATTTACTTCAGTGAATCAGCAGCGCGTCGTCGTCAGCGGTTTCGACTCCGACCGGACGGAAATCCAGCTCATTGCCGTTCAGGAAGACTTCGACGAGCGACGATCCGTCTAACTGACCCTGAATCAGAGCCTCCGACAGGGGATCCTCTACGTACTTTTGCAGCGCCCGGCGGATGGGTCGCGCGCCGTAGAGCCGGTCGGCGCAAGTTTTGTCCACAATCCAGCGCTTGGCGTCGTCCATCAACCGGACTTCGAATCCGTGCCGGCTCATCGTCCGGTTGATCTGATCGACCTGAAGCTGAACGACTTCCAGTAACTCGTCGTCGAGCAATTGGTCGAAGATGATGATCTCGTCGAGACGATTAATGAACTCGGGATTGAACGTTTGCCGGACTGACGACATCACCATCTCTTCCACTTTTTCGCGGCTCGCGTTCGTGTTTGCCTGGAAGCCAAGGGTTCCCTTCTTCTGAATGAAACGGGCGCCGATGTTGGAGGTCATGATGATGATCGCGTTTTTGAAATCGACGGTGTTGCCGAGCGCGTCAGTCAGAATGCCGTCTTCAAACACCTGGAGCAGGATGTTGAAGATGTCCGGGTGCGCCTTTTCAATCTCGTCGAACAACAACACCGCGTACGGCGAACGTTTGATTCGCTCGGTTAACTGGCCACCTTCCTCGTGTCCGACGTAACCCGGCGGCGAACCGATGAGTTTCGAAACAGAGTGTTTCTCCATGAACTCCGACATGTCGAAGCGAATCAATGCCCGTTCACTGCTGAACAGAAACTGGGCCAGCGAGCGTGCGACTTCGGTCTTGCCAACGCCTGTCGGGCCGAGAAACAGGAACGACCCTACAGGCCGCAACGGGTTCTTCAATCCCGCGCGCGAGCGACGGATGGCGCGGGCCAAGGCCGAGATCGCCGGTCGTTGCGAGATGACGCGCTTGTGCAGCTCGACTTCGATCCGCAGCAGCTTCTGCGTCTCTTCTTCCTTCAGCGAGTTGACCGGTATACCCGTCCAGCGAGCAATGACGTCTTCAACATCGTCGCGCGTCACTTCGGCTGAAACGAGCGTGTCTTCGTTGGTCATCCGCAGGTTCGAAGCGTCGCCGTAGGATCTCGACCACTCGTTTATTTCGTTCCAGTCCGCCAGATTTCCCTGTTCGCGCCGCACACGCAGCTTCACACGCGCGCCGGCTTCGTCGATCACGTCGATTGCTTTGTCAGGCAGAAAACGGTCGGGAATATAGCGATGCGACTGGTAAACCGCGGCCTGCAACGCATCATCGGTGTAGCGAACCTGATGAAAACTTTCGTAACGCTCACGCACGCCATCGAGAATGCTCACCGCTTCTGCTTCAGACGGCGGCGGCACTTTCACGGCCTGAAAACGCCGTTCAAGCGAGCGGTCCTTTTCGATCGACTTGCGAAACTCCGCCGGCGTCGTGGCGCCAATGCACTGAATCTCGCCACGCGACAATGCCGGCTTCAAAATGTTGGCCGCGTCGAGTGAGCCTTCCGCGGAACCCGCGCCGACGAGTGTGTGCAACTCGTCGATGAAAACGATGTACTGCGGGTTCTCAACCAGCTCCCGCATGATCTGTTTCAAACGTTCTTCAAACTGCCCGCGATACTTCGTGCCGGCGACAATCAGCGACAGGTCGAGTGAAAGAATCCGCTTGTTCTCCAAAAACGAAGGCACGTCCCCGCGCACAATGCGCTGCGCCAGACCTTCGACAATCGCGGTCTTGCCAACGCCGGGTTCGCCAATCAAAACGGGATTGTTCTTCGTGCGGCGGCAAAGAATCTGAACGACCCGTTCAATCTCCGCCTCGCGTCCGATTAGTGGATCAAGCTTGTCGTTGGCAGCATCCTCCGTAAGATCTCGCGAGAACTCGACCAGATGTGGCGTGTCTTTCTTTTGCGACGTCCGCGCATCGGCGCCCGATTGCCGCGCGATCTCGTCGCGAACGGCGTTCAAGCGAAGTCCACGTTCGTAAAGGATCTCGGCGGCCATCGAGCGCTCTTCACGCAGCAGGCCTAGCAAAAGATGTTCGGTGCCGATGTGCCGGTGTTGGAGTCGATCGCTTTCTTCGTGAGCGTAGGCGAGCACGTGCTTCGTTTCCGGTGCCAGCGGTAATTCGACCGAAGTCGAGATCTTCTCGCGTAACAACGTACGCCCTTCGATCTCCTTGCGAATTGACTCGATGGAAACTTGTGCTCGCGGGAAAAAGCGGCCCGTCAGCGTCTTGTCTTCGCGCATCAGCCCCAGCAGGAGATGCTCCGGTTCGATTGCCGGCGCGCCAAACTGGGAAGCCTCGTAACGCGCGAAGAAGATAACTCGGCGCGCTTTTTCGGTGTAACGTTCGAACATCCTGGTTTCTTAAAGACTCTTATGATTACCAAGCCGGGCAAAAACTTCACTGCCCGGCAACTGGGCGCATTATAACCTATGGATAGACGCAACGCAGCCGCTATTTCAGGGCCGCAAGCGGCCGCCTTCCAAAACCAGTACGCGGTCACAAAGTTGTGCCAAACTCGGACTATGCGTCGCAATCAAAGCCATTTGCGAATGTCCGCGCACGTAGTTTACCAACGATCTTCCGATCTCTTCACCAATTGAGGGATCGAGATTGCCGGTCGGCTCATCGGCGAGCACAAGCTTTGGTTCAGTTACGAGGGCGCGCGCAACGGCAACGCGCTGTTGTTCGCCGCCCGAAAGGTGCGAAACCGGATGGTCCAGTCTCTCTGCCAGTCCCGAGTTTTCCAAAAGCCTGCGAGCTTGCTGAAACGCAACGTCGTTGCGGCGTCTGATCATTAACGGCAACGCGACGTTTTCGAGTGCAGATAAATCCGGCAGGAGATAGTGGAACTGGAAAACAAAACCGATCTCCTCACGACGGAACGGCGTCAGTGATCCGTGATCTGCTGTTTCCAGACCGCCGACGAGATGAAGCAGTGTCGACTTGCCTGAGCCCGAAGGACCAGTAACCGCGAGGCACTCTCCGGCGTTGATGGTGAAAGTGAGGCCACGTAAGACTTCGATGCGTTCTCCGTTTGGCGCTGCGAAACTCTTTCGCAGATCGACAACCTCGAGACGATCAGACATCGCGCAGGACCTCAACCGGTCGCAAGCGAGCCGCGTTTCGCGCCGGGTAGATCGTCGCCAGCACACTCAAGCCAAACGCAATCGCTGCCGGCAACATGATTTCGCTCATTCGCACATTCAGCGGCACGTTGCTGATCGAATAAACATCCGCCGGCAGACTGACGAGTTTGTAATGATTGCCGATGAAGCAAGCCGCGAGTCCAAGCAACACACCCGCAACAGCACCGATCGCACCAACGACCGCGCCTTCAATGATGAACACCAGCATCACGCCGGTTCGCGATGCGCCCAGCGTGCTGAGAACTGCGATGTCGCGGCGTCGTTCGACAACGACGAGGATCAACATCGTCGTGATGTTGAGCGCCGCGATCGCGATGATCAGACCGATGATGAAGACGCCCATCCGACGTTCTAGTGCGAGCGCGGTGAAGAGTGGTTGATTTGCTTGTTGCCAATCGACGGTGGTGTAGTTGTTGCCGAGTGTGCCAAGCACGCGCGCTGCGACCTGCTTCACGTTGTCGGCGTCACTGACTTGAACGCTGATCACTGAGGCAGTGTGATCATTTCCAGAGAAACCCACCGCGGTATCAAACGCAACGTAGATCCAGGTGGAGTCGTACTCAAACAGTCCTGATCGGAAGATGCCTGCGACCAGCAAGCGCCGCGCGGCATTCGTGCTGGAACTGTTCGCTGGCAGCACTTCGAAAGTCTTTCCGGCCGAAACACCGAGTCGCGCAGCAAGTTCGGCGCCTACAACCGCCTTGGGAAGCGTTGATTCGTACATTTCCACTGGTGCGAACAGCGGCCGAAAAGAGCCTTCGACCAACCATTTTTCCGCTTGGGCCGTCGACCCGCCTTCCGGCTCGATCCCTCTCAACACGGCATACGCCGATCCGCTTGAGCCACGTGCCAGTGCACCATCGTAGGTGGTCGCCGAAGCGCTCACGACGCCATCAATCTGGCGCAGTTGTTCGGCCACTTTTTCGTGATCCTGAATCGGCCTTCCATCACTGCGCAGGACGGTCAGGTGTGCAGTGCCTTGCAGGATCTTTTCGCGCATCTCGTCGCGAAAGCCGTTCGCCAGCGCAAGCGCCACAATCAACGCCGCCACACCGACCGTGATGCCGAGTATTGCCAGCAGCGCCGTCACCCGCGCGAGCCGCCGCTTGCGTCTCGTTCGGAGATACCTCAGCGCTAAAAAAACCTCATAGGGCATCCGTTTTCATCCCGTCAAATCGGTGGCTTAACCACGTGCAGGTGGACACTTCTTCGTGTCTTCAGGCCTGTTTTCAGGAAGCAACTTTTGCAAGTTTGGCTGATCTTTGGCACCCGGATCGCCCTTCGGCCGCAACTCGTAGATGGTTTCACTCACGCGTCGAAAACTAAAATGCTCCTCGAGCTTCACGATGAGCGGTATCTCGTCACGTTGCCAGCCACACGGTAACCACCACCGCGGATCCGCATCAATAAACACTCTCCGCCCTTCACGAAAATGCTGTTCCACCGTCGCAAACAACCTGTCACCCGGCCAGCCACCGCCGGTTCCGATCGTCTTCCAGTCAGCATCGCCGATCGCGGCCCAGTAGTGGACGGCGACTGTTTGCGCACCGGAAATCATCACCGCATCGCGCGGCACTTGCTCGAGCCGATGCTTGTACTCCCGGCTCA
The DNA here is from genome assembly GCA_036506775.1 of Pyrinomonadaceae bacterium. Taxonomy (GTDB): domain Bacteria; phylum Acidobacteriota; class Blastocatellia; order Pyrinomonadales; family Pyrinomonadaceae; genus PSRF01. The sequence goes on along the minus strand of DASXRE010000166.1, from coordinate 325 downwards.
TCGCGCGCCGTTCAATGAATTCAAAACTGATCGGCCGCATGAAAACGAACAGGACCACAGCGAGCGATACGATCACGCCCGCGCAAGCTACAAAGGCGCGGCGCGGATTTTTTAAGCGCTTTTCCGCAATGCGCAGCAACCAGTAAGCACTTAACGGGGCCATCGCGGGCCAACCAGTCAAAAAGTAGCGCCAGTTGACAGTGGTGCTGTAGTTGAAAAACAGCAGCACGTTGGCAAAGAACGCAACCAACCATAACAACAGCATCGGAGAGATGCCGCGTTTGCGCCACTCCAAAATCGGAGCGAACGGAATCGTCAGAAAGAC
>DASXRE010000165.1:0-4443 GCA_036506775.1 Pyrinomonadaceae bacterium | reverse complement strand
GAAGCGAAGAGCAGTCCGACGGTGCGTGGCGTGGCGTTGAAGATCGTACCTTCAGCGTAGAACGGCAAGACGGGAATCACGATCCCGAAGCCGATCAGGTCGATAAAAACGGTCGTAAAGATGATGATGAGCGGTGAGCGGTTCAATCTACCGGCGTCCTCCGCTCAGACCTTTATCCACTGACGCTTGTCCGCCGCCGGCAATGAGCAACGCGAGCGCCATTGCCAGGATGCTCATCGGATATTCGTAACCACGATTGCCCGCGAAAAATCCATTTGGCCAGTGCACACCGATAACGGCGGTGAGCATCGTGCAGGCGATGAGGAAAGCGCCGACACGCGTGAGAAATCCCAGGCCCACCAGAACGCCACCAACGAGTTCTGAAAGTGCTGCTGCTCCCAGCCAGAGCCATGCCGGACGCATGAAAGCGAACGGAGTGTTACCGGAAATGAAAGTTTTGAACCCTGGACCATTGAAGGTACCGAGCACTTTTTGGGAGCCGTGCGCGATCATTATGGCTGCCAGGGCGAGGCGGACCGGCAGTGTGAACCACGTTGAGGAGGTGGCGATCAGTTTACGAAACATGATGATAGCCTCTTCATGCGATGCGGTTGGTAATAGAGCCGCAAGATAATAGCAGTTGTTTGGATTTTGGGCGTCTCCTGGAGTGCGGCGCCTCCTTGGAGTGCGGGGACTTGTCACCGCTTTGGCCAAAGCGGCGCCGTGGCGTTGCGCTCCAGGGAGGTGTCACTGTCTAGTACTGTGCTTGTTGCAGGCGCTCGACGATGGCTTGCTTGGGTTGGGCGCCGACGATGCGATCGATCAAATTACCGTTCTTGAAGATCAGCATTGTGGGAATGCTCGCGATTTGATAACGCGAAGCAGTCAACGGATTTTCGTCCACGTTCAGTTTGGCGATCCGATAGCGGCCGCCTGATTCAGCGGCGAGTTGGTCCATGATTGGACCCACGACGCGGCAGGGGCCACACCACGGTGCCCAGCAGTCGACGAGTATCGGCGGGCCGGAGGCTTGCAGGATTTCTTTTTGAAAGGAGGAATCTGTGACGGTCAGTGGTTTGGTTGTTTGACCGTTGCCGGCCGGCGCTTTGAGTTTGGCGCCACACCGTCCGCACTTTGCCTCGCTACTCGCGAGCCGGTTTTCATCAACCCGGTTCTTTGCTCCGCATTTCGGACACGCAATTACGTTCATTACACCCCCCTACCGCGCAACGTCGCTAAAGCGACTCGGTTTATTCTTGTCGCGCACACCCGGCGTTGAAACGCCGGGCTAAATTCAACCGGCGCTACGCGCCGAAAGACTTCAACACGCCGAAGACTTCAAGCCACGCCGCACGGGCTGCGAATCCCTGGCACACGCCGCGAGGCACTCACGCGCACGGCTTGCGGCGCGTAGCGCCGGGCTAAATTCAACCGGCGCTACGCGCCGAAAGACTTCAACACGCCGAAAACTTCAACCCACGCGCACGGTCTGCGAATCCCTGGCGCACACGCCGCGAGGCACTCACGCGCACGGCTTGCGGCGCGTAGCGCCGGTTGAATTTAGCCCGGCGTTTCAACGCCGGGAATTATGCGAACAGGTCCATTCTAGTCGCTTTAGCGACGTTTCAATCTAGTCCGCCGTTTTAACGGCGGGAACCCAAAAGTTTGGCGAAAGTTACAGGATCACCACGCTTCGTAGTAACATCCGGACATGCCCAAGGCCCTGCTGCGCAGCAGTTTTCTGTCAATACTGCTGCTGCTTCTTCTTACAAGCCCATTGACGGCTCAAACCATAGCCACTGCTCAACCCCCGGCGCCGGAGGTCTCTTTCACCGTCGCGATGCCGCGCCCGCACACGCACCTGTTCGACATTGACGTCGCAGTCAAGCGTGGTCCAACCAGCACCGCGCCCGCGCAGGAACAACTCGTGATGCCGGTCTGGACGCCAGGCTCGTATCTCATTCGCGAGTTTGAACGCCACGTGCAGGATTTCAACGCGACCGACACCGCCGGACAGCCACTCAAATGGGAGAAGCTCAACAAAGACACCTGGCGCGTGACAACCAACGGCGCGCACGAGTGGCATGCAACCTATCGCGTCTACGCCAACGAACTCTCCGTGCGCACGAGCGAACTCAACTCGAGTCACGCCTTCTGGAATAACGCCAACCTGCTGATGTATCTCGACGGCTTTTTGAAGAGCCCCTTAACAGTTCGCGTGATCGCACCTGACGTTTGGAAAGTGGCAACCGGACTTCCCGGCGTTCCGGGCCAGCGAAACACGTTTCGCGCCGAGAACTTCGACATCCTCTACGATTCCCCATTCGAAGCGAGCAACTTCAAAACCCTGCTCTTCAACGTCAAAGGCGTCCCGCACCGCATCGTTATCGACGGCGAAGGCAACTACGATCCCGCACGCATGCGCCGCGACGTGCAGAAGATCGTCGAAACGCAGGTTGAACTGATGGGCGGCGAGGTCCCGTATCGCGATTACACATTCATTCTTCACTTGCGCCAGAACACGGGCGGCGGTCTCGAACATCTGAACTCAACCGCGCTCGGGTATCCGCGCTTCGGTTTCAATATCAGACAGGGCGATCGTGCGACTTCCGCCGCACCCAACACGACCGATCAACCCGAACGCGACTACCGCAGTTTTCTCTCGCTAGTCTCTCACGAGTTCTTCCATCTCTGGAACGTCAAACGAATTCGCCCTGACGCGCTTGGGCCATTTGACTACACGCAGGAGAACTACACAAAACTGCTTTGGGTCGCCGAAGGCATCACGGACTACTACTCTGACGTTGCCTTACGTCGCGCCGGTTTGATCACGGAAGAGGAATATCTTTCGGCTGTAGCGCGTTCCTTTCAATCGTTGCAGAACACGCCCGGACGCCTCGTGCAAAGCGCGGAGGAGTCGAGCTTTGATTCGTGGATCAAGTATTACCGTCAGGACGAGAATTCGGTAAACTCGCAGGTGTCGTATTACGACAAGGGCGCGATTCTGGGTTTGTTGCTCGATTTGGAGATTCGCAAACGGAGCGGTGGTCGCAAGTCGCTCGACGACGTGATGCGCCATCTTTACACCGAGTTTTTCAAGAAGGAACGCAACTACACGCCGGCGGATTTTCACAAAGCCTGCGAACTGATGGCTGGGTCGAGTCTGGAAGAGTTTTTCGCGAAGTACGTCCGCGGCAAAGAGGAGCTGGATTACAACTCAGCCCTCGCCGCCGCGGGCCTCCACCTTGAAACGGCGAACACCGCTACCGATACGGGCAAGCCGGTCGAGAGAGTTTTTTTCGGTGCTGAGCTAGAGCAACAAGAAGATCGCTTGATGGTGCAGCGAGTGTATGCCGGTTCTCCCGCTTACGAGCAGGGACTGAACACCGGCGATCAGATCGTCGCATTCGACAACATGCGGGTCACCAAAGACTTCTTCAACGCGCGGCTGGCTGAGAAAAAACCCGGCGATTTGATTAACTTGACGATCTTTCGCTTCGACGACTTGAGCACGTTGTTAATCAAGCTGGGCGGACGCGCGGAAGGAACTTACAAGATCAGCGCGTTGCCAACGCAGACTGAACTGCAAAAACAGATCTACCGCGCGTGGCTAGGGACGCGAGCATGACGGACATCAATTTCAAAATCGAAGATCGCGTCGCCCGGATCACGCTCGCGCGCGCACCGCTCAATGTTCTGAATATCGCGATGATGCGCGAGATCAGTGAAGCGTTGGGCCAAGCGGCACAACGGGAGGTCGTGGCGATCGTTTTTGACGCAGATAAGAGTTGTCGCGCGTTCAGTGCCGGGGTGGCGATCGAAGAGCACGTTGAGGGAACGATCTACCAGATGCTCGACTCGTTCCATGCGATCTTTCGCCAGCTCGAACAGATCGCCAAGCCGGCGATCGCGCTTGTCGATGGCGCAGCACTCGGTGGCGGCTGTGAACTGGTTGCTGCTTGTGACATCGTGATCGCGTCGGATCGATCGCGTTTTGGTCAACCGGAGATTAAGCTTGGTGTGTTTCCACCGGTGGCGGCGATCCTCTTGCCGTTAGTAATCGGAGAAAAGCGAGCGCGCGAGTTAATCCTGACGGGCGAAATAATCGACGCTGTGGAAGCGAGCAGGCTTGGTTTGTGCAACCACGTTGTACCGCCGGCACATCTCGAAGGAAAACTGCTCGAAGTGGTCAGCAAACTAAGAGAGCTTTCCGGTACTTCGCTTCAGTTTACACGCCAGGCGTTGGACCTCGGTCGCGGCCGCTCGCTCGACGCCGCGTTGACCGAGCAGGAAAACATGTATCTTCACGAGCTAATGAAGACTGCGGATGCAAACGAAGGCATCAAAGCGTTCATGGAAAAACGTAAACCCGTTTGGCGCCACCGCTAGGACGATGAAGTTAAAGATCCAGCTTTTCATCTGCGTCATCTCTGTCTTGCTCTG
>DASXRE010000164.1:0-22666 GCA_036506775.1 Pyrinomonadaceae bacterium | reverse complement strand
AATGAACCTTGGCGCGAAGATTTTGATGCCATTTTTAAGGGAACGCCGGCTGGTGAACGTCTTGTCGAGCGCGCAAACAGGCCGGACGATGACCAATCGCTCCGGTTCTATTTCACTCATTGCAACATCGGGAAAGCCACTCTGGCCTTTAGTACTAATCGTCAAAACTGGAACAATGTAACGGCCAACCTTCCAACACGCAGGGCACGGCCTGTTGTGGCTAAGGATTCCTATCGCGGCGTTAGGCATCAAAACGAAAAGCTGACACTCGATAATATTCGGCGAGTTTTCTGTTCAATGGACATACCGCCGCTCTTTCCATACACGGCGATCGATAACGATTTCTTTGAGGACGGAGGCGTCATAGACAACTTACCAATCCGCTTTGGTACGGAAGTCGAGGAGTGTGACCTGCTTTTTATTCTGCCCCTGAATGCAAGCTTTGAACGTAAAGTCGATCAGCGATCCTTACTCCGCCGGCTTGCGCGCGTAACCGAGATCCGGCAGGGAGTTTTGGAACGAAATTCATTCAAGATGATCTATCTCTATAACGAGCTCGCCAGCCTAAGGGAAGAACTCAGTGAGTTAAAAGGACGGAAAGACGCTGCGCGGTCGGGACACAGAACTGTAGCCAGAGACGTGAAGGTATTGTCTGAGAAAAAGATCGCGGATCGTGCGCTTGCCCGTACGCATAACGTTGTTCATGTTTTTTCCATTTGCCCCGCGCCCGAATTGATGCTTACCACTACCGAATTTTGGAAGACTAAAGAGGCGGGCAAAGCATTTCGTTTCATGTATGAGGTAACCAAAAACGAATTGAAGCGGTTCACTCATCTGGTAAACTCGAACCAAATTCGTATGGCTTTGGTCAGTCCGGTGGCGCCTGAACTTTCAAAGAATGAAAATGTTATGTCGGACCTGATTCCTGATACCGGTACATATTTCGATAACGCGAAACCGATTTACAAATCGACAGGTTCAGTCGACTACCAGGTAACTTATTTCAAGGACTTCTGAAGAAAATTGAATTGCACAGAGTGTCATCCCTACAAGTATTTTTCCCAGTGCGAGAGAACGGTGCGGAGTTCGTCTAACTCTTCTGGCGTGACGTTCACGAGCGGCGGACGAACTGGCCCACCATTCAATCCAACCATGTCCATCATCGCCTTCATCGCTGACACTTCATAACCACGCCGCCGCGAACGAAGCTCGTAAAGCGGAATCACACAACTCTCCAGCAGCTCCGCCAACCCTTCGGTATCATCCCCCGCAGCGAGTTCGTGCAGCTTCAACGAGAGCGCCGGCGCAACCGTCGCAATGCTCGAACTGAAGGCACGAATCCCGGTGCTGTAGTACGCACCGATCATGTCGTCGCCCGCGCCGCCGATCCACTGCAAGCGTTCACCAACTCGATACATGATCGCCTGAAGCTGACGGATGTCTCCCTGACCATCCTTCCAGGCAACGAGGTTTGGTATCGCGGTCAACCGCTCGACCATCGCCGGATTGAACCGGACCCAGTCGCGGCTGTAGATGATCACACCGAGTCGGGTGGCGCTTGCGATTGAACGATAGTATTCAAACAGTCCTTCGTCGTCCGGCTGCGGATAGTAAGGTGGAAAGACGAGCAATCCATCAGCGCCGGCTTTCTCCGCGGCCTGGGCCATCTCCACACCGAGACGTTGACCGAAACCGACCCCGGCAATGACCGGAACGCGATCCTCAACAGCCAGCGCCGTCAGCTCGATCACACGCTGATATTCGGCGGGCGTGAGTGAATACAACTCGCCAGTGCCACCCGCGGGGACCACCGCGGACACCGGATACTCCAGCAACTTGTTCAGGTTCTGGTGCAGCCCCGGAAGATCGAGCGAGAGATCCTCCTTGAACGGCGTGACGGGAAACGCGATTACGCCCGAGAGCTTGTTACGCAGCGTGTTTGGGTGCATTTGGCCACGAATTGTACTTCAGAAACCAACGAGATTGCTTCGCTCCTCAGCGCCGATCACGGGGAGCTTCCGATTACCGTAGTGCGTGGCGGCGCGGCGCATGGGTGGAAACAACATCTGCGGCGGCCAGTCGCCGAGTTGTTGATAGCTCCACTTTTTCTCACCCAGGGCAAACGGCACAAGAAACTCGAGCGCCTTGCGAATGCCGCGTCCGTCGCGCGTTTGGTAATCCCAAAGATCCACGCCAACGTGTTCACCCAAACGCGCCAGCAACATCAACCCGTCAAGATTTCCCACGCTGTAGCTCCACGCCTTTGTTCGTGCGAGTTCGAGCGGCTGCCGGCCGTCAGGCTCAATCTGCACGGCAATTCGTTTTGATCCAGCTTCATTCAGGACAGTTCGCGCGAACTCGCGGCGGTTGAGAAAGAGCGCAAACGTAACTACCTGCACGTCGTAAAACGTCCCGTGATTGTTCTTCGCCGCAGCTTCTTCGCGACCGTTCTTGCTGTCGAGCATCCACTGCAAGAACTTCGCGAACCACTGTTCCATTCCTTTCTGATCGTTGCTGATCCATGACGAAGAGCCGGACAGCAAACCGATCGCATCGATCACTCGCGTCAATCCGCGTGTCTCGATCAAGCCGATGCCGCGGCCCGTGTTAACGCCCGGGATCGCTTGCGCAAACTGCAAGTTGGGATTCATGCGCGTCGACGCATCGAGAAAGAACGCGCGCAACAGTGTCGCGGCTTTAGCCGCGTACTCTTCCTTGCCGGTGAAGTAATACGCGATCGCCAGTGTTTCGACCGCCGACTCCATCTGGTCCATGACGCGATGATTGTTGATCTTGTCGATCTCGGGATTTCGTTCGCCGTCGCGCCGGATGTAAGGCAGGCCGTTGGCATTCGCGGGATTCGGCCAGAAGTACGGCGCCTGACTCATGTAGTCGTGCTTGTCGCCACTCGGCGGCGCAACGTCTTTCGTGACTACCGAAAATGGACCACTCGCCAGCGCTTTCTGCGCGTCGCGTTCGAGCCTGGCCAGCGCGGCCGCATAGTCTGTGTGGCCACTGCGAATGCTCTGTCGCACTGACGCGAGCTGGTTCGCGTCGAACACAAAAACGCGGGGATTGATTGTCTGGGCTGAGGCTGCAATTGCCGCTGCAATTACAACGCTTATTACACGGATCATCAATCCCCGCTGAAGCAGCTCCTAGAAGCTGAATCGGATGGAAGCCTGCATCACACGCGGCGCGCGCGCGGCGATGACGGCTCCGAATCTTGCATTCGTCTGCTGGAAAGCGGTCGTGCAGACGTTGGTTAACGAACAAGCAGCTTTCGGCGTCGCCGTGCTTGGGTTGTTGACTACCAATCCCCAGGTTGGAGACGCATCGATGTCGCGGAAGTTCGCGTGGTTGAAGATATTGTAGATCTCCCAGCGAAGCTGAAGCGAACGTTTCTCACTGAAGGGAATATTTTTGAAGAACGCGAGATCGTTGTTGAAGATCGATGGCATGCGCACGTTGTTGCGTGGCATGTTGCCAATCTGTCCGATAGCGAATGGCTTCGCGAAACACTCAACGTTGAAAGCTCGTGGCGTGCCTGTCGAATCCACTCCGAAATCGCCTTTCATCGGATCGCAAACCATGAATGGACGCGCGTTGTTACCGCCGCCAGTGAAATCCGTGATTGGAGTGCAGACCTGAGTTCCGTTAGCGGCGTTCGTCGATGTGAGATTCGAACCGACCGGACATGGCTGACCGAGCGAGATCGTTGCGGCCGTGCTCGAGTACGTGGAGGTTCCGATCGTTATATTTTTCGGTTTGCCATTCGCGTACGAAGTCGTGCCGGAGAGTTGCCAGTGATCGAAGATCGCTGACGCGAATTTGTTGTCGCCGAGTTTCCGACTCAACGAGGGAATGTCGTAGATGTAGTTGATGGTGAAGATGTGTGTCTGATCGAAATCCGAAGGTGCGTAATTGAACTGCTTGTATGGCCGGCCGAAGAACACATCGGAAGAGTCGTCGTTCGCGTAGTCAAACGACTTCGAATAGGTGTAAGCCAAACCGGCCTGAAAGCCCTTCGTGTAACGGCGATTCGCCTGGACCTGTAGTGAGTTGTAATTTGAAGTGCCCGCCCAGGTCACCACGTTGATATCGCCGTAACCACGATAGGGCCGCAGAAACTCGTCGGGGAGACGGCTGCCGGTCACGGGACTGATATTCGCGCCAGGTAGTTTCGCACCGTCTGGAATGTCGTTGATGTTGATTCGCTGGCCCAGGTGACGCGCGAACGAACCTACATAACTGAGTTCCAGCACGGTTTTGAAACCGATCTCTCGCTGCACGCCAAGCGTGAAGTTGTAGATCGTCGGTGTGCGTGAATCGACTTCCACCGCATTGACGTTTGAAGGTCGCGTGATCGCGGTGCCCGTCAGATTCACGAGTTGATTGATGTTGCCGAAATCGATACTGAACGATCGGTTAGCCGGGGGATTGTTAACCAGGTTGCCGCCAGTGGTGCCGCCACCAACGCGCGGCGCATGATAGACACCAGCCTGGAAGCGCAGCACGGTGACGCCATCGCCCAAAAGGTCCCACGCAAATCCCAAACGCGGCTCGACGTCAACAGCTCTGGTGGTCCGATAGCCGGGCGGAGTATTGGGATCAATACCGAGCGCCAGACCGTTGTTCGGATTACCACTGCCGGGAACAATCGCACCGACGAGGTTCGCATTTGCTCCGGTCAGAGGAATTTTTTGCCCGGTGACCGGATTGACTGCAACGCGCGAAGCAGCCGGACAAGTTGCCGGCGGCGTAAAGTTAACCGCGCAGCCAGGTTCGTAGAGCTTCACGGCTTTTGCCGGATCGAACAGTAGCGGATCGAAGTTCGAGCCTTGGCCATCAATCTGTTCAAACGGCGAGTGGTAGCCGAAGCGCACGCCGTAGTTCATCGTGAGACGCCTCGTCAGCTTCCACTGATCGGCGGCGTACCATTGAAACTGCGTCAGCCGCAGGTTGGTGAACGGACGCGCAGTTGATTCCTGATAGTTGCGGAAGTTTCCGATGAGTGCGTTGGCGTAAGCGTAACCAGTATTGCCGAGCGCGCTGGTGAAGTTGCTGTCATTGCCGGCGAAGTTGAAGACGCCTGACCATTGTCCACCGGGTGCTTCACTGTTCTTGAGGCGCTCATAGTAAAAACCAAACTTCAGACTGTGATCGCCGTGCGTGATCGAGAGATTGTCGGCAAACGAAGGCTGAATGTAGTCGTTGCCAACTTCGCCCCAGCGATCGAGCCAGTTGATGTTTGCAACGCCGTTTGATGGACCACGCACGCCGCCCCAGTTCGTGACGCGCGGAATGGTGCCTAGGTGATTGTTTTGCGGAAAGAGTTGCGGCGCTGTGTAGTTCAAGGCACTGCGTTGCAGGCGTTCGATTTCGCCGTCGCCGGGAACGAAGCCTTCCGAGTCGTGACGCATGCCGAAGTTGAATTCGTTGACGACGCTTGCATTGACCACGCGCACCCAGTTCGCCGACCAACCGTCGTCCTTGTAGAGGTAATGGGAGTTGATGCCCCAACGATTGTTGTCGTTTCCGGGCCAGCCTGAAGTTCCAGTGCCGAGGTTATCGGAAGTCCACCATTGATACTTCCAGTAGATCGTGTCGTTGTTCGTCGGTCTGACGTCGAAGCGGATCACCTGGCTTCGTTTGGGCACGTCAGTCGGACTCTGCGCCACGTAGTTGAAAGCGCTGCCACCAGTGCCGCCGAAAGTGTTTGGCAGCGGGAAGTAGTTCAGCAAAGCGACGCCGCTGGCGTTAAAACGTGATTGCGGAATGATGTTCAGTCCCAACGGATTCGCGGCCGTTGCGCGCGTTGGATCTCTGAAGCAGCCGCTCGTGTCACTCGCGCTGCAACCGGTGCCGGGATTGGCTGGATCGCGAACAAACACTTGCGCGCCGTTGGAGTTGATCGACTTCGAAAAGTCACCCGCGCGCTCGAGCGCACTCGGCACTGTTACAAAGCGCGGATCGTTTGGCGTGATCTGGTGCGGTTTTTCGTAGGCGTAGAAGAAGAACGCCTTGTCTCTCAGCCAGACGTTTCCGCCTTCACCAAATCGCGGCAGCGGCAACGGCCCCCCGAAGTTGCCGCCGGGATACAAGTGACGATAGAGCGGCCGCCGCAGTCCGGCTTTGTTGTTGAAGAACGGGCTGCCATTCAACGACTCGTTGCGGAGAAAGTAATAAACCGAACCGGCGTAATCCTTGCCACCGCCTTTCGAGACGATGTTGATAATTGCGCCGCCGTTGTTGCCGTATTCAGCGCCGTAGTTGTTGCGCAGTACTTTAACTTCGGCGACCGCGTCCTGGTTGATCGTCATGCTCAGTTTGTTTGAACCACTCGGCTCGCCGGCAAACAGACCATCGATCGTAGGCACCGTGGACCGGCCGCGTTGACCGGAGATGTTCGGCAGGTCGGTGCCAAAGCCGTCACCGGCGCCTTCGATGTCGTCGTTGTTTGAAGTACCGGGAAGCAGACGAAGGAGTGACGTAACGTCGCGGCCTTTGGTGGCGATCAGGTTGATCTGATCGGCAGTCAGGCGTGCGGTCAAGTCGCTGCTTTCGCGTTCGACGATGGCGCCTTCACTGACTACGCTAACAGTCTCGCTCACCTGCCCGGCCTGAAGCTTGATATCGCCGAGCGCCAGGTTTTCATTCGCGCTGAGAATCACCTCGCGCTGTTCGTAGGTTTGAAAACCCTGCTGCTCCACTTTCAGCGAGTAGTTTCCGGGCTGCAACGCGGCAAAATTAAAGCGCCCTTCCCCGTTGCTGGTGGCGCTTCGTTTTTGTCCGGTCTTCTCACTCATCAGTGCGACGGTAGCGCCAGGAATGACACTGCCGTTCGGATCGGTAATCACGCCTGAAATGGAGCCGGTGATCGTCTGGGCGAGCGCCGAGTTAGCGGCGATGAGTGCGATCAGAATCGCCAGGACGGCGAGCTGGAGACGCGAAAAGGTAAGCATGGGACTCCTCCTTCAAATTGGACCAAGGCTACAGGCTAAATTGTCTTTACTTGAGACAATTTAAGTAAAAGGACGAGGGACTACTTCCTGACTTTCAATCCAGTTTTCGTTTCTTGTCTAACCGCGGGAACTAAACTCTTGCGCCTCTGTGTCGCCGTGTCTCTGTGGTTTTTCTTCAACCACCGAGGCACGGAGACACTGAGTTAACTCTAAATCTTCTGCTCAAACTGCTCGCGATTCGCCTGCTGCTGCTCTTCCAGCGCAAACGCCCGCTGCGCTCGCATGATGTGCTCACGCATCGCTTCGCGAGCTTCTTCCGGTTTGCGAGCGCGAATCGCGCGATAAATCTGCCGATGCCACTCCACCGCCTCGTTGAAATCGTGCGCGCGCGCGATCGTCTCGCGACGCCGCTCGTACAAAACCGTCGAAACCATCTCAACCAGCGTCGCCAGAGTCGGATTGCCGGACGCTGAGGCCACCGCGCGATGAAAGCTGATGTCGTGCAGCAGAAACTGCTGCGGGTCGTTCAACGACGCAAACATGTCCGCAATCTCTTCCGACATGTTCGCGAGCTCCTCACCAGTCGCGCGCTCCGCGGCCAAACCCGCCGCGCCCACTTCCAGCACCGATCGCGTTTCAAACATGTGGTCGAAACTAAAACCGTGAAGCTGCGCGAGCAGTCGCAATGGTTCACTGTCGAGCGCCGGCGGGCCGTCAACCAAGAATGTGCCCGAACCCTGCCGCGACTGAAGTACGCCCATCGAGATCAAGGAACTTAAAGCGGAGCGCAACGAGGGGCGGCTAATCCCCAATTGTTTTGACAACTCACGTTCCGGAGGCAAACGGTCACCAGGCTTCAACTCCTCGTGCTTGATCAGTTCGTAAACACGCGCCACGACCTGCTCGGTCGTCTGTCCCGAACGGACCGGCTTGATGATTTTAAGCGTGGTAACTCGCGAATTGGTCATAACAATCTGGAGACGAGCGCAAAACTTATAATACCAATCCAGACGGGCGTCAAGAGTTTTTCGGTTTTTAGGCTCTGCCGGTTCCGATCCGAACGGGTTGCCAGAGAGTCTTGCTGCTGCCTTTCAACGTCTTGTTCATGAACTTTTCGTTCATGATCAGAAACGCGCCGAGGCCGTGAAAGTCGTTCGTGTTTCTCTTGCGAGCGAAGTAGTAAGCGAGATCGGCGACGTTTGTTCCTTCGCAAATGTCCGAGATGTTTGCCTGCCCGTCAGCGTCGAGCGAGAGTTTTGTGAGCACACCCGCATAGCCTCGGCGCGCCACGTCGAGATAGCTCTTGCTTACGTAACCACGATCGACCGCGATCGCGGTGACGTAGGTGTACATGCTCGAGCTCGAGGTCTCCAGCCAGTTCTCGGGGTTGTCGCCCTTGTTTACGATCTGATACCAGAGACCGGTTTTCTTGTCCTGAAAGTTAGCCCACGCTTTGACGAGCTGATTCACCTGCGCGATCAGTTGCGGCCGCTGCGGGTGATTTTTTGGCAGCAGTTCGAGCACCTCGATCAACGTCATGCCAAACCAGCCCATCGCGCGGCACCAGATTTCCGGCGAATGTTTAGTCTCTTTATCGGCCCAGGCAGACTGGCCGCTTTCGTCGTAGGCGTGAAACATCAGGCCGGTTTTCGGGTCGTTCAAATGGCTCGCGTACACGATTAATTGCTTTGTAACTTCGTGGTTTGCGTATTCGCCGTCGCCAAAGATGTTTCCGTAGCGGACGAGAAACGGCATCGACATGAACACGCCATCGCCCCACAACTGCCACTCGCGACTCTTGCTGGTCGCATGCCAAAAGCCGCCGTCCTTCGTGCGCGGGTAGGTATCGAATCGTTTCCTGATTTGATCCGCGGCGAGCTTGTACTTCGTTTGTTTTGTTTCCTGGAAAAGCAGCAGCAGCAGATTGCCGGGCAACATGCTGTCGAGATTGTCAAACTTGACCTCGCGCACTTCGCCCTGAGCGTTGGCACTCGTCACGACGCCATTCTCGTTAACGTGATCGTCGACCCAGTCTTTGATGTACTTCAGGTACCGAGGATCGTGTGTGCGTCTGTAGACGAGATACTGGCCGTAAAGATAGAGCGACTTGGCATAACCCCACGAGCCGAGATCTTTCGCGGTGGGATAACGCTTCATCGTCGACTCGACCAGACGCACAGACCAATCAGTTTTGCCGTTGACGCTCTTCGCGCTCGCCGGGCAGTAGAACTGCATCCCGACAATCAACAGCGCGACTGTTCTAAAGATCTTTGTTTTCGTGTTAATTTATGTGCTCCCATAGCGGTAAAAATTGGTTTTACCAGTAACGACGAGCGCGAACAATATGTCTGGACTATTTTCTTGTCAAGTAGTTTCTGGAGAAGAGAACAATGGCTAAGTCTCGCGATAATGAAGCTCAAAAGCAGGATCACAATCCGAGTAGACGAAGGTTTCTGAAGGGCGTCGGTATCGCCGGCGCGGGAGCCGCGATTGCCGATCACCTTTGGGTCGAGACGCAAGCGAAAGAATCTCAAGCTTCGTCTCCGCAAACACTTTCTGGCGCGACAAAGATCAAGCTGGATGTGAACGGCCAACCACGCACGGTGGAAGTCGAACCACGGACGACGTTACTCAATGCGTTGCGCAACCATCTCGAACCGGCCGTCACTGGACCAAAGCTCGTCTGCGACGTCGGAACGTGCGGCGCCTGCACGGTTTTGCTCGACGGCAAACCGGTCTACTCATGTCTCGTGCTCGCAGTCGATGCGACGAACAGGAAGATCACCACGGTGGAAGGGCTTGGTTCACCCGAAAAGCCGAATGCGGTGCAGGCCGCGTTTGTCGAGCACGACGCGTTGATGTGCGGCTTCTGCACACCGGGTTTTGTCACCACCATCTCGGCTTATCTGAAGAAGAATCCGAATCCCTCGCTTGAGGAAGTTCGCGAGGCGTGCAAGGGAAACTTCTGCCGCTGCGGCACCTATCCGCGCGTTTTCGAAGCCGCGCTGGCAGCGGCCAAGTCTGCGATCTGAGATCTCAGATCTGAGATCCCAAAGGGGGAGAGCTATCGATGCAACAGCAACCACAACCATCACCATCGCCTGCTCCAAAACCGAAGAAAAAGATCCGCGTTCCCCGCGTCGTCAACGGCGTCGAACAGATGGTCGAGATCGAAGTCGACGAAGACAGCGGTCCGGGCTGGGGACCAAACGACAAGCACACGCTGCTCAATCACAGGCTCACGCGCGTTGATGGCCCACTGAAGGTGTCTGGCGCAGCGCATTACACCTACGACCAGCGTCTGCCCGGGATGTTGTACGGTCGTGTTCTTCGTTGCCCGCACGGTCACGCGCGCGTCAAGAGTATCGACACTGAAGCCGCCTCGAAGTTTCCCGGAGTCAAAGCGATCGTGCAGGGTCCGCTCACCGAACTGCGTTTCGCAGGCGCGCCCGTTGTCGCGGTTGCCGCTGTGACACCCGAGATTGCGGGCGACGCGTTGCGCGCGATCAAAGTCAATTACGAAGTCCTGCCTCACGTCGTCCATGCTGCTGCTGCGCTTCGGCCCGATGCGCCGAAAGTGGTCGCGGAAGAAAACAACCTTCAGGAAAAGGCGAAGAACGGCGATCCGAAAAAAGTCGAGGCTGCTTTCGCCACTGCTGACGCGATCGTCGAAGCCGAGTACATCTCGCAGCGCGTTCATCACGCGTGTCTCGAAACGCACGGCATGGTGGTCGACTATCGCGGCGGCGATACAGCCACCGTTTACGCGTCAACGCAGGGAACGTTCACGATTCCGGCCGACGCGGCTAAGGAGTTGGGCCTCGAGCAGAGCGCGGTCGAGGCGCGTGTCGACCACATGGGGGGCGGCTTTGGTTCGAAGTTTGGCATCGGCGTCGAGGGGATGTTTGCTTGCCGCCTTTCGAAACAGGCGAAAGCGCCGGTGCAGTTGATGCTGACGCGCTACGACGAGTTTGTGATGGCCGGCAATCGCTCGGGTTCGTGGCAAAAACTGAAAGCAGGCGTGAAGAACGATGGAACGATCGTCGCCCTCGAAGCGCGCCAGTATCGTCTCGGCGGACTCGGTCAGGGTTCGCAAGCGGGTCAGCCCTACATCTATCGCATGGGCGAAACATACCGCGAGATCTACGCGCTGCACACAAACGAAGACTCATCGATCGCAATGCGCGCGCCCGGTCATCCGCAGGCGTCGTTCGCGGTGGAGTCGCTCGTTGATGAACTCGCTAATCGCATCAAGATGGATCCGGTTACGTTTCGGAAGAAGAATCTGCGCGACGAGGTTTATCACCGTCAGTTGGACCGCGGCGCGAAAGAGATTGGCTGGTCCAGAAGAAATCCGGTGGCCGGAGGCAATCCTGGTGCGCTGAAGCGCGGCATGGGTTGCGCGGTCGGCACGTGGGGCGGCGGCGGAAACAATCAGTGCAAGGTTGACGTGACGATTTCTCGTGACGGTTCTGTGCTGGTCGCGGTCGGCACGCAGGATCTCGGCACCGGCACACGCACTTTCACGCGCGCCATCGTCGCCGAAGAGCTCGGACTCGGCATGAAGGACGTGAAAGAGCAGATCGGAAGCTCAAAACTCGGCTCGGCGAATCCTTCCGGTGGCTCGACGACAGCCGCCTCGCTCGCGCCTTCAGTGAAAGACGCGTCGATCAAAGCGCGCCTGATGATAGCCGAGCGCGTCGCGTCGCTGCTGGGCAATCCAAAACCTGAAGAGGTTGTTTTCGCCGGCGGCAACGTGAGCGCGAAAGGTCAATCGCTCTTGTGGAAACAGGCGTGCGCAGCGCTTCCCGCCGCGGGTGTCACGTCGCACGGTGAGTGGCGTTCGGATCTACAGTCGCGCGGAATTCACGGTGCTTGTTTCGCGGAAGTTGAAGTGGACGTCGAAACAGGTCACATCAAACCGATCAAGATGGTCCATGTGCAGGACGGCGGCCTGCCGTTGAACCGGTTGGCGCTGGAAAGCCAGATCAACGGCGGAATGATCCAGTCGCTCGGCATGGCGCTGTGGGAAGGCCGCGTGATGGATGCGCAACTCGGGATGCAGCTCAACCCGGGTTTCGGCGATTACAAATTACCGGGCTGTGTCGAGATCCCGGAACTGGTGCCGATTATTGACGACGACGATAAGCGCGAGGCTGTGATTGGTATCGCCGAAGGCTGCATCATTCCCGCGCTTGGCGCGCTGGTGAATGCGGTCTTCAATGCCACGGGATTGCGTATCCGCGAACTTCCAATCACTCCAGACAAAATTTTGATGGGGATAAAAGCATGAAAGCGTTTGAGTGGACAAACCCAACCTCGATTGCCGAAGCCGTGAAACTCTTGAGCGCGTCGTCCGTGGCGGCTGACATCGACGAGGCGCCGCGACCGATCGCGGGCGGACAGGATCTGTTGACGACGATGAAAGACTACACGTCGCGTCCGGCACGTCTCGTCAATCTCAAGCAGATCCGCGGCCTCGATCGCATCACGCTGAATGCGCGCGGTCTCACCATCGGCGCGCTCGTGACGTTGTCTGAACTCGAAGAGCACGCGGGCGTGCGCAAGAGTTTTCCGGGCTTGAGCGAAGCGGCGCACTCGATTGCCACGCCGCAGATTCGCAACCTCGGCACTGTTGGCGGGAATCTCTGCCAACGTCCGCGTTGTTGGTACTTCCGGCTTGAAGAAGTTGTCTGTTTGAAAAAAGGCGGCAGTGAGTGTTACGCGGCGACGGGCGAGAACAAGTACAACGCGATCATTGCCGGTGGTCCATCCTACATCGTGCATCCGTCAGACCTGGCGCCGATGCTGCTCGCGCTCGGCGCGCGGGTGACAGTTTCGGGTGCCGGGGGACGGCGTGTGATTCCACTCGACAAGTTCTTCACGTTGCCGTCGCAAGGAAACATTCGTCGAGAGAACGTGCTGCAAAACGACGACATCATCACTGAGGTCTTTGTGCCCGCATCGTCGCTCGCGGCGCACTCGACCTATTTGAAGTTCAAAGAGCGTGAGTCGCTCGACTTCGCACTCGCTTCGGTTGCGGCGGGGGTGCAACTCGCGCCTGACCGTTCGGTGCGCGATGTGCGCATCGTGCTCGGCGGCGTTGCGCCGATACCGTGGCGCGTGCCGGCCGCGGAGAAGTTTCTGATTGGCAAACAGTTGAATAATGAAACGCTGTCTGAAGCGGCGAAGATTTCGCTCGCCGAGGCAAAGCCGTTGGAAAAGAATGCGTACAAAGTTCCGCTGGCTCAAACGCTCGTGCGGCGCGCGCTGGCTAAGGCAGCGCAGGTTTGAGATTTGTTGGGAGAAGATCAATGGCAAACGAACTGAACGAAACAACTGCGGCGCCGGCGACGGTTCAATCGCCGTTCTGTGGCTCGCTGCGTTCCAAAAAATTCTTCTTGCTGGATCGACTGGCGAGCAGCGCGGATGACTATATCGACGCAGCCAATCACGTGTGGTGTTGCGAGACACAGGGGGTGATCGGCCCGGACAACCGGCGTGTGCATCCCGATAGTTGCGGCCCCGGCAGGGCTTGCTATAGTTCGGCGGTTAAAGGGTTATAATCTGCGTAATCTGTGAATTGGTTCGGAGGTACACGTGATGAGAAGAGTCTTTTTTGCGGCGGCAATAATGGCAGTAGCGATTTGCGCCCTGGTTTTCAGTTCACAAGCAGAGAACATCAGCTTGCGTGGCGACTATGTTGAAGTGCGCACGGCGAGTGTGTTCGCGGGCGCGTGTCATTACAACGGTGAAGTCGTTACGACTGGCCGAGACGCGATGATGGCGTGGAACGTGACCTCCGGCAAATGGCAGGGCGTGGATCTCACCGGCATGCGCGCTGTCGCGATTGTGACTTCGGATGCGAATCTCTCCGAGAACAACGCCGCACGGCAATCGGAAATCATCATTGACTCGCAAGCGTCACGCGCACAATCACAGGCAATGATCGCGGCGCTCAAACAAAACTACGTCGCTACACTCGGCACCGTCGTAACGGTGCGTTACGCGCCGATCACTTTCGATCATACTGGTCGGACTTACGCAGTCACCGCTGACGATGCCTCAATTAACGTCGAGCCCATGCCCAACGATCTTTGCTGCAAGATGCCAAACCTCGTCTGGTATTCGCCGCTGGTGTTACTCGAGAACCGGAAAGTTGGATATACGGTGAAGGCCGTTTACTCGGGCAAGGTGATCGCCACGCCGTGGTCGCGTTCCGGTGAGAACAGCGCGTTCTACGGCAGCTTCTCCTTGTAAGACACACAGCCACAAAGAAGCACAAAAGGCACAAGAGCAGGAGGGATGCTGGTCCTCCTGCTCAAATATTTTGTGCTTCTTGTGCCTTTTGTGGCTAACCAGGTCGTTGTGGCGTCTCAAGTCAAATTCAAAAAGGTCGTCGGCAGTCCTTCACTGGAAACACTGACGACCGATTTTCCTTTTCGACGCTGCACACTGATCAACGCGCGCCCGTTGTAGAGCTGCACTTTGCGCGCAGTCGTTGAGGTGCCGAGGTTGTCGATCAAGCGGCCATCGCCAGCCAGACTGAAGCGCACAAAGTCACGCGCGTCGCAACACAAAACGCCTTTCGCGTCGAGCGCTGTCACTTGCAGAGTCGACACGTCTTCCGCTCGCCGCAGTTCCTCCAACACTAACTTCGCTGGCTTGTCCCACGGCGCGGTTTGATAGACAAACCGGATCTCATCTGTAACAGTGTTGTCCGCCGCAACAGCCCGTAAGACATTTTCACCTTCCCTAAACGGCACGAGCCAACGCAACCCGGCCGCGGGAAAGTTTTGACTGTCGCGTTTCTTCGTCCCGATCGATTGCCCGTTCACAAACAACTCAACCGCCGGACGGTTTGAATAGACCTTCACCAGCTTCCGCTCATCTTTCGCGCCCCAGCGCACCGGCCATGAGTGACCGTAAATATGGACCATCAGCACCGTTGACCAGTACGACTGAAAAACGAAGTAGCCTTCTTTCAACGTGAAATCGCGCTCGACCAAGCCTTTCTGATTTACGTGCGGCACGGGATTGCCCGGCCGCAGCGTCGTCGCAAAATCCTTGAAGATCCACTGCGCGGCGCCGGTGAGTTCCGGCATCGTCTCCTGCTCTTTCAAGTGCCAATCGAACAGGTTGCAGATATACGTCTCAGACCAGTCGCCGTCGTTCGAAGCTCTGCTCACACCGCCGTTCAACTGAAAGTCCAATCCGCGCGCGTCGGGTGGTTCGCCAGCGACATACTTCGCCAACACCTGTTCGATTGCTTCTGAATGGCGGCGCGCGTGACTGTCGCCACCCCACTCCATGTGCAGAAAGTGATCGACTTTCTTGATCTCCGCCAGCGAACGGGATTTGTAATCGGTGTAAGGACCCTGATACCAGCCAGCCCAGATGGACGGCGAGTAAACGTCGACCACGTCTTTGCAGAAGTCGCAACGGCGAATGGCGGTTTTGCGCGAGGGATCGAGCGTGTGGGCCAACGTGTTCAGTTCGGTCATAAACGCGCGAATCTTGTCTTTGTCAAACTCTTCGAAGTCGCCGGGCCAGTCGTTCTCGTTGCCGAGTCCCCAAATAATTACCGATGGATGATTGCGATGCTGGTCGATGAGATTGCGCAACATGCGCCGCGCCTGTTCCTTGTATCGTTCGCCACCGAGCCCACCGCGACACCACGGAACCTCCTCCCAAACGAGCAAACCCAACTCGTCGCACATGTCGAGCGTGATGCGCGATTGCTGGTGATGGCCGAGTCGGACAAAGTTTGCGCCGAGGTTTTTGATCAGACGCATCTCGTGCCGAATGAGATCTTCAGTCATCGCATTCGCCAACCCGGCGTGATCCTCGTGACGCTGCGTGCCCCGGATTAGTAGTCGCTTGCCGTTGAGCTTGAAAGGACCGTTTTTGACAAATTCGAACGAGCGAATACCGAAACGTTCTGAGATCGTCATTGAGCCGTGAACGCTCTTCATTGTGACGGTGCAGCGATAGAGTGCCGGGTTATCTGGCGACCACAGATCGGGTTTTTCGATCGTGAATGAAGATCCCTTCTCTGTCAGGATCCCACTTTTGGGGTCACTAACCCGGACAGAGACCTCGACCGGCTCTTTCAGGGACAGCGGATTGTACAGACGAGTACGGATCGTGATCTTTGCTTTTCCGTCGGGCAAGGCCTCCGGATCGACCAGTACGCGTTCGAGCGAGATCGCCGGCACGTAGACCAGATTCACGTAGCGATAAAGGCCGCCGTAGAGATTGAAGTCGCTCAGGTTGGACGGGATCATCTCCAGATCACGCGAGTTGTCGCACATGATCGTGACCGGTACCGTTCCGGGCGGCTGGCTCAACTTTGCATACTTGTTCGCCAGGTCCGTGATGTCGACGATGAACTCGTCATAACCACCAACATGTTCGCCAACCTTTTCGGTGTGAACATAAACTTCGGTCTTCTGTCCCGCGCCTTCGAAATGCAGCAGCGTCCGCCCGGAGGGATACGGATTCGCGAGCTGAAATCTGCTGCGATACCAGCCGGGTCCCTGGTAGTAAGGCGCGTCGGGATCGACCGCGTCCATCGCGTTGAACGAGTGCGGCACCTGCACTGTGGACCACTTGTTCGCATCGTCGTTGGCCTTGCGCCACGCCTCCCATGGACCACCAAGACTCCCGCGCCGGTACTCCCACTCGCTCAACCGTCGTGAAGTTGCGCCGTCCTCCGCCGCGTGCGTCTTGCCGAACGAAAAGCGTTTAAGCACAGCGCCACCGACAACAGCGCTCGAGGTTGTCTTCAGAAATTCGCGACGGCTAACACGCTTCATTCCTTTCTTTATATCACTGATTTCTTGTTGCTACTTCGAAATATGAAATGCTATAAGCCCCCGTCATGTCATACATCACACTTTGCCTTTTTACTTTTCTATCTGTTTTTTCTCTGGCCCAGGATCTCCGAAAAACAGCCTTAAAGTCGACCACGCCATCGGACGAAATCGTTCGTCTCGACATCGACCACGACGGCAAACCCGACATCCTGGAACGCTGGTGGAACGGCAAGCGAGTCCGCTGGCTCGACGAAAACGGCGACATGCTGCCGACCGACACGCGCGGCGATCAGGTCGGTGACGTCATGCAGATCGATAAAAACGGCGACGGACTCTACGACAGCGATCTCGATATCAACATCAAGTGGGCCGACAACGACGGCGACGGCCGCGCCGATCTCGAAGCCTTTGTCACGCAAGGCCGCTCGTGGTCGGAAGGCAAGTGGGATCCGGCCGAGTCACACTGGATGATCTTCATCGACGTCGAAAAAGACGGCGTGCTCGGCTGGCTCGATTGGACCAAGTTTGATTTCGGCGACGACAACTGGGGGTACACCGGCTGTTGCGACTGGCTGCCCGATTACAACGGCAACGCCGTCTTCCTGAAAGTTCACCGGCCACCTCAATCGCTTCCCGATCCACGCTTGAACTGGGAAAACCCTTTCGCGTTCTTCGACTTCGATAACGACGGCGCCAGCGAAATGGCCATTCGCTGGCTCGATCCAGTACCTCCGCTCGACAAGGACGTCACGAATCTCTCGGGTGTTCTCAGCGAAGCATTTGCCACGTTTGACGTTGACAACGATTCGACCAAAGGCAACGAGACTGACTACGACATGTCGCTGCGCGGTTCGGGCGGTCCCGGGATTCCCTATCGCCAGTTTGTGCACAAGTATCCGGCGCTAAAAGGAAATCCGAAGTTCGACGCCTGTTTTCAGTGGAACAACTGGCGAAAGATCGACGAGTTGATGTACATGCCGCACGAGAAGAGCTTCGACAGCTTCTTCACCGCCAAGTGGGCCAACATGTATTTCGTCTTCGACGAAGACGACGACGATCATCGCTGGGAACGCGTCGAGATGTATTACCCGATGCACGGCTTTGGTGGTCCCAAGGATATCGATCTCTATTCGACGAAGAAGTGGCGCCGCGGCAACTACGCCGAACTGGCGATGGCCGGGCCAAACGAGAAACCCGGATTGTCCGGTCACCCGCAGGCTGATTCACTCGGCGATCGTGGCGAGTTTGACGAAGACAACTCCGGAGGCGGCAAACTCTACGTCGGCGTGTTTGATAGGAAGCTTCACTTGGCGGGCGCTGAATGGGGTGCATGGACGGTGGATAAGAATGGTGAGTTTCACGGCGGCAGCAAGACGCCGTCGCCGAAGCCGATCGCGCCGCGCGTGGAGGAGTTGGTGAAGTATACCGACACGGATAACAACGGATTCCTCGATACAGTTGAATACGACTACGATGGCGATCGCACCATCGATCTGCGGGTTTCGCTGCTTGATTATCGGTCGGCGAGCAATCCGCATCCGGATGTGGTGCCGCTGTTCGACATTCACAAGGCAGGCTGGCAGGGACTGAACGCGCTGTTCACGACGATCGCGAATCAGTCGTTTCAGGAGGGATTGACTGTGTATCGCGCGGCCTGGCGCCGCGGGTTGACCACGCCGGAGATCGATAAGCTTGCGTCCGCCTCGACGATCGGCGAGCGCTATGATCACGGCTACTGGTTGAAGGAGAAGATCTTCCGCGAAATCCGCACGCGTCTGCGCCAAACACACATGGATCAGCTCGAAAAAGATCTCATCCGGCTGTACTACACGGGCCAGTTTGAAGCCTACGCTCGACGCATTGCGGAGGTCCCGGCACAGTGAAATTCATCATCGAATAAGCCACAACAGAATTTATGTTTCTATAAAGATTATAGCTTTGACTCTCGGCCCAACTATCCTTAGCATCCTTCGTTGCTTGCCCAGAGGAGGAACTCCATGCCCCACAACAGAATCAGCATTTTCGACACTACCTTGCGCGATGGCGAGCAGTCACCCGGCTGTTCGATGGATCTCGCCGAGAAGGTGCGAATGGCTGAAAAGCTTCAGGAACTCGGCGTAGACATCATCGAAGCCGGGTTTCCGATCGCCTCCGAAGGCGACTTTGCCGCCGTTCGTGCGGTGGCGGCGCAGTGCCGCGAAGTCAAAGTCGCGGCCCTCTGTCGCACAGCCCCACAGGACGTGGCACGCGCGGCTGAAGCGTTGTCGCGTGCGGCACATCCGCGCATTCACACTTTCTGCGCGACTTCCGACATTCATCTCGAACACAAACTGAAGAAGACGCGCACCGAAGTGATCGAAATGACTCGCGCGGCAGTGACGCAGGCGCGAAGTTACGCCGAAGACGTCGAGTTTTCAGCGGAAGACGCCACGCGCAGTGACATCGACTATTTATGCGAAGTGCTTGATACCGCAGTCGACGCCGGGGCTTCTGTACTGAACGTGCCTGACACTGTTGGTTACACGACGCCGACGGAAATGGCGCGTCTGGTCCAGGAGGTACGCGTGCGAGTCGTCAGAGGCAGAGACGTGACGATCAGTGTTCATTGTCACAACGATCTCGGGCTCGCGGTAGCCAACAGTCTGGCGGCACTTGAAGCGGGAGCGCGGCAGGTCGAATGCACGATCAACGGCATCGGAGAACGCGCCGGCAATGCGTCGCTCGAAGAGATCGTGATGGCGTTGCACGTGCGTGCGGATAGTTTGCCGTTTGAAACCGGCATCGTCACCACTGAACTTTATCCCGCGAGTCAGTTGCTTTCGAGCATCGTCGGTTTCGACGTGCAACCAAACAAGGCAATCGTCGGTCGCAACGCTTTCGCGCATGAGGCCGGCATTCATCAGCACGGTGTGATTAACAATCCGCTTTGCTATGAAATCATGACGCCTGAGTCAGTCGGTGTGCCGGCAAATTCGTTGGTGCTCGGCAAACATTCGGGCCGTCATGCGCTGTCGCTGCGCTACATGGAACTCGGGTACAACGTCAGCCCGAGCGAACTTGATGCGGCGTACAGAAGGTTCACGGACTTGGCGGACAAGAAGAAACGAATTTACGACCAGGATTTAATCTCGTTACTGAGTACTGCTGCCTGCGTGGCAGCTTGAGGTTTTAAGATGCAATTCAAGGTTACGGTTCTTCCAGGGGATGGTATTGGACCAGAAGTTACTGCTGAAGCCGTTCGAGTGTTGCAAGCAATTGCAGCGATTCACGGATACCGGTTTGATTTCGAAGAGCACGCCATCGGCGGCCAGGCGATTCGCGAGTTTGGCTCGCCGCTCCCGACCAAAACGCTGGATGCGTGTCTCGCCAGTGATGCAGTACTGCTAGGCGCAGTCGGCGCTCCCGAATACGATCGATTACCGCCCAATCAGCGGCCCGAAGCAGGCCTCCTGCTGCTCCGGCGCGCGCTGGGCGGCTACGCGAACTTGCGTCCCTCAGTTTCTTATTCAGCCATCGCGGGCTGTTCGCCATTGCGTCCTGAAGTGAGTGGCGGTACGGACATTCTTATTGTCAGAGAGTTGCTGGGAGGTTTGTATTTTGGCGAACCGCGCGGTTTTGCGGGCGCGAACGGCTCGACCGTGGCCAGCAACACGATGAGCTACTCAGTCGAAGAGATTGAGCGCATCGCCCGCATTGCTTTTGCAGCCGCGCGAGGACGGCGCGGCAAAGTCACTTCGGTTGATAAAGCAAACGTGCTGGAGACTTCGCAGCTCTGGCGGCAGACAGTGACGCGCGTTGCGCAAGATTATCCCGACGTCACGCTGGACCATCTCTACGTCGACGCTTGCGCGATGCACTTGATCGCCAACCCGCGTCGCTTTGACGTGGTGCTGACCGAAAACTTGTTTGGCGACATTCTTTCCGACGAAGCGGCGGTGATTACCGGTTCGCTTGGGATGCTGGCGTCAGCAACGATCGGCGGCGAAGTCGGACTCTACGAACCGGTGCACGGTTCCGCACCCGACATCGCGGGCCAGGGCATCGCGAACCCTTGCGGTGCGATTGCGTCAGGGGCGATGATGTTGCGCCACTCGGCAAATCTCGAACAGGAAGCGTGTGACATCGAACTGGCGATCCAGCACGTGCTCGAAGCCGGCTATCGCACGCCCGATATCGCGTCCGGCACGGGTGGCTGGCTCGCCACCACGAGCGAGATTGGTGAGCTCGTTTGCCAGGCTGTGGCTGAGATCGCTGATATGCGTCACGCGTATCACGCTGTTTAGAGAAGCTGGAGTTTGTTTCTGTCTCTGTGTATCTCTGTGTTCTCTGTGTCTCTGTGGTGTTCTACTCGTTGCAAAGAGGAACCACAGAGACACAGAGAACACAGAGATACACAGAGAAACCTTATCTATGCCACTCACGCTGTTCGATAAACTCTGGCAAGCTCACGTCGTTCGTGAAGCGCAGGGCGAGCCAACGCTCCTTTACATCGATCTGCACCTCATTCACGAGGTCACGTCTCCCCAGGCTTTTGATGGTCTGCGACAAGCGGGCCGAACCGTACGCCGGCCCGATCTGACGTTCGGCACGGTTGATCACAACGTGCCAACGACCGATCGCAGTCTGCCCATCGCCGACGCAATCGCCGCCAACCAGGTCGAAACACTCCGCCGCAACTGCAAACAGTTTGGCATCGAGTTGTTCGACATCCACTCGCCCGAACAAGGCATCGTCCACGTCATCGGTCCTGAGCTCGGTCTGACGCAACCGGGCATGACGATTGTTTGCGGCGACAGTCACACGAGCACGCATGGTGCGTTTGGCGCGCTGGCGTTCGGCATCGGCACAAGTGAAGTCGAACATGTACTCGCGACGCAGTGTCTGCCGCAAAACAAACCGCGCACGATGAAGATCGAAGTGTCGGGCGCGCTGCCGGAAGGCGTGACGGCGAAAGATCTCGCGCTCGCCATCATCGGCAAAATCGGCACTGACGGCGCAACTGGCCATGTGATTGAGTACGCAGGTGAGGCAGTGCGATCGCTGTCGGTGGAAGGGCGCATGACGCTGTGCAACATGAGCATCGAAGCGGGTGCGCGCGCCGGCATGATCGCGCCCGACGAGACAACCTTTGCCTATTTACAGGGCCGCCGGTTTGCTCCTTCCGGTGAGCGATGGGAAAAGGCGCTGGAACACTGGCGCGCGTTTGTCTCCGACGCTGACGCCGTGTTCGATAAGGTGGTAGAGGTCGATGCGAGCCGTCTTGAACCGTTCGTTACGTGGGGCACGAGTCCGGGCATGGTTGTTCCCGTGACGAGTGTTGTGCCGGATCCCGCAGAGGCGAAGAACGCGGCCGACCGCCAGGCGGCGGAACGCGCGCTCGAGTACATGGCGCTCACCCCGCGCACAAACATCAAAGACATCTCGATCGATCGGGCGTTCATTGGTTCGTGCACGAATGCGCGAATCGAGGATCTGCGCGCGGCGGCGCGAGTGGTGAAGGGCTATCGCGTCAGCTCGTCAGTGAGCGCGATGGTGGTGCCGGGTTCGCAGGAAGTGAAGCGCGCGGCAGAACGCGAAGGTCTCGATCGCGTGTTTAGTGAAGCAGGTTTTGAATGGCGTGAAGCCGGTTGTTCGATGTGTTTGGGAATGAACGCCGACGTACTGCAACCTGGTGAGCGTTGCGCGTCGACCAGCAATCGCAACTTTGAAGGTCGTCAGGGTCGCGGCGGCCGCACGCATCTCGTCAGTCCGATGATGGCCGCGGCGGCGGCGATCAAGGGCCACTTTACTGACGTGCGCGAGTGGGAGTTCAAGTGATGCAGCCATTCCGCAAACACACCGGACTTGTGGCTCCGCTGGATCGAGCGAACGTCGACACCGATC
>DASXRE010000163.1:0-4109 GCA_036506775.1 Pyrinomonadaceae bacterium | reverse complement strand
CGGACTGTCGAGTGCTTTGCCGTCACCTTTCGCGCCGAATGCCTTGACGTCGAAAACTCGCGCGGCGCGCGGAATCTTCTGTTCATAAGCAGCAGCGCAAGTACAGAGCGCCAGAACCAAAATCAGAATCGTTGATTTCGTCTTTGTCATCTTTGATTGGAAACTGATTCTCAGGATTTTCTTACGCGAGCTGGTAGATCTGAATTGCTTGTTCGCGGCCACGAACCTCAACGTGGCCCATCGGCACGGCTTCAGCAAGTCCGCCATCAAATGCCTGCCACACCCTTTCCGAGATCAAGAGCTGTGAATCAAACTGCTTGTTCAGCTTCTCGATACGCGCCGCCAGATTAACGACATCACCGATAACCGTGTACTCGCGGCGCAATGCCGAACCGATGCTGCCCGTTACCGCCTCGCCCGCGTGCAGACCGATACCGACTGTCGTTGGCAGAATCGTGCCCGACTCCGCTTCCTGCCGCACACGCTCGAGTATCTCACGCGCTGCTTCCAACGCGTTCGCACAGTCATGACCATCGGAAAGCGGCGCGCCAAAAACCGCCATGAAGCCGTCGCCGAGAAACTTGTTAATGATACCGTGATGACGGTTCACAATCTCGATCATGAAGTCAAACAACGACTCCAGGTACTGAACCACCTCCTCAGGAGTTCTCTTTTCGGCGAAACCAGTGAAGTTGCGAATGTCGAGAAACATCACGCAAACGTTTTTGCTTTCGCTGCGCAGATGCGGTTTGAGATCCAGCAATGTACCCATCACTTCCGGCGAAACATATTCACCAAAAGTTCGCGAGATACGATTGCGTTCTTCGATGATTGAAAACGAGTTGAGAATTCGTTTCCGTATTTGCAGCGTAACAATGCCGGTGGCGACTCCCGTCATCACCAGCAGAATTGCCTTGAACAGATGATGAGGAACGCCGAGCAGAATTGGTTCCACGCCCGCGGGTGGAACATTGTTGATGAAGTACATCGATAACGCGGCGTATTCCACACCGGCAACGACACCGGTGAAGATGCACAGCCGCACGTTCAGGCGCAGCGCTGACACTGAAATAAAAATGGGATAAATCAACGTCGCGGGCGTAAAGAGCGTATAGACGGGTCCGAGAAAGAACGAACCGACAATCATGCCGGCAGTCGGAATACTTGTTTCAACAAGCGCACTGAGATACTTCAACGCGTGGGGTGGCGTGAGTTTATTTTTGATGAACCAGTCGATCAGTAATCGCTCACCGACCAGGCAGAGCACTGTTGACCCGGTAACAACGTAAACGCCAACCAGAAACCGCCGAAAACTCCCGTGGAAAGCTGCCTGAAACTCATCGAAAAAGATCAGCGCGAGCAACAACAGCAGCACCATCGCCACCAAAATTACACCGATGAGAATGGTGACGCGGAGGCGATCGCTCTTCAGGCTCTCTCGAGCAAACTGCTTCTCAAAAACGTCGGAGACTGCGCTGTCTTTGATTCGCTGTCGCAATCGTGGGGAGCGTGATGACATAAAAACCTCACTTCGGCACTGCGCGTTTGGCGGCTGCGCGCTGGAGACGTTCGGTCTCGACGACGGCCCGTTTGTGAGTTCCCTTGCCGACTTCGCCGGCCTCGTCGTGCGCGCTGATCTCGAAAACAAACAACTTGCCTTCGCGGCCGGTGTAGCGAGCGGTGGCGATAACGAGTGATCCGGGTGGTGTCGGGGCGCTGTGAGTGATATCCACTGTGGCACCCACCGACAATTCGCCTGGACCAAGCAAAGGTTGCAACACGCGCGCGGCCGCAGTCTCCATCAACGCCACCATGCGCGCGGTTGCGAGCACAGCGGGAAACTCATCGCCGTCTATGGACGAAATGGAGCTGGCAAGATCGGCAGGACCAACGACGAGTTGGGCTGTGGCAGTGGCACCGGTCTCTGGTTCCTGGTTGTTGGCCATGTCGGCCACACAGATTACTTAGTACAATTCGCGCATGCAATCGAAGTTTTACGACGTGGCGGTCATCGGCGCGGGTGTTTTCGGCGTCTGGACGGCGTATCAACTCAATCGGGCCGGTGCGTCTGTGCTGCTGCTCGATGCGTATGGACCAGGAAACAGTCGCGCGAGTTCCGGTGGTGAGTCGCGGATACTGCGGCTCGGTTATGGTTCGGACGAGATCTACACACGCTCGGCCCAACGCTCCTATCAACTCTGGCAGGAACTCTTCGCCGGCTATGAGACTCCGGCTCCACTGTTCCAACGCACCGGTGTGCTTTGGCTGGCGCGCGAACACGACGCCTATTGCGAAGCGACGTTAAAGAATCTACAGACGGCGGGCGCGCGATGTGAACGACTGGACCAGGCTCAACTCATCGAGCGGTTTCCGCAACTGAACTTTGACGGTATTGGCTGGGGAACTGTCGAGCAGGACGGTGGTGTGCTGATGGCGCGTCGAGCCGTGCAGGCTGTGGCGTTGAGGGTTTGCGCAAATGGGGTGGACTATCTCGCGGAAGCGATCGCTGGACCGGTTAACAATCGAAACGTTCGCACCACCTCCGGAAAGGAGATTCACGCCGCGCAATTCGTGTTTGCGTGTGGTCCATGGCTGCCGAAACTCTTTCCTGAACTACTTGGTGGTCTGATTCACGTCACCCGTCAGGAAGTCTTCTTTCTCGGGGTGCCGGCCGGCAACGATCTCTTCAAACCGCCGCGTATGCCGACCTGGATCGACTTCAACGATCTTGTTTACGGGCTACCGGATCTCGAAGGCCGCGGTTTGAAGATCGCGATCGATGCGCATGGACCGGAGTTCGATCCGGATTACGGACAAAGGATTGTTTCGCCTGAATCTGTACACGCTATTCGCCGGTACCTCGCGCGCAGGATACCCGCGCTGGTGGATGCGCCGGTAACTGAAACGCGCGTCTGCCAATATGAGAACACTTCCAACGGCGACTTTCTGATCGATCGTCATCCGGCGATGGGGAATGTTTGGCTGGTTGGCGGCGGCTCAGGTCACGGATTCAAGCACGGCCCCGCGGTTGGTGAATATGTGGCGGCGATGATTGCCGGCAGTAGGAAAGCTGAACCGCGCTTTAGCCTTGCGACTAAAGCGCGGGTGCAACAGCGAGAGGTTTATTAACTACGGTTTGGCGGTGGAGTTGTAATCCTCCAGCAGCTTCTGAGCCCTAAAGCTCGGACTGATCAACGCCAGTTTCTGCGACCAGTCGTAACCACTGAACACGCCGACGATCTCAGCCTTGGCGTTGTAAACCGGACTGCCGGAAAAACCATCGCGACTGTCGATCTTCACCGACCAGTACTCCTGAGTCCCCAGCATGTAGTTTCCGTTGAAAGTTCCGTGGCTGACTACTTTGTCGCCATGAGGTCTGGCGATGAGAAACAGCGCGTCGTCCTTGACTGGTGCTGTCTGGAACGTGGGAGCCTTGGCGTCCTTGGAGTTGCGGCACATCTCGAGCAAAGCGAGATCTGCTTCCTTGTCCACTTTGATCACCTTGGCTCGGCAGCCATCTACAAAAACTTTCACGCTAAGCTGGTCGGAGGCACGGAAACCGAGCATCACCTTTTTTGTCGTACTCAGATTTCCCGAGATGACGTGATAAGCGGTCATCACCAATCCGTTTCCTACCAGGAAGCCGGTTGCGTATCCGTTCGGGCCAACGTCAAAAAGGACTGAAATCGCGTGTTCGAGTGGGTTTTGCTCTTTTTTCGTAAACTCCAACTCGAGCGACAGGGTATAGCGCTCTTGCTGCTTCAGCAGCCTGGTCGAGCTTTTGTCAGCTACGCACACAGGAGCAATGAGCATAATGACGAGTGCGGCAATTCCAGTAAGGCTGCGAAGCTTACTCTTCATCGTGACCTCCGTGTTGTTGTAGGAGTCCAGGAATATTCTAATTTTGGGAACGAGTCCGAGTCCGGAGCATTTTAGGGCCGAGTCTCAAGATAAGCAATGATTTTGTGTTGTCGGGTGGTGATGCGGTTTGAAAACAAAAGCTGTTCCACAGGACGCCTCCTTGGAGTGCGGGGACTTGTCGCCGCTTTGGTCCGGTACTATCGCCGGCGACGTCGTTAGGCCAAAGCGGTGACAAGTCCCCGC
The DNA here is from genome assembly GCA_036506775.1 of Pyrinomonadaceae bacterium. GTDB lineage: Bacteria > Acidobacteriota > Blastocatellia > Pyrinomonadales > Pyrinomonadaceae > PSRF01. The sequence continues at coordinate 5 of DASXRE010000163.1, read as the reverse complement.
ACTCC
>DASXRE010000162.1:0-9830 GCA_036506775.1 Pyrinomonadaceae bacterium | reverse complement strand
GCGATTCAGTTCAAGGGTTCGGGCTGTTACGTGACCGACTACGCCGGAAAGGCAACGAAAGGCGAGAAGTCAGAATCGGAAGCAAAGACCGAGAAGTCTGAAAAGAGCGACAAGAAAACTACAAAAGAAAGCTCCCCAAAGAAAACTTCGGAGAAGACTTCACCCCCGAAAGCATCCAGCGGCGACTGAAGCCGCGTCGTGAAGTAGATGCGCTCGTCAACAGAAAAGCATGTGAGCGCGGGCGGCCCGCCCGCCGTCTTAGTTTCGGGCGCCGCGCTGGCAATCGTTCTGCTGTCGCTAACGCTGATGGCCCAATCGGGCAACCGGCCACACGCCAATGCGTCCGGCGGCGTGCAGGTCGGCGTAGTCGCCCGGCGAGACGACAATCCGAACAGACCGATCACCAGCAAAGAAGTCTCGGTTTACGACAACGGCGTCGAACAATCGATTCGAAACTTCACTCCCGATCCTTCGCCCGCGCGTATCGTGCTGCTCGTTGACAACTCACTGTCGATTCGCGCGGACGTAGAAAAACTCGAAGCGGCGGCGCGCGAGTTTGCCTACGAGATCTTCGAAGGCGACAAGCTGCTCATCGTCGGCTACGACGAACAAGCCGAGATCGTTTCCGACTGGACTGATGACTCCAAAGCGATTGAGTCGTCGTTGAAGCTGTTCAGAAAGAAGGGGCAACCGCATCTGTTCGACGCGATTCAGGCCGTGGTTGAGGAAGCGTTGCGGCCGCTGCCTGGTCAGAAGCGGATCATCATCGTCATCAGCGACGGACTCGACCGCGGCAGCAAAGCGACTTTCGAACAGACGCTCGCAGCATTGCAGTCAGAAAACATCATGGTCTATGCGGTGCAGGCCGTCGATCGCACGCGTGGTGCGATTCGCCGCGACGTGCCGAAACCGAAAGTCGTGATCGACAAGCTTGCGGAAGGAACTGGCGGACAGATCTTTTCGATTGACGAACCGAGTGTGGCGGCGAAGAGTATCTGCGACGAACTGCGAAAGAACCGTTACACGCTTTCTTACGTGCCTTCGAGCGCGCCGTTTGGTCAGCCACGCGCGCTGCTCGTTGTCGGAGACCAGGGGATCACCGTTCGGGCCAAGTCAATGCAACAGCCGAACTAGCGTCGCGAGTACAAATAAAAAAGCCCGCCCATGATGAGCAGGATCATCGCTTCCATAAAAACGAAAAACCGCCAGATAAACGCGCCGTCTTCAAGCAGTGAATCCGAGTAGGCGATATACGTTCCGATAATCAGCCCACCGAGCACCCAGATTACTTGCCGCTTTCGATCCCAGACCCGCATCAACCCACTTACTTCTCTTTCAACAATCCCGACAGCCAGTGCAGCAGATTCAGCGCGTACTGCTTGTTGTCGTTGCCCGGCACATTCATTCCCATCCTGGACTTGTCAGGCCCGGCGATCTGCGCCGATAGCATCGCAGCTTCGCCCTGGACCACCACGCGTCCTTTGCCAAACTTTAATGCGAGCGCCTGAGCTCGCCCCGCAGCGGAAACCGAAGAGTCGGCTTCCCGATTCGGCGTGTCTTTCGCTGTGTCTGACAGTTTGAGAATCGCAACGCTGTCTTCAGGACCTTTCAACGACTGTCCGGTGAAACTCTCAACGAGATTCAGGCGTTCGTTCTGATCGCGACCTTCAGTAATCGGATGCGTGGTGAGCAGTTTGTTTTCGCGCGAGAAGATGAGCAGGGACGGACTGCCGTGAGCCGAGTTGGCCGTATCGAAAGTAAAGCCTTTGCTCATGTCGACGCTGAAGCGGCTGGCCAGTGCTTGCGCAGCGCCGCCAAACGGCGCGTGATCAGCAATGAGCAGCAACGCACCTCCACTCTTGACCCACTCCTGAACGGCGTTGCACTCCTCTTCGGTAAACGCCGAAGCATCGGCGCCGTTGTCGTCCATCTCTTCCGCGCCGAGTGCATTGGCGATCACGAGCACCTTGTAACTGGTCAAGGTAGCTTTCGAGAAAGGCTGTCGATTGCGAATGATGCGGTAGCCGTCGTTCATCAATAGATCGACGAATGGTTTGTAACGGCCATCGGTGGTGTGGAAGTTGTGATGAGCCTCGTCGAACATCACACGTGGGCCGTTCTTTGTGTAAGCGGGATTCTCGATGGACGTGTTGAATTCAGGATCCGGAAGTTGCTGGGCCGCAACAACCACAGATAAGCACAAAAGAGACAAGCAGACAGTTAAGGCACGTTTCATCAGAGTAGTCAGAGGCGTGACTTAAGTTTGGACAATCTTTCCGCGGCCGCGTGCAGCGTCTCATCTTTTTTGCAGAAACAGAACCGCACCTGCTGTCGTCCGAGCGACGGCACGCTGTAGAAACTTGATCCCGGTACGCAGGCGACGCCGATGTCGCGAATGAGATGACGAGTGAACTCGACATCATCTGAAAACCCGAAGCCGGAGATGTCGGTCATGATGTAGTACGCGCCGTCCGGAACGAAGGTTTTGAAGCCCGCGTCTTCCAGCACCGGCAACAACAGATCGCGGCGCGCGCGATACTCGTTTTGCAACCTGTCGTAATACTCCTGTGGCAACGACAAGGCGTAAGCACCCGCGACTTGCAAGGGCGCCGCGGCTCCGACCGTCAGAAAATCGTGGACCTTGCGAACGCCGCTCGTGATCTCAGGCGGTGCAATGCAATAGCCGACGCGCCAACCCGTGACTGAGTAAGTCTTCGACATCGAATTCACGATCACTGTTCGATCGCGCATGCCGTCGATCTGGGCCATCGAGATGTGCCGGATGTCGGCACCTTCGCGTGGATAGAGAATGTGTTCGTAGATCTCGTCAGTGAAGCAGAGGGCGTCGAACTCCTGACACAATCCGGCGATGAACTCCATCTCTTCCTGGGTGAAAACCTTGCCCGTCGGATTGTTGGGATTGCAGACGATGATGGCTTTCGTTTTTTCGTTGAAGGTGCGGCGCAGTTCGTCGCGGTCGAAACTCCAATCGGGCGCGCGCAGCGGCACGTGTCGCGGGCGTGCATCCGAAAGAATCGCGTCGGGCGCGTAGTTTTCGTAAAACGGCTCGAAGACGATGACTTCTTCGCCGGGATCGACTGTCGCCATCATCGCGGCAATCATTCCTTCCGTCGACCCGCAAGTGACGGTGATCTCCGTTTCCGGATCGATTTCGAGTCCGAGATAGGAGCGGGTCTTACGCGCAATCGCATCGCGAAAGTCTTTTGAGCCCCACGTGATCGCATACTGGTTGACGTCGGCAGCGATCGCTTCCATCGCCTTGCGTTTGATGTCTTCGGGCGCAGCGAAATCAGGAAAACCCTGCGAGAGGTTTACCGCGCCGTGCTTCAGCGCTTCGCGCGTCATCTCGCGAATCACTGATTCTGTAAACGAACTCGCCTTTTGGGAAACGTGGCGACTTTTGGAAAAGGTGGGGGTAGACATTGAGTTCCTCGGATGCAAACTTTAGCATTGCAGCCACAAAAAGGCACAAGAAGCACAAAGGCCTTCCGATTGAGCATGAGTGTTAATGTGCCTTTTGTGCTTTTTGTGGCTTAAGGGATTATCTCTTCGCCGGCGGCTTCGCGTTTCAACTGTTGGAGGATCGAGCGAATCGCGGCCGCGTAACTGCCGGTGGGCGCCAGTTGCAGATACTTCTCATAAGCAACAATCGCGTCCTTCGGCTTGTTGACCTTTTCATACGCCGCGCCGAGCATCTGGTAAATGACTGGCTCACTGTCTGCGAGTTGGTCTATCGACTTGCGCAACGCGACGACCGCCTGGTCGTAGTCGCCCTGGTCTTCATACACGCGCGCGAGCCCCACGTACGCCTCCGGTTGAAAACCGCCCCCTTCACGGATCGCGCGGCGAAACGAACGAATCGCGTCGTTAGCAAACGCCTCTTCGCGATAGATGCGCCCTTCGACTGCCGACGCCTCGGGATAAACCGGCTTCGCACGGCGCGCGGCATCGATTTCAGCGTGTGCTTCCTTGAACTGATTAAGATCGAGCAGGACGCGCGCCAGTCCGACTCGCGCCGGGGGATACGCGGAACGGGCTGCCAGCGTTTGGCGATAAAGATCGGCAGCCTTTTCCCGACCAGCATCGTCACGGGCTTGTTCACGCGCAGTCTCGGCTTGCTGAAACGACAGCTCAGCCTGATCTGTGGTGGGAACGAGTTTGATAGTGAGCGTGCGGCGGCCCGGCAGCAGTGGTGCAGTTGTTTCCTTGAAGCCGTTGGCTCGAACACGAACCGTGTGCCGGCCCGGGGAGATCTTTGTAAGCACGAGTTTGCCGGAAGCATCCGCGGTGCCGCGTCTGATCTCGTCGATCCAGACGATAGCGTTGGGCTCAGTCGTGATCGTGAGTGCCGTTGGTTGCGCGTGAGCGACGAGCGAAAAGAAAACCAGCGACAAGAAGACCCCGACAGCACGTGCGGAAAACCCCATGACTACTCCTCACCGGCTTCAGTGATGCGGCGCTTCCGCACGTTTGGATTCGCGTCGTTTGCGGGCGTAGCTCGCGAGCCGACTTCGGGGCGGAAGTTTCCCTTCTCATCGTAGAGCCGCAGGTACTGCAATCGGTTTCTCACCACGCCTTGAACGTAGCCGCGCGTCTCCTTGAACGGAACTGCTTCGGCCCATTCATCGATGTCAGCGGGCAGCGATGTCTTCCACTGCGCCGCTCGCAAAGGACCAGCGTTGTAAGCCGCGGCAACGTATTCGATGCGTCCAAACTTGTCGATCTGGTCGCGCAGGTATGCGGTGCCGAGTTGAATGTTCAGGCGCGGCTCGTACAGAGCCTCCGCCGTTATTTCACGGTTCACGCCATATTTTCGCGCGGTCAACTTTCCGGTCGGAACGAGCACCTGCATCAATCCGTACGCTGCCGCTGAAGATCGCGCACGCGCCGTGAAGATCGTTTCCTGACGAATCAAACCCGCAACTTGATAAGGATCGAGATTTCGCGCCCGCGATTCCTGCACGATGATGTCCCAGTAAGCCAGCGGGTAAAACACGTCCCATTGCTCGCGGGTCATCTCTTCCGGTTTCATCTGCGAGTAGTCGGGAAAACTGCGCCGCAGCGTGTTCAGTGCGTGAACGTTGTCGTCGTTCGAGCGATAGATCTGCGCGATGGCAAGATTGATTTTCGGACTGTCGGAACTGTTCTCGCCCGCTTTTTCCAACTCTTTCAACGCGAGTTCATCGAGGCCGACGTTGGAGAGTTCATCGGCCTTGATGATGCGGGTGTCGGCTTCGGCGCTCGCCGTTTCCTCGCCGACAGTGACGGTTTTCAGATTCGCGATCGCGCGAGCGACGATTGAATCGGAAGGGAATGTTTTGGCCGGCGTCGTGCGACTCAACACATCGAGACGTTGTTTGGCGAGGTAGCCATACCAGTTCGCGTCGTAACGTGCCTGCAGCCCCTCGTACAGCCCGCGCGCTTCGGACAGTTTACCCGCGCGCTCGGAATCGCGTGCGGCCCAGTAACCGGCGCGGCCGCGATTGTCTGTGTTCTTGTCAGCGTAGTACGCGAGATGTTCCGTGAGCATTCGCGACGAGTCCGCGAAGTTCCGCTTGTCGTGTTCGTCCCACGCCAGATCGAATTGCGCCTGGGCCACGTCAAGCGAGTTTGGAAAACCATTTACTGCGGCGCGCAAAAAGTAATTAGCATCAACGTTGTTCTTCGCGTCTTTCGCTATGTAGCCCGCCGCTACGAAAGCTCTGGGCGTGAATCTGCTCGCTGGAAACACGCGACGCATTTCCTCAAGAGTTCCGCGCGCTTGCTCCCATTGCCTGCCGCGCGCAAACGTCTGCGCGAGATAGAAAAGCGCCTCGGCTCGTGTTTCCCCCGCTGAAGCCGGAATGCTGTTCACCGCCGCCACGGCATCGGTGGCTTTCCGCGAACGGTAGGCAGCGATCGCGCGGTAAAGCTGGTTCTCGTTTGTGGCCGTGTCGGAAAATCTTGCAAACGCCTCAGCGTAGGCGGTCAATGCGTCATTAAACCGTTGCGCAGCGTACAACCGATTCGCGCGCGTGATTGCTTCTTCGGCGCTCGCGGGCGACGCGGTTGAACCGAGTCTGGTAAACGCGGTCGCGGCTTCACTGCTCTCAGCGGAATCGGGCGCAAAGAAGTAAAGACGCCGGTACGACGCGAGCGCGCGAATTGGATCGGAAGTCTGCTCGTAGGCTTTAGCCGTCGCGAGCAACGCGGCCGCGTCGTCACTCTGATTCAGACCTTTCAGGAGCAGCGGAACCGCGGCGCTGCTACCGCTCTTCGCCAACAAGTCAGCGGCACGAAGCGTTGCTTCGCGAGCACGTAATGAATATGGGTATTCCTGAAGTAGCTGTTGATATACCGCTCGTGCTTCGGTGGTGTTGCCTGCCTGTTCGAGCGCGTTGGCCCACAGAAAGAGCGCGTGATCGGCGATCGAGGTGTGCTGCGCGATCAGTTTGGTATTAAGCAGGGTCGCCGCGCCGGCGAAATCTTTCGCGTTCAGTTTTATGCGTGCGCGGAGGAGCCGAGCGAGTGCTGCGGTCTTCGTGTCTGGAAACTGGTTCTCGATCGCTGCGACCGCGTCTTCGGACGGCAACACGTCGTTGCGCGTCATGCTGCGTAGCGTTTCGAGAGCTCGTTGTTCTGCGGGTAGCTGCTGCCGGCTGCGGCAGCTTGCGCTCATGAAGAAAGGTACCGACGCAAGGCCGGCAAGTGTGATCGCGATTGAAATCAGTAGTAAGCGATGCTTAGCCATTTGTTCTTTGGACTTAGATCTTTGTTCTTTGAGGAACGCCTACAAAGTACCAAGTATCAAGCACAAAGTACGAAGAAACAGGGTCTAAGCGTTCACTGTCGCGCCGGGGTAATTAGCTCCGAGTTTTGCAGGGTCGCCTTCCGCCAAGGTGTGCACGAGTTCACCGTGGAAGTAGTCGTAGCGAGCCGCGACTTCCGCCTTCACGCGCTTATCATACATCTCGCGCGAGCGATCGATGTATTCGCGCAGTCGATCGTAAAGATCGTGCTCGATTCTTCCTTCGGCGACCTTTTGCTCGTTGTAGAGCTTGATCTCGGAGATCAGCAGTCGCGCAAAGCGGCGCGCGTCGTTATGCAAGCGACGCTCTTCGTCACCGGAAACTTCCACCGGCAGTTCCACATCCTGACCGTAACGCCGTCGCGGTGCCGTAGTCAGGGCTTCTTCGACTCGAGCCGGACTCCACGACTGGGGCTCTTCACTACCAAAGCCCGACGCTTCTGTTGCTTCGTAGACCGGCGTCGCTGCTTCTTCAGCAACGCCAGTGTCCATCAGCGATCCGGTTTCAGCGGGTTGAGCCTCGTAAGTCGGAATTGTTTCCTCGGCTGAGAACGACGGCTCAGGTGCAGGTTCCGGCTCCTGTTCGTATTCGCTGGTGGGAACGTAAGAAGTTTGCGGTGCTGGTTCAGCCGGAGCTGGTTCCGCGGGCGCGGGCGCCGCTTCTTCAACGGGCGCTCGCTTCGGAGCAGCCGCAGCGCGAGCGACAGACAAAAGTTCAACAGCCATTCCCGCAACGGTGACGAGCGTTTCGAGTGCTTCGAGGTTGATCGACTCAGACTCGAGTCCGGCTGAATCGGCGTAAAGCACTGCCACGGCGCGTCCACGCACCGTCAGCGGAATCGAGACGATTCGTTGCGGCGGTTCTTCACCCAGGCGATTGAGCAACTGATGATCTTCTGCATGGGAACCTGGTTCACCACTCCACGTCGTCAGTGCTTTAGCGGCGCTGCCGATGACTGTGTCGGCGCTCAGCGCGAGCGAAATTTGCTGAATCGCGTGGTCGCCGATGGTGCCTTCAAAACCACGTCCACGCCAACCCGTTGCCTGTTCGCCTTTGATGACAAAGAAAGCAACGCGCGGTGCGAAGGAGGCGGCACGGTTCACGAGTGCCTTGAGGATGTCGGCTTGGGATTTTTGGTCGTTAATCTCCGCAATCGCCGACTTCACGATGGCCATGTCGCTCGAAGCTTTGGCCCGCGACGACTCGGCCGCGGCGTGTTCGATGCCGCGTTCGTGAGCCGCATGCAGGTGCTCGGTTATCGAAGCGACCAAACTGCCTTCCAACTGCACGTCGGACTGCCGCTCAAGAAAAGTGGAGAGTGATTCATTGAGCAGGCTTTGCAGCGTGGCTATTTCTTGCTTGACGGCGCTGAGGCGAGTTTCGAGGTAACTTTCAATCTCCCGCCGCAAGCTGTCTTCCAAATGTCCGTTGACCACAGTTGGGTCCTCCGTGTAGTGGTGTTGATGTGAACGAACCTCAAGGTCTTCAGGTAGGAATATCTAACCCAAGGTCAGTAAATGCAAAGAGAGCCTGGCAGGGGGCACGGGCTCAGAAGTGATTATGGACGGCTCGTATTGAGCTAGTCAATACTTACCTTTTTGGAGACCGTTGATCGGTCTGGTATCTTGGTTGCTTGTTGCTGCAGACGAGTGGAGGAAAACAACCGATTCGATGGCCGCTACGATTCTGATTGCTGAGGACTACGACGACAATCGGGAACTGCTACGTTTGCTCCTGGCTGGCGCAAATTACGAGGTTCGCGAGGCCAGAAACGGGCAGGAATGCCTCACTTTGGCCTTCGTGGATCCATTGCCTGATCTGATCATGGTTGACCTCTCGATGCCTGGCCTGGATGGGTGGGAGGTTTTCAGACAGCTCAAGGCTAATTCTAATACGGCGAGTATTCCGTGCGTGGCGGTGACGGCGCACACGGATCGGGATCGGATTCGGGCGCTGCAATCGGGATTTAGCGATTTTGTGGGGAAGCCGTTCAGGACTGAAGAGCTATTGATGACGGTCGCCCGGCTAGTGCAGAAATAGTTTACTGCTTGTAAACCGCACCGCCCTTCATCACGAATTTCACCCGCCTCAGTGCGCCCACGTCTCTGGTCGGATCACCTTCAACCGCAATCAGGTCGGCAAACAGACCGGCTTTGACGCTGCCGATTTTGTCGCTCATGTGCAGCACGCGGGCATTCACGGACGTTGCCGAGCGCAACGCGTCGATCAACGGCATCCCAAACTGAACCATCGTCTCGATCTCGCGTGCGTTGTCGCCATGCGCGAAAACGCCAACGTCGCTGCCGCTCGCGATCGTGACGCCTGCTTCCAGCGCCTGGTTGAAGACGCGTCGCTTCTTTTCCGCGTTCGCGCCCGCAATCGCGAGGGTCGGACAAAGCGCGACACCGCGTTCCTTCATCAACCGAAACACTTCCGCGGTGCCGCCGTCGCCGTGCTCGATCGTTTCCACGCCCGCGAGCGCAGCGCGCCGCATGCCTTCGGTTGTCGTCGCGTGTGCTGCGACCGGAACGTTGGCGCTCTTCGCCGTCTCGACCACCAGTTTCAACTCGTCGAGTGAAAACGTCGGCGCCGCGCCTTGAGTACCCCAACGGTAGTCAGCGTAAATCTTGATCCAGTCAGCGCCGTGTCCGATCTGATCGCGCACGACGCGCGTGAGACTGTCGATGCCGTCAGCTTCCTCGGCGCCTTGCGGCACGCGCCACTCAGAGGCAAAACCTTTTGGTCCATAACTGCCCGTGGCCACGATTGCGCGCGTAACGACGATCATGCGCGGTCCGGGAATGATGCCTTGCTCCACAGCCTGCTTGAGGCCAACGTCGGCGTAGCCGGCGCCTTCGGTGCCGAGATCGCGCACGGTGGTGAAACCGGCGAGTAGCGTGTTGCGCAGGTGGTTAGTCGCACGAGCGACACGGAGGCTCAGCGACTCGCGCGCCACCTGATCGTTCCAGACAGTTTCGCTGTAAGGATGCAGCAGCACATGCGAATGGGCTTCGATTAAGC
>DASXRE010000161.1:0-32632 GCA_036506775.1 Pyrinomonadaceae bacterium | reverse complement strand
TCGTCAAACAATACAAGCCGCGCTACAACGTCAAGCTTCAGGACGACAAGTCGTATCCGCATCTGAAGCTCACAATCAACGAACCGTTTCCGAAAGTCGTCATCACGCGGCGGATCCAGAAAGACGGCGCACTTTACTTCGGACCGTTTTTGCCCGCGAGCCTGGCCCGGCGAACCATCGACCTGATTAATCGCACGTTTCAGTTGCGCACCTGCGATATCGAGATCGACGGCAAAGCGCCGCGGCCGTGTCTTGAATACCACATCAAACGTTGCCTTGGGCCATGCGTCAAGGGACTGTGCACGCCGGAACAATATCAGGAAGCGGTGCGCGACGTAAGACTCTTGCTCGAAGGACGAAACAAAGAGCTCGCTGACGCGCTCGAAGAACGCATGCTCGAAGCTTCGGACGACTTGCGCTACGAGCTCGCAGCGAAGTATCGCGATCTGCGCAAAACCGTGATTCGCCTGTCGGAACAACAGAAGATGGCCACGACTTCGGAAAGCGACGTCGACATCTTTGGTTACTACCGCGAAGGACAGAAACTGGCCCTGCAGTTGTTTACGATGCGCGAAGGCAACATTGTCGGACGCCGCGAGTTTTTCTGGGAAGACCTGCCGGAAGATGCTTTCGGCCCGGCCGAGTTTTTGAGCGAAGTGCTGGCCCAATATTACGCCTCGGATTACGTGCCGCGCGAGATTTACGTGCCCGTTGATTTCGATGATCGCGAGTTACTCGAAAAGGCGTTGAGCAAACGGCGCGGACGGCGTGTGCACATCGAGGCGCCGCAACGTGGCGAGAAGCGCGACATGATCGACCTGGTCGAAAAGAATGCGAAGCTCGCGTTTGAGCAGCGGTTCCGCGTGCTTAAGCCCGATATGAAACGCGTGCTCGAAGAGTTGCAGGAGACACTCGAACTGCCCCACTTTCCGGCGCGCATCGAGTCGTTTGACATCTCACACATCCAGGGCGCGGAGAACGTTGCCGGAATGGTCGTTTGCGATAACGGCAAGATGAACCGCGCGGAGTATCGGAAGTTTCGCATCCGCAGCGTTGAGGGTGCGAACGACGTCGCTTCAATGCGCGAAGTGGTCACGCGGCGTTATCGCCGGCTGCTCGAGGAAGGCAAACCGCTGCCCGATCTGATCATGATTGACGGCGGCAAAGGTCAACTCAACGGCGCCGCGGAAGCGATGAGTGAACTCGGCCTCGAAGCGATTCCGATGGTTGGCATCGTCAAGCCGCCGCAACGCCACAACGATGTTGCGTATCTGCTGATGAAAGGACGCGAGGACGAACCAATCTACCTCGACTCGCATTCCTTGATTCTTCGGTTGTTGCAGATGATTCGCGACGAGACGCATCGCTTTGCAGTCACTTACCATCGCAAACGTCGCGAACTGCGTGACTTCACTTCAGAGTTGACAGCGATTCCGGGCGTGGGCGACAAACGCAAGGGACGATTGCTGCGACACTTCGGTTCGATACAACGAATCGCGCGCGCCGGTGTTTCGGAGCTGACGCCGTTTGTCGGCCGCAAAACCGCGGAAGAGATAGCGGAGCACTTCGAACGTCAGCGGCTACTGGCCGCCTCGGCGGTGAAATCTGAACCCGCGGAATCTGTAGAGCTTCCCCGACCTTAACTTGACCCTGGCCCAATCGCCAGCAAGAATAGCCGGGACCATTCCACTACTCCTGACAGGAGGGCCTCTCATGGAAAGCAGAGCCACCATCGCGGGTCATCCGATCCATCCGATGTTGATTTCCTTCCCGATAGCGCTTTGGACGACCTCGTTTGCGGCGGATGTAGCGTTCTATTTCGTTCGACACCCGACGCTGCTGGTTATCTCGAAGTTTCTGATCGCCGCAGGCTGCCTGGGAGCCTTGGCGGCCGCGATTCCAGGCATCATCGATTGGCTGGCAATCCCGAGCGGCGAGGTGAAGCGAGTCGCAAACTGGCACGCGCGACTAAACATCACCGCGCTGATCGTTTTTGTGATCAGTTTCTTGCTACGAATCGGAAGCTATAGTCACCTGGTAGGACACCGGTTGACGATACCGTTTCTGCTCTCGGTGGTGGGAGTGATCCTGGTCACGATCTCCGGCTGGCTCGGTGGCGAGCTCACTTTTCGCCATGGAGTGGGCCAAACGCGTGATGCGAAAGAGCCACAAGGTTCCTAGCCCGTAGTTCCTTCGCCGCGCACGCCGCTGAATTCGTAAGTCAGGTGCAGCTTTAATGAGCCGTCGAGTATCTCGGCGCGTACGTCTTTCGCGTGCGCTTTCACGGCGCCGTTGCTCGCCTTCACGGGAATCATCAGCGACAACTGTTTCTCACTCACGAGCACGAGTGGATTCACACGCTGGTTGATAGCGCTCTGCACAAAGACCGTGACCATAGTGTTGGCAATCGGATTCACTCCTTCGAGATTCACGCCCTCTACAGTTACGTTGCCGTAAACAGTCTGTTTCGACTCATCGAAATACAACTTGATGCTCGTCTGGGCCCAGCCTTTGAACTGAAGACACTGGCCAGCCAGGTTGTAGCTGCCGGTAAAAGCGAGCGGCGCCGAGACGTTGCCATTGCGAAATTGCACGCCCGTCTTGACGCCGCTTCCTTCGGGCAAGAGAGTGATGCTGTTGGTGCAACCACCCTGAAACGCTGCGGTCGTGATCTCACCACTCGCTGCTGGGACACCAGCCAACTGAAATGTTGGCGTTCCCAAACCTGAGAACGTTGTCGCCAGGACAGCGTCGATGAAACTCTGTTCGAGACCGATTTCCACCGTCGCCGGCGGGTTCTGCCCGTTGTCAGGCGGCCGCACCGCAACTCCCGGTGCCTTCTTTGCCGGCCCTATGCCAAGAAAATAGACTGCGGCTCCGGCGCCCAGCAGAACTCCCAGAACAAGAATGACAACGTATCTCATTTAATTTTCACTCCTTCACGGCGTCGGGCTGACGGCCGGCGAAACGGTCGCGGTTGGTGACGGTGGCGGCGGTTGGTTCATGTTCGTCAGCAAAGTGCGAAGCACTGCGGCGATCGTGTTTGTGATCGCGTTTACCTGCGCTCTCACTTGCTCTTCCGGAACCTTGTTCATGCCCGGCGGCACTTCAAAAAAACTCTGATCAACCTCGGTCGTGATATCGCGCATCTCCGCGACGATAACTGCGCCCTTGACGCCCTGCACGTTACCACTTGCTTCGCTAAAAAGCTCGGCGCGCAGCGGCAGTCCCGTGTCTTTGTCAACATAAACGAAGGACTCAGTTTTGACCTCACCCGCAGAGGTGTTTGTCTGTGCGGTACGTGCGTAGCGATACTTCAGCGCCGTGCGGCCGTTGAGCTGTTGTTCGCCGGCTGCTTCGATACCTTGAAGTCGATCGAGGTAAGCGACGAGCTGACCCGGCGTCATCATTTTGTGCAGTTGAAATCCGGTCGCCTGCGGCGTCAGTTCGGCATACTGCTTACGCGCTGGCGCGATAGCGTACTGAACGCCATTGTGCTCAAGGTAGATCAAGTCTGATCCGTCAGGTAACTTGAACGAAAGCCGCCGATCCGCGCCGTTCTTGGCTACTTCAGCCGACAACGTCGGGATACCGATCGTCTTCTCGCCGCCTTCTGTTTCCGCACTGAACACGAGCGTTGCGCGATACCGGTCAGGTTCGCGGGCCGCGATCGTAGAAGGAGCGGGCGCTGTGTTGGCATTTACCGTCGCCACGTTAGCGTTCGCATTGGTGTTGACGTTCATGTTGACATTCGTTTCATTCGCTGGACCACGAGCACATCCGCTCAGCATGATCGCCGTCGCTGACAGAGTCAGGACGAAACAAAAGACGCGCGGGCTAGCAATTGCGACCCTTGGTCTTGCGTCGGCAGTTTTCATATGGACACTCCCCGAAGGAAAATTCGCGCACAGGCGCGCAACGTTGATAACAGGGGGTTAAGAGGGAAGGACCGTAGCATAACAGATCCGCGTCCGGGGAAGTAATTCTGGTTGACTTGACTCGGGTTTTCGAATAAAAGCGATCGCCAATATGAAACACATCCTGCTCGCGTTGACCATTTGTTTCTCTCTTTCTCTTTGCAACCTTTCGGAAAAACTACACAAGAGCAGTTCGAGTTCGGGCGGTTCGAGTTCCAACGGCGGCGGTAGCAGCAGCAGTGGAACCGTCGAGCACGGCGAACCCACTGCGGCACAAACGGCTGCGATCGCCGGCGGCCACGAGATCAAGTGGGAACGGCAAGGAATGTCGTGGACGGTGCCGCCGAACTGGACCGAGCAGGAGAATGAGTCGAAGTCGTTTGTCTGGCGCTCGCCCGGTGGAGGCGACGCCGCTTCCTTGATCGTGAGCATCTCTCCGATGGATGAAACGTTCCCGACAGACTCGGGCATCCAGGCGTCCTACGACCAGGCGAGGTCACGGGCCAAGAACGGTGAAGTGGACGAAGTGAAGTGGGTCGAGATCGACGGACTGAAGGGTGTTCAGTTTCGCGAAGCCAATCCGGAAAAACCCGACGATAGCCGTCGTTTGCAGTGGCTGGCCTATCGGAAGTACCTGGGTCAAGTCCAGATGATCAATCTAATGCTCGCATCTCAGGGCAAGGATTTCGATCGGCACAAAGATGCGATGTACGGAATTCTTTACTCCACCAAGGTCACACATTGATTCTGCGGCAGAATGCCCCGCTCTCCAACAGGCGAGCAAAAGTTTGTTGTTGACAGACCTCGCCATATACGCTAACAGTCTGCGAGTTTAGACGCAGTAGTACGTCCTTACGCTCCTTCGGAACTACTCGCTGCGCCCAGAACGCGTTTCCCCGAAATACAGCGCAGAGAATTCTCCAAGGACGATCCCCGCTCGACCTCAAGGTTTTTGGAGGACTTCGTCTGCAAATTTTTGGTTGACCCCAGGTCCTGAATTTTCAGTTCCGCTCCCAATGGAGGTCCCTTCGTGATCCGGCGCCAGTACCTCGCCACCCGTCATGAATAAGAACTGGATCATGTCTGCGCAATCGTTTGAAGCCCTGCTTGACTGGCTTGCTTCGGATCGTGAGCAAGCCGGGATCAAGTATGAGCAGATCAGGAGCGGGTTGATCAAATTCTTTTCCCGACGTGGTCACAGCGAAGCCGAAGATCTCGCCGACGAGACCATCAATCGCGTCGCCAGCCGCTTGAGTGAAATCAAGAATCAGATTTATGGTGACCGTTCTCGGTACTTCTATGGAGTCGCACATAAGGTTCAACTGGAGTACCGGAGGAGGAAACAACCTCAGGCTCCGGCTGAGTCGATCAGTGATTCGGATCGTGTTGAAGTTGAGCATCGCTGTCTTGAGGAGTGCATCGCAAAGCTGAGTGAAGAGAATCGCGAACTCGTTCTGGGTTACTATCAGGCTGACGGCCGGCAAAAAATTGATCAGCGAAGAATGCTGGCGGAGAAACTCGGAATCGCGCCTAATGCGTTAAGAATCAGAGCCTACCGGATTCGAGCTGCTCTTCAGAAGTGCGTCGAGCGGTGTGTAGAGAGTTCAAGTGAGTGAAATGTTCACTGTGATTTTGTCATTAAAGGTAGAAGCGGCTTTCTTGCCGGAGTAACCAGCAAAAAACCGATGCCTAACACAGGCGAGCAGGAAATGAGAAGTTATCTGCTCGGCAGTTTATCGCCCGAGCGAGAAGCGGAGTTGCGCGCCCTGTTTCAGGACGAGGCGGATCTTCGCGAAGAACTTCTTGCAGTCGAAGCAGAGTTGTTTGACCAGTATGTTGCCGGTCGATTGTCTGCCGAGCAAAGGGAACGTTTCGAGACTTATGTGCTGACGAGCGACACCGGTCAGGAGAACCTGCGATTCGCTGAAAACTTCGACCGGTATCAGAAGATTCTCAACGCAGAAAAGGTGTCGGCTGTACATCGCGCTCCCGCGCCAAACCTCCCTCCCGTCAAATCGTCTTCTGCGTTGTTTGCCAGCTTTCACAAGAATCCCGCGTTTGCAGTGTTACTGATCCTGCTCGCGGCACTGCTGATTACGCTGGTTGGCTGGTTGTCGCTGAGAAGGCCGCGCGCAAACACCGTCGCAAAGTCAGTTTCGCCAGGGGTGGTTCAGCTTGCGCCTGGTTCGATGAAGTCCGATGCTGGTGTGCTGAAATTGTCCGCACCGGCAAAGAATGAGCACGTCAAACTTGAGCTGGAACTCGCGAATTCAGACTTCAAGGAATACAAAACGCAGTTGTTTCGCGAAAACGAAGCAGTCGAGTCGCAGGAAGAACTAAAAACAGAACCCAGAAATACTCACTACGTCGTGCCCGTAACTGTGACCGGCAACATCCTGACTCCGGGTGACTACCAATTGAAACTGAGCGGCGTGCCCGTCTCAGGTCAACCGGAATTCATCGACAGTTACTCATTCCGCGTCACCACCGAAGACCTCGATCGCGGACGGCTTGCTCGCTGAAAATTTTTCTGAAACGTTTGCCCTCAAACAGTCATAACCATTGAAACCGGTTTTTGTTGAGTTTACCCCACGCAACGAAAACCCTCACCCCTCCATGCGTAATGCATGCCTCATGGAGAACGGCGAGCGACTGAAGGTGGTTGTAGTCGCTCGCCGCTTTTTTGTCTACTCGCTCTTACTGCTTGCGAATATAGTTGCGATGCACCCATGCATCCTTTTGCTCACGATCCTGCGTTTCGAAAAAGACGTTCTTGTCGTCTTCGCGAGTCACCATTCGCACGCGGCCAGTGACTTCTTTCGCCTTCGCACTCGGCTGCTCTGACTCAGCGAGGAACGCGTGAATCGTTTCATCCGCAACCGGTTCGGCTTTGGCCGGCTGGTTTAACTCGGCGATGGCTTCCACGGCGCTCGCCTTGAGCAGCTTCGGCCACAGCTTGGCAAAAAGCCCGTGTGACGCGTAAACATCCGCACTGTTTACGTGCCCGTTGATCGCAAACACGTAGCCGATCACATCCCCTTTGTTCAGGACAACCCCGTTGAGTGCGTCGATGTACGACGCCGTCGTTTCCTTTACTTTGGCATTTTCGACGGACAACTCGAAGCTCGTGGCTGAGTCTGTTGAGTTAACGCTGGCGCCCACATTCTTGCTGAGTTTTTCCTGCGCCAGCGACACGTTGGCCCAGACTGCTTGTTGCGACTTGGCCGACTTGGCGGCAAGTTTCAGATCCCTCGTCGCGACGGAGTTGTTGGAACTGCTGAAGAAACCGGATTGCTCCTCGCCCCGCTTGTTCCACCTGCCTGACTCCACGCAGAAAGCAGCAATCGGCATCCGTCCGGACCTCGGCGGCACGATGAAATCAACCGAGATCATTCTGTCCTGATCGCCACCGCGCACGATGTCGCCGGACTGCACGTAGACGTCCTGGTTCGAGAGGTTCTGAATGGCGAGTTCATTCACCTCTTTTGTTTCGTAGACACGGACCTTCTTCTGGGCCAGCGCTTCCTGGAGCGTCAGGAAGTTTTTGCCGGCGAGGAGATCTTTTCCGTGGACAAGAAAGATGGAGAGGTTCTTATAGGTGTATGGACCGGAGAGACGGTAGTTGGACGGGGCGGAGGATTTCTCGTCCCGGCGACTGGTTGAATGTTTTTGGGCTTGGGTATTGACGAAGAACCCGATGGGGAGCGCAATTAACAGGCAGCAGACCGCGATCGTAACTAGTTTCGTAGGTGTCATTGTCGTACTCCTTGAATGTCACTTGCGGTTAGAGGAACGTGGACAGAGGAGACTTCTTGCGCCGTGAGACGGCAGGGAGGACCAGTTTCGTTGCCAAAAACATGGTCACCCGACCCGAAGATTCAGTTATAAACTAATAAACCACTTGCTAATTGAAAACGTCTGAGATAGTTTCTGCCGCGCATTTTCGATCCGGCCACTTCCTGACTCGTACTCCAACCAAATACGTCGCGAGGAGATACTTGGTCATCACTTCCCAACAATTTGAACAGCTATTAGCTTGGCTGGATTCCGACCGGGAGTGCGCCGGCCTCAAGTATGAAACTATCCGTTCCGGGTTGCTGCGGGTCTTTGTCTCGAAAGGCTTGAACGACGCCGAGGACCTCGCTGACGAAACAATCAATCGGGTGATCGCGCGCTTGACCGATATAAAGGACAGCTACTGCGGAGAGCCAGTACGCTATTTCCACGGTGTTGCCAGAAACATCATTCGTGAGACGAATCGCCGAAAGGAAGTGGCGTTGGAAGTCACGGCAGTAACTGTTTTCGCGGACCCGATCATCAGTGACGAGCAGGAATGTCTCGATCTGTGTTTGCGGGTTTTACCGCCCGAAAAGCGCGACCTTATCCTCGATTATTACCTCTATGAGGGCCACGACAAGATCGCACACCACAAACGAATGTCGAAAACACTGGGCATTACTGACGGCGCGTTGCGCGGACGGGCACATCAAATCAGAACCGGCCTGGAACATTGCGTAAAACAGTGTGTGCAGAGGAAGAAAACAAAACTGCCGCCAAACGTCATTGAAGTAAGTGGGAGGAACTAAAATCGTTCAAGAACCGAACAACCAGCTAATTCGATATCTGCTTGGCGAGCTTGACGAGCCAGAAGAAGAGCAAGTGGAGCTTCGGCTGCTGACAGATCCGAACTATGCGGAAGAATTCGACGGAGCGGTAAATGATGTAATCGACAGGTATGTCGCCGGTGAATTTCAGGGACCGCAGCTTGAGCGCGTTCGCAGTTACTTTTTCAAGTCAAGGGAGAGACAGGAAAAACTCGGATTCGCCCTGGCGTTGAAGCGCCGGAAGTCGCAAGAACCTTCATTCCACAAGCAACAGAGAAAGCCGCTCACATGGTACCTGGCGGCCGCGGCTTCTATTCTGGTCATTATCGGTATCGGCTTCGTTGCCTGGTACGCACGTCGGCCTCAGTCCGGCCTGGACGAAGGATTGGTTGCGCTTCAGGGAGCCTTCCATGAAGAAAGGCCAATTGAGGGTCGCCTTTCAGACTTCAATTATGTTCCGCTACCCAATCAGCGGGGCGGAACAGGAAAGGTCGATTATGTGCAGCGCGACCTTGCCTCAACGCTGCTACTCAAGTCTGTTCGCGACAACCCAACGGCCGCCTCACATCACGCCGCAGCCAAGTACTACCTGATGCTTCATCAGTTTGACCAGGCCGACAAAGAGTTTGCTGCGGCGTTAGCTTTGGATCCGCAGAACGCAAAAATCCACAACGACTTTGGAGCGGCACTGCTGGAAGAGGCGCGAAGCCAAACTTCGAGCGCGAATAACAACAATCAGCTTGAGCTGTATGGTCGAAGTCTCGAGCAAATTCAAAAAGCGTTAGAACTTGATAACTCGCTTTTGGAAGCACACTTCAACCGGGCTCTGATCTTTCAGGCCATGAGGCCTTCCGAACAAGCGAAAGCGGCTTGGGAAGAATATCTGCAAAAAGATAGCAATTCTCCGTGGGCCGATGAGGCACGAAGGAATATTAAACTCATCGAGCAACAACAGCGAGGCTCTTCAACAGAAGGAAACGACAAGATCACAACGTTTCTTGCAGCTCTCGGCAACTCTGATGACAGCGCAGCGTGGAAAGTTATAAGCGCGAGTTACACCTCAGCCGGTAACGAAATCACGAACCACTTTATTGACTGCCTCCTGGGTGTCGAACCGGTTTGTGACCACCTCGATACTTCCACAACATTGGCCGGTTTGACGTACGTTGCGAGATTGGAACGTGATCGCGCTGGCGATCGATTCACTTCGGACCTCGTTCGTCATTACGAACGAGCGGGGCCAGAGCTGAAGCCAACCCTCGCCAAAGCCCGCTACCACATGCAGACGGCTTACGCCTCCTTTCAGAAATCGCAATTCCGAGAAGCAATCACCGAATATACAAAAGCAAAGTTGAAGTATGAGCAGGCGGAAGACAGCGCGAGCGAGGCATTTGTTGAATACCGGCTGGCCCATTGCTATGTACTCCTTCCCGACCCGCAGGAAGCGCGACTCGCCTTCAACCGACTCCTGATAATTTGCGAAAAGAATCAATATCGCTGGCTCGCCGCGCAATGTCTTTACGGACTGGCTCATGCGAACGGCGATGCGAGCGAGTATTCGAAAGCACTCAAGTACAGTGCAGAGGCTCTGACCAGGCTCGAACAAGTGGGCGACACAAACGGCGCTCTGAAGTGTTTGACGCAGTTGGCTGACTTCAATGAAGCAATAAATCAAATCCCGACAGCGCTCGGTTATCTCAGCCGAAGTTTGGAACTCGCCGAAACCTCCGCTTTGGAACCCAGGCAACTGTGGACAATTCTCACTGAGATTGGTTTCAGCCTGGGATCTTTAAAGCTACCGGCGGGGGCGCTTTTCTATCACCAGGAGGCGTTACAACTCGCGAGGGAACTGGGTATTCCGTTGCTGATCTCGCGCTCCGCCAGCTACGTCGGCACTACGTACGCGGCGATGGGGATGTATCCGGAGGCGGTGAAAGAGGCAACGCAGGCTTTTGAGATAGGCCGCAATCGTGGCGACCGCACCGGCACGGAGATGATGGCTCAAGCGTCGCTACAGCTTGGCGACATTAATCGGGAAGCCGGCAAATGTGACGAGGCACTGACGCATTACGACTACAGTCTTCAGCTTTATCAACATTTGAATTTTGACTACCACGCGTACGTCGCACACAAGGGGAAGCTACACTGCTTCCTCCTCTCGTCCAACAATCAAGCGGTGCGTGACGAACTTCTCACCGTCCTCAAACTCTCCGAGCTGTACCGCAAGAGAATCACAGAAGAAAGACAACGTCTTACCTTCTTTGACGCGGAGCAGGAGGTTTATGACGTAGCGATCGACTATGAATTCAGCGTTGAGAACAATTACGTCAAGGCCTTGGAGTATTCGGAACAGAGCAGAGCGAGATCATTACTCGATGCAGTAGAGGGCGGGCGCCGTAAAAGTAACGCGCGAGACCTTGACTCGCCGATTGTCACGTCGCCGCTATCGGTTGCAGAGATTCAAAAACGACTGCCGGCGAGGTCGCAGATCGTTCAGTATGCCGTTTTGGACAGCAAGCTGATCGTTTGGGTCGTTACGCAAACGAAAGTCGAGCACGAAGAAATACCCATCAAGGCCCCAGCGTTAGTTAGCATGGTCAACGCTTTTCTGAATGGCGTGAATCAACCACCCACTGTCGGATCCTACAAACCAGATCAGGGTTCCGAGCTGTACCGCATACTGATTCAACCAATCGAACGTTACCTGGACCGTGGACAGCTCCTGTTGATTGTTCCCGACAAGGTACTCAACTATCTGCCGTTTGCGGCTCTTACCTCGCCAACCACTTCGCATTACCTGATCGAGGATTACGATCTGTGCGCCGCGGCCAGCGGAACTCTTTTCGTCAATCTCTCAGCCGCAGCGGAACGGAAGAGTGGCAGTCGCGAGGAATTCATGTTGAGTATCGGCGACCCGAGTTTTGATCGCGGCCTCTTCAAGTCTCTGCGCGAGCTGCCCGCGACTCTGCACGAATCAAAGGCTGTCGCCGAGTTGTATCCAAAACACAGCCTGTTAGTCCGCGAGCAAGCCACCGAGGCGATCACCAGAGCTGAACTTGAAAAATCGGACGTGGCCCACCTCGCGATGCACTTCGTTTTGAACGAGCAGTCGGAGATGCTTTCGGGATTTCCATTGACGCCTGAAACTTCGAACAGCGCCGGCGCGGAGGGCCTGGACGGCTTTCTTCAGTCTTACGAGATCTGCTCTCTCAATCTGCGCCGCCTGCGGCTCGTTATCCTTTCCGCCTGCCAAACGGGGATTGAAAGACAGTATCGCGGTGAAGGGGCGGTGGGTGCGGCGCGGCCATTTTTCGTCGCGGGCGTCCCGACTGTGGTGGCGAGTTTATGGCCCGTCGATTCCGATGCGTCCGCGGAGTTAATGGTCAAGTTTCATCAACACCGGCGCGACGGGTTGCGCGTGACGCAGGCATTGCAGCAGGCGCAGCTCGAAATGATTCGCGGTACAGAGGCTCGCTACCGGCATCCTTATTACTGGGCACCCTTCGTTACCATCGGCGGTATCACCAATCCCACCTCTCAGTAACAAAAGCTTCCAGAACTGCATTGACAGTAAAGGAGAAAACGACAATGCCCTTCAAAGAATCGAACACACTGGACCCGAAGCCCAGCGTCAGAATCTTTTTCATTGGTCTAAACATTCTGAAGTTAACCGACAGTGATGCCGGCGTCGACACGGCCGTTCAGGCGTTTGTTCATAACAGCAGCCAAGTGCACAAACTCACGATCGAGACCAGACGCAAGCGTCCCGGGAAGCCGGACCTCCTCATGATGCGGCACACAGGACCACTCTCGTTGACCGTTGCCGATGGTACCCGCAATCACGGATTCATGATTCTCACCAACATCGAGGCAGCCGACAGAGGCGTAACGGCGTACAACGGAAAAGAGCCATCCGACGAAGGCACCAAACTCGACGACTCCTTTTCGCTTGCTACCCTGCTCGGCAAACCGGCCGGCGACGTTGACCCGTTCGGCGGACTGCCGAGCGTTTTCATCGATCACGGAGTTTTCTACACGGCGGACAAAGTCACCACCAAAGCCCAAATCGTGAGAAAGAATGGGGACAAGGAGGATCTTACTGAAGTGCCGACGATAATCGGCGCGAACATCTATCTCGACCCTTCGAAACCCGATCAGACGGTTACCTTGTTTTGGCGGCAGGAAGGAGAAGACGTTTTTCTTCCGTTGAAGCATTCGCCGAACTTCACCTACGAAATCTACGTCATCAACGAACCGCTCTTCGAACCAGATTCGCCGTTACCCCGGCACGGAGAATTTACGGAATACTTCAAGATCCTTCCGGACGTAAGCGAAGGCGATAAGTTTGAGATCGAATTTCTCGAAGAGATCCCGGATCGCGGATCGACGCGCGCTCCCTGCATGTCCCTTTTTCTACCCTAACCCATTCTTCGGGTGGTGGCCGATAGGAGGTAAGTATGCACAGAGGAATATCCCTTCACGTTGGGATCAACAAAGCGAGCTCGGCCTTTCCGGGTGCTGCGACACTTTCGGGACCTGAGAATGATGCTACAGAGATGGAAAAAATCGCGGCCGCCAAGGGCTTCGACACGCGTGATCTCCTTCTGGGATCAGACGCCACGTATGCGCTCGTAACAGCCAGGATCTACAGCGCTTCCGCACAACTCGAGGCGGGCGACATCTTTCTCTTTACCTTCGCGGGACACGGCTTTCAAAAGGTTGACAGGGACCGAGACGAACCAGATCGTCTTGACGAGACGATACTTCTGTATGACGTCGAGCTACGCGACGACGTTCTCAGAAAGGAGCTGTGGCCCCGCTTCAACGCCGGAGTAAGGGTTCTGATGATTGCCGATTCTTGCCACAGCGGCAGCGTTTTCCTGATTCCGCCGGACCCGGCGGATCCGGCTGCGAATGAGGGTGGCTCCAATCTCAACGCGCTGATCGCTGCTGAGGCAGTGTTAGCGGCGATCAATGACGTTGACGAATTTGCGATTCGGACGCGCGACGGTCTGATCGCGCGAACAATCCTGCATTCAACACATGGGCGGCACATGAATGAGTACGGCGAGTTCTATCGCAACACCTTGCTTCCGGCAGACAAGCCGCCAATCAATGCGAGCCTCCTGCTCCTGGCAGCGTGTGCGGACAATGAAGTCACTGGTGATGGTCCTGACAATGGAGTCTTTACGACAGCGATGCTGAACGTCCTGAGGAATTCAGACCCCACTAGTTATTGCAATTTCAGGAATCTGATTGAGGCCGATTTGCAGTTGAATGGTCACACTCAGACCCCAGTTCTCCAGTCGGGCGGCGTCATCGATCCGGCGTTCAGAGATCAGAGGCCTTTTACGATCGACTGAGATCGTTCGACAGGTGAACTACTACGCGTTTACGGTCGGCGCGTCAGCGTGCGGTACGAAGCAGCGGCGGCAGCGCGCCTCGTACTTGTCCGCGGCGCCGACTGCGACACGTTCTTCCGATTCAAACGTGCGCTGTGAGTAGTTCGCCGGCTGGCCACATTTCATGCAGATCGCGTGAGTCTTCGTGATGTATTCCGCGATGGCCAGTAGTTGCGGCATCGGTTCCCATGGCTTGCCCGTGTAGTCCTGATCGAGACCGGCGATAATCACGCGCACGCCGCGTCGGGCCAGCTCGTTCGCTACGTCAACCAGTTCGTTGTCGAAAAACTGTCCTTCATCGATGCCCACCACTTCCGTATCCGGATCCACCTTGGCCAACACGTCAGCAGCCGAACGGCTGTTCGCCGACTCGTGTCGCATCTCCGAGTGGGAAACGATCTGACTGGGTGAGAAGCGCGAATCCAGTTCCGGTTTGAAGACTTGTACTTTCTGCCGCGCAATCTTTGCGCGCCGCAACCGGCGGATCAATTCTTCCGACTTTCCGGAAAACATCGATCCGGCGATCACTTCTACCCAGCCCGCAGAACGCGGCGGCGGATCATCATGATTCACTTGTGCTATTAGTTCATCCATTTTCGATTTTCGTCATGCGTAAAACTTTGGATTGTAAAAAGGCGCAAAGGCGGCAATCAAGGCCAGCTCAAAACTCATCGAGCGCGTTACCATATCGCGCGACAACACACCCCACGCACCCTGTTTGCTTCTGATATCGCGCCCGCCGGCAACTTCGTCAATCACTACACCCAACTCACGCCGGCCCTGGATGACTTTTTTAACGATGTCCGCCGGTACTGAAATCGACGGCGCTGCGCCAAATGCCCCGCGCTCACCATCAGTCGCGTAAGCCCAGCCGCGCAGGAATGTATGCCACTCGCCGCTGATCGAAATGGAGTGAAAACCACCTTCCAGTCCGACGTAGATGTCAGCCTCCAGCCGGCGGCTGCGCAGCGAGTCCCGAACAGCGAGCGCTCGTTCGCGTGCGCCTTCCATTAACTGCCAATCGGTGAGCGGCATCGCGGGAGCACTGATTTCCACGCGCCGCGCTACCACATTCACGTCAGCCCAATCCGGATCGATGGCCGCAACGCGCGCCACACTCGCACGCACAGCCATGATCTTTGCCGCGCGATCTGATCCGAGGGCGATTGTTTTGACTGCCACAGATACTTGTTTGAAATTCCTGGCGCCGGGAAGACCTGTAAACGTGCGAGCCGAAATGCGAGAGAGCCTATAACATACGGCCCGTGCTTCGTCAAAATCGCACCTGCTTGACTTTAGTTTTCGCGGTTGTTGTAATCCTCGACGGAGGCTCCGAAGCGTGACAATCGATGAACTAGTCTACGATTGGAACACAATCGAACCAACATTTTCTCTGCCCAATCGTCACATCGGTATCGACGATGAAACGTTGCGCGACGGGCTACAGTCGCCGTCTGTTTGTGAGCCTCAGGTCGAACAAAAGCTCGAACTGCTGCATCTGATGGAAGCGCTCGGCATCGACACCGCTGACATCGGTCTGCCCGGCGCAGGCGGCACGCACGCTGCCGGAGTGGAACGCCTCGCCCGCGAGATCGCGGAACAGAAACTGAAGATCAAACCAAACTGCGCCGCCCGCACGCATCGCAACGACATAATTCCCATCGCCGAGATCTCCCAACGCGTCGGTATTCCGATCGAGGCTTGCACGTTTATCGGTTCCTCGTCGGTACGATTCTTTGCTGAAGACTGGACGCTGGACAAATTGCTGAAGATGACTGAAGAGGCGGTTTCTTTCGCGGTGTCGCAAGGCTTGCCGGTGATGTACGTCACTGAAGACACGACTCGCGCGAATCCGGAAACAATCCGCGCGCTTTACACTACGGCGATCCGCGCCGGCGCAAAGGCAGTTTGCGTCTGCGACACGGTGGGTCACTCAACTCCCGATGGCGCGGGCGCAGTCGTGAGGTTTGTGAAGAGCATCATCGATGAGCAGGGCGGCAACATCCGGCTCGATTGGCACGGCCACCAGGACCGCGGTCTGGGTGTCATCAATTCGCTGGCGGCAATTCAGGCTGGCGCGGACCAGGTGCACGGCTCGGCGTTGGGTATCGGCGAACGCGTCGGCAACACGCCGCTCGATCAGTTACTCGTTAATCTGAAACTGCTGGGCTGGATCTCCAATGATCTTTCGCGCCTGCGCGACTACTGCGACACCGCCGCGCGCATCTGCGGTTGGACCGTGCCTTACAACTATCCCGTGTTTGGCCGCGACGCTTTTCGCACCGCGACGGGCGTGCACGCTGCGGCAGTAATCAAGAGCTACCGGAAAGGCGATCAGCGTTTGGCTGACATAGTTTACTCGGGCGTTCCTGCCGGCGAGTTTGGTCTGGAACAAGTGATCGAGATTGGGCCAATGAGTGGGAAGTCGAATGTAATCTACTGGCTCGAGAAGCGCGGCATCGAACCAGACGAGACTCGCGTCAATCGTATTTACGAACGCGCAAAAGCAGCTCATGGGGTGCTCGAAGAGCACGAGATTCTGGAACTGGTGTAGCCTTGGTTTCCTCACTCAAAACTGCTCCGACCCAAACACTGCGACAGATCGCCACTCTACCTCAGGTAGAACAAGCGTTGCGTTTCTTCGAAACCAGCGCTGCGGCGATAACTGAAGAACACATTCGCATCTGTGAGGTTCCCGCGACGCCGTTCGCCGAACAGCAACGGGCGGAGTATCTAGCCGATCGCTTTCGTGAGCTCGGCCTCCGTGACGTGTCGATCGACGAAGAAGGTAACTGCCTCGGATTGTTCGCTGGCAGATCGTCGAGTCCACTCATCGTCGTGAGCGCTCACCTCGACACCGTCTTCGCCAAAGGAACTGACTTCACTGTGCGACGCGAAGGAGAGCGGTTGCTCGCTCCGGGCATCGCTGACGACGGTTGCGGTCTCGTCGCGCTCATCGCCCTCATTCAGACTTTGCGCGCGGCGCAGATCCAAATCGAAGGCTCGATCCTGTTTGTTGGCACGGTCGGGGAAGAAGGCGAAGGAAACCTGCGCGGCGTACGTCACCTGTTGACGAACGGATCATGGGCCACGCGCAAGATCGATGCGTTTCTAAGCTTTGACGGACCAGGCGTGGATCGAATAACGAACCGCGCGCTCGGCTCACGTCGCTATCGCGTGGAGTTCACGGGACCAGGCGGTCACTCCTGGGGAGATTTTGGTTTGCCCAATCCGGTGCACGCAATCGGTCGTGCGATTTCGAGATTGGCTGCTTATCCCGTTCCGAAAGATCCCCGCACCACTTTCAACGTCGGCAGCATCGAGGGGGGCACGAGCGTTAACGCAATTCCGTCCCGGGTAGCCATGGAAGTCGATCTACGCTCCGCAGGCGACGCTGAACTGCGCAGACTTGATGCGTTCTTCCGGCGTGCAATGAAAGAAGCTCTTGACGAAGAGAACGCTGCGCGTCGGCCCGGCGATCCACCGCTGAATCTTCAACTCAACCTGATCGGTGAAAGACCATCCGGCGAGACGCCCGCGGATTCGCCACTCGTGAGACTCGCAATTGAAGCTACAAAGCTGTTGGGCGTCGAACCGCGCCTGGACCAATCGTCGACTGACTCGAACCTGCCAATCTCGCTGGGCATTCCAGCCGTCACGCTAGGTGCAGGGGGAATCTCCGGCGCCTCTCACACACTCGCTGAGTGGTACGAGCCGCGAGAGCGCGACAAGGGCCTCAAACGTGGACTCCTCGTCGTCCTCGCGTTCGTAGGTGTATAGGTCCCGTCGGTCTTGTACGATCTATAGTTAGTTGATCGGAATCGAAATGGTCGCTGAACCAGGCTTGCCCGCTGGAAAACGCTTCTGCCGCGCAATTCGCAGGGCATTCGCATCACCACCTGACGCCTGCGTAACTCTTCCCGATTCATCGTAAGTGACAGTCACCACAACTCGCTTGGCGCCAGGCCTGACTGCTTCAGCCGCTGCCGGAACAGCCGCTACATTTCCCGCAGCCTCCGCCGCCTTCGCTTCACGCGCACGCCGCTCTTTCTCATGTTGACGTTTCGCTGCCAAAGCTTCCGGACTCTCATTAGCCGGCGCTGCTTCTTCAGCCACTGGTTGTGGCTGCGCGGGCGTTTCGCTCTGCGCAGTTTGGGGCGCGGCTGGTTGGCTCACTGGTTCAGTTGCTGCCACAGCCGCTTTCTTTGTTTTATACCAACCGGCGGGAACACCAATTACCGCCACACTCGCCAGCACCGCCACCACGGCCGCGCCGATGAACATCGGTTTGCGACGGCCCATTGACTCAGTGAGAAACGCCGGCGTAAATGACTTCTCAACTTCAACACTCGTCTCGTCCTTGTTCAAGGTCGGCTGGAGTTCGTCTGGCTCGTGAACGTATTCCGGCGGAAACGCGACACCTGGGGCAATGCTTTCGTCCAACCGCCGCAAACCTTCCAGCACCACCTGAGTCCACGGCTGATTGATGGTGCGATTTCCGGCCTGCGTATCGACGCTGAATTCAAACTCGGCGTTAGGAAGTGTCAGCGCGTAGTAAACCGCGTCGATTCCGTGCAGCACGCCGATGCGCGCGTCAACCACCGAGCCCGATTGCAGATAAAAGTAACCGGCGCCCTGCGGATAGAGAACTTTCAGGCGCCCGCTCTTGCGCTGATTGCAGAAAAACTCAATTAGCTCCGAAAGTGAAAGATCGCTGAGGTGTCCAGTTAGTGCCATGAGAACTTAGTCCCTTCTAGAAGAAGACAATCCGGATTGGAAAAGAGGGGGAGAAGGCGCGCCAGACGTCTCCGGCGCGCCGTCAAAGGCAGGTTTAGGGAACCAGCGAAAACTTGTAGTTAATCACGCCGGAAACCTTTACGGGCTGGCCAGAGAGTTTTGTGGGCGAGAATCTGGCCTTGAGAGCTGCCTGAACTGCCGCGTCACGCAGCATGGGTGGACCACTCGACGCGCTTGCCGAGACGACCTTGCCAGTCTCGTCGAGAACCACATCGACCGTCACTACGCCCTGCGTTCTCATCCGCTTGGCTGCATCTGGATAAACCGGCGGCGGGAGAGAGATCGCGGTGCCGTTCAGTACGCCACCGGAAACCGGCTTGAGAATCGGACGCGGACCAGGAGACGGCGGGGGTTCGGCGTCGAGATTGACGAGCGGGACTTCCTGACTCGAGCTAACAGCCGGAGACTTCACATCGAGTGGAGCAGACCCGAGTTTCGTGGCAGCGCTGGAAGCGGCCGGCAAATCGGGTGTTGCTGCTGCTTTGCGCGTGTCGCGAGCTTTGTTCGAAGCTGGTTTCACCGCATTGTTCGTCACCGGAGGAGGAACAGGTTCCGGCGCGCTAGCTGCAGCCGCCGGCTGGACCATCCTCACCATGTTCTCGTCGAGGTAATACATGATCGAGCGGTAGGTGATTTCGGACGGTTCAAAAGTGATACCGCGGCCATCGACCACTGCGACCGAGGTCGTCATCTTGTTCCAGTTGCCGGCGAAGTCAAACTCGTACTTGTAGATCTCTTTGCTCAACAGCGTGCCGTCCGGATTGAGCAGGGTCATCTCACTGATGTTTCCCTTTTCGTCGTACTTGTAGACTTCCTTGCCAGTCAGCATGGCGCCGGCGATCGGAAAGTACTGGTTCTCAATCTTGTTGCCCCTGATGTCGTAGGCCACGATCTCAACCAGCACGTGCTTGCCTTCGGCGAGACGGCCATCGGCCGTCGAGAGCTTGGTGACCTCAGTACGGACGCGCCGCACTGGGCCGACGAGGCCGTCGCGGGAGCGATCGCTTTCGACCGGGGCGGTCACGGCGGGGGCATTTCCGGCTTTGGCCGTCAGACTGGTTTGCGCGCTTGCGGAGGCGGCAAAAACCAGCAGGCAAAGCATGAAGCAACTAAATCGAATCAACGTTCTAAGCATTGTTTTTCTCCCTAATTCGCTGAGGCAGGCTAAATTTGGAAAGATACTCGCGAGGCAGGCGGTTAACTCCCAATTTCCGCCGGGAGCTCTACGAGCCCTAGTCATACTAACGGAGTTAAACGATGTTTGTCTATAGGGATCTTAATCTTTCCGTGCGGCTGGCCGCCAGAACCTCGCGGGCGGCCTGATAGACCTCGCGCACGGAGATTTGGGTGATTTCCCGCCCAAAAATGAGGCGGTGCTGGTCGCCAACCGGTGTGAAACTGTGGAGGTCCGGCCGGTCCATGATGACTACCACGGGCGTGCCAACGGCGGCGGCGATGTGAACGGGCCCGGTGTCATTGGAAATGAAGAGGGTCAGCCGAGCCTGGGCCGAGGCGAGCTGCGGAATGGTCAAACGGTCGAGAAAGATGGTGGAGGGCGGAAACAGCGGCCGCATCTGCGGCAGCAGTGCGCGCTCCTCGGGTCCGGCAAACACAATCACGCGCACGCGTTCGTTTCGAATGAGGTGATCGGCGATTTCCGCGAAGTATTCGACCGGCCACCGGCGGGAGTCGTGCCCGGCACCGGGAAAGACTCCCACCAGCAGCGTGCCGGCGTTGGCGCTCTCCTTCTTCAGCAGCGTCTCAACCGCGGTGTTCGCAGCCGGAGCAGTTTTGAGCAGTGGGAAGCGCGGCGCGTTTTCGATGCCGAGCGGTTTGATAACGTCCAGGTAGCGATCGACCGCGTGAGCTTCCTTTGCTTCCCTCGGCGGTCGAGGCGAGAAGTTGGCAAGGTAGTCGAGCGAGCGTCCGGGACGCCGGGCGTAGAGGCGCTGCGGCGCACCGGAAAGAAAACCGAGCAGGTTCGTTTCAGAGAGGCTGTGCAGATCGATGACGAAGTCGAACTTCGCTTTGCGGACCTGTCCGACAAACTTGAAGATGCGTCCGATCGAGATCAGCTTGTTTCCATCACGTAGACCGACGCGATCGACTTCCAGCACCTCGTTCGCGTAGCCCGAAAGCTTGACGATCTCGCCGCCGGGCTTTCCAACCGCAACGGTGATTCGTGCACGGGGGAAACGCTCGCGGATCGCCCGCAGTGCCGGCAGACTCAGAACCACATCACCAAGCTGACCAAAATCAATGACGAGGATGTTACGCGGATTGAGCTGCACCTAAGACTAACTCTCCCGCAAATCTCGCCCGGTCATCTCAGCGGGTTTTTCGACGCCCAGCAACGAGAGCATTGTCGGCGCGACGTCTTCGAGCGCGCCGCCTTCGCGCAGCTTCGCGCCGATGTAGTCGTCATCGATCAAATGGAACGGTACGGGATTGGTCGTGTGGGCCGTGTGTGGGTTGCCGGTGAGCAGGTCGATCATCTGTTCGGCGTTGCCGTGGTCGGCGGTGATGATCGTGGTGCCGCGCGCTTGTCGAACGCGTTTGATGATCCAGCCGAGACACGAGTCGACGTACTGACACGCTTCGATGGTCTTGTCGAGTTTGCCTGTGTGGCCAACCATGTCCGGATTTGCAAAGTTAACGACGAAAACATCGGTTTCGCCTTCGTCAACGCCGCGCAAAACCTTGTCAGTGACTTTGAACGCCGACATTGCGGGTTCAAGATCGTAAGTGGCAACCTTCGGCGAAGGAACGAGTAACCGCCGTTCACATTCAAACTCTTTCTCGACGCCGCCGTTGAAGAAGTAGGTCACGTGAGCGTACTTCTCGGTCTCGGCGAGTCGATAGTTACGCACGCGAACCTTGGCCCAAACTTCCGCCAGCACGTTGTGATGATGACGCGGCGGAAACGCGATCGGCAGATCAAACGTGCGGTCGTACATCGTGAAGCAAACAAAGTCGACGGCGGGACGATCGGAAACGTCGAACTCGTTGAAGCCGAAAACTGCAAGTGCGCGCGTTAACTGGCGCGCGCGATCCGGCCGGAAGTTAAAAAAGACGACAGCATCACCTTCCTGAATCGTCGCCACCGGTTCCCCGGTCTCGCGCACAATGACGATCGGCTCGACAAACTCGTCGGTAACGCCTCGTTGGTACGACTGGCTCACCGCGGCTACCGGATCGGTCGCGTGCTCGCCGATTGCATGGACCAGCAGATCGTAAGCACGCTTCGTGCGCTCCCACCGCTTGTCGCGATCCATCGCGTAGTAGCGACCCACGAGCGTGGCGATTTCGCCGGCGCCGATCTCCTCAATCTTCTTCTGCAACGTCGCGAGGTAATGAACAGCCGAGGACGGCGGTGTATCGCGTCCATCGAGAAAGCCGTGGATGAAGACGCGCTGCTCTCCCAGGTCTTTGGCCAGTTTTAGGAGTGCGTAGAGATGAGTCAGCGACGAATGTACTTGCCCATCCGAAACAAGGCCCATGAGATGAAGCGACTTTGTTCGATCGCGTGCGCCTGCGAAAGCGCTCTTCAGTACTTTGTTGTGGAAGAACTCGCCGGTCTCGATCTCGTGGTCCACCAGTGAGACGTCCATGCGAATCACCCGGCCTGAGCCGATGTTCAGATGGCCCACTTCCGAGTTTCCCATCACGCCCGCCGGCAGACCGACGCGCGAGCCGTGCGCTTCGAGCAGTGTCTGCGGATACTTCTCGCAGAGTTCGTCATAAAAAGGAGTGCTGGCCAGCGCGATGGCGTTGCCGTCGCGGGCCGGAGAGTAGCCCCAACCGTCGATAATGATCAGCGCGAGCGGGCCGCGTTTCTTAGTCAAACCTCACCTCTTTGTGGCTCCTGACGGAAAGCTTTGCGACCGGGATAACGCGCCGCGCCGCGCAGATCTTCTTCAATCCGCAGTAACTGATTGTATTTCGCGATGCGATCGGTGCGCGACAAGGAGCCGGTTTTGATCTGACCCGCGTTCGTGGCCACGGCGAGATCGGCAATGAACGGATCTTCAGTCTCACCGGAACGATGCGAGATGATGGCGGTGCGGCCGTTGCTTTGCGCGAGCTCGATGCAGTCG
Organism: Pyrinomonadaceae bacterium; assembly: GCA_036506775.1. Classification (GTDB taxonomy): domain Bacteria; phylum Acidobacteriota; class Blastocatellia; order Pyrinomonadales; family Pyrinomonadaceae; genus PSRF01. The sequence goes on along the minus strand of DASXRE010000161.1, from coordinate 9,815 downwards.
AGAGTTTCCGTCAGCGTGCCAATCTGATTCACTTTGATCAGAATCGAGTTTGCGACACCGAGTTCGATTCCCTTTTGCAAGAAGATCGTGTTGGTAACGAACAGATCGTCGCCGACGAGTTGCACTCGTTTGCCGAGTTTGTCAGTCAACAGTTTCCACCCATCCCAATCGTTTTCAGCCATGCCGTCTTCGATGGAAATGATCGGATACTGGTCGCACCAGTTTTTCCAATAGTCTGACATCTGCTCGCTGCTCAGTTTCCGCTGATCGCTCTTTTTGAAAACGTACTGCTGACCATCGTAAAACTCACTCGCCGCCGGATCGAGCGCCAGCAAACAATCCGCGCCTGCTTCGTAACCAGCGTTATTGATCGATTCGAGAATCGTTTCGATCGCCTCTTCATTCGAACGCAGATTCGGCGCGAAGCCGCCCTCGTCTCCGACGCTCGTCGCATAACCCTTTTTCTTGAGTACTGACTTCAGCGCGTGAAAAACTTCCGCGCCCATCCGCAACGCTTCACTGAATGTCGGGGCGCCGACAGGCACAACCATGAACTCCTGAAAATCGACATTGTTGTCGGCGTGCGCGCCGCCGTTGATAATGTTCATCATCGGCACCGGCAGCGTGCGGGAGTTTGGACCACCGAGATATCGATAAAGCGGCAATTCGACGTGAAGCGCAGCCGCGCGCGCGGTGGCCAGCGACACCGCTAACAATGCATTCGCGCCGAGTCTTGATTTTGTTTTGGTGCCGTCGAGATCGATCAAGGCACGATCTACTTCGGCCTGGTCGAGCGCGTCGAAACCTTCGAGCGCTGGAGCGATCACTTCGTTAACGTTCTGAACAGCTTTCAAAACGCCTTTGCCGCCGTAACGCTTCGCATCGCCGTCGCGCAGTTCCACGGCTTCATTCTCACCGGTCGAAGCGCCTGAAGGCACCGCCGCGCGTCCGATTTCACCATCGGCCAGAACGACTTCTGCTTCGACCGTCGGATTGCCGCGAGAATCAAGTATTTCACGCGCTTGAACTTGCTCGATCCAACTCATCCTTTGCTTCCCCTTCTCCGTCAGTTTCCAGAATCTCCAGCTTAACGCGCATCACGCGGCGCTTCTCAACTCGCTCGACATGAAATACCAAACCATCGTATTTCACCACTTCACCCGGCTTGAGCACGTGTCCTGCTTCGGTCATGAGGAAACCACCGATGGTCGTGTACGTCTCTGATTCCGGGACAGAGGTTTTCAAGCGGCGATTGAGATCGCGCACGGCCAAACCGCCGTCGAGCAAGTAAGTAGAGTCATCAACCGGCATGATCTGCTCGTTAACTTCTTCGTCGTGCTCGTCGGAAATCTCGCCCACGATCTCTTCCAGCAAGTCTTCCAGGGTGATGATGCCTTCGAGTCCGCCGTGCTCGTCGACCACAAAACCAAAATGCATCTTCGCTTTTTGCATCTGCCGCAGGACGTGTTCGAGTCGCGCCGTGTCGACCACGTAGAGCGGCGGTTGCAGCACGTCTTCCAATCTGAACTTGTCGGGATACAGCAGGTAGGGCATCACGTCTTTGCTATGAACGAAACCGATCACGTCGTCGAACGACTCGCGGTAAACCGGCAGGCGCGAGTAGCGATGCTGCTCGAAGGCTTTCGTGATCTCTTCAAGCGAGCCGGTACTCTGAATCGCCGCCATCTCCGTGCGCGGCACCATCGCCTCTCGCACGAGCGTGTCAGAAAACTCGAACACTCGATGAATTAGCCGTCGTTCTTCCGCGCGCAGGTGTCCGCTTTCGCGCGAGATATCGACCAGCCGCCTCAACTCTTCTTCCGTATAAGTCGACGCGTGTTCCGCCGTCGCTTTGATGCCAACCAATTGCACCGTCTGCGCACTCGCCCAGTCGAGCGCGCGAATTGGCAAGCTGAAGACTTTGTAGAACAGTTGCATCGGCAAAGCGATCGCGAGCGCAGCTTTTTCGGCCAGTGCGAGGCCCAACAGTTTCGGAGCCTGTTCACCGAGCACGATGTGCAACGAGGTGATGATCGAGAACGCGATCAGAAATGCGATTGAATGCCGCCAGGTATCGGGGAGTCCGGAGAGCGGACCTTCGAGCAGTCGCGCGATGGCTGGTTCACCGACCCAACCGAGCGCAAGCGACGCGAGTGTGATTCCGAGTTGGCACGCTGACAGATACGAATTGAGGTTCTGGAGCAGATTCAGGAGGCGTTTGGCGGCGCGATCACCGGCGGCAGCGAGTGTTTCGATGCGCGAAGTACGTACGCCGACAAGAGCAAACTCAGCGGCGACAAAGAAGCCGTTAGCGGCGACGAGCAGCAGTACTGAAAAGAGTTTTATTAATATGGTTCCGGTGGAGATGTGGGAAACGGCTGCTTCGCCTTCGGCGAACAGTAAACCGAGCCAGTTACTTGGTAGTTCGTCCATTCTCAGGGGAGCGCGTAAGGATCGCCCGTCGTTCGATCTAGTTCTCCTTTGAGGGTGAGAATGATACCACGAAGGCTCAACCAGCGCAGTTGGGAAGGGGGAAAGCGTATCCCGAGGATTTTAGTACCACACCTTGGAGTGCGGGGACTTGTCACCGCTTTGGTCGAAAGCGGAATCAAAAGCGGTGACAAGTCCCCGCACTCCAGAGAGGCACCCTCTGGAACAAGCTCTTATGATGACCGGCAGTTAACTAATGGCCGGCAGCAGCTCCGGCTGCACGGGTTCGGACTGGACGCCGCTCGTGTTTGGCACGAGCGCGAGCGAGTGCCTGATCTACGCGAGGCTCGATATTGCACTCGGGCTGGCGGCAAACTGCAGCCAACTCTGACACCACCAGATAACGTGAACGTTCGAGCATGCGCTGCTCGCGAAAAGAGAGTGGTTTGATATTGCTCAGGTACGTTAGGTGTTTCAGCACCTCGGCGACCTCGAAAATGTCGCCGGTGCGCATCTTTTCTGAGAATTCCTTGAAGCGATCCTTCCAATCGTTAGCGGGGGAGGAAAAATCATCTGCTAGTGCTTTGAAAAGCATGTCACACTCACCCGATGAGATTGGGGCTCGCAGGCCAACTTCTGAAGCATTGGAAACGGGAACTAAGACCAGGGAGTTGTTAGCAGCAAGACGAAGCGTATAGAAGGGAAGGAGAGTAGCGCCTATCTGCTTCTGTTCTATTTGCTCGATGGTCCCGATTCCATGATTCGGGTAAACGACTTTCTGGCCGACTTTGAAGCCCACCATGCACCTCCATCGAATTTGAAACATCAGACTGCGCCGCACGCGCAGGCTTGGGGAATTAAAACGAGTGACGCGGGTTGCGTCGGAAGCCCTGTTTGGTAAGTAGTTGAAGTCTAGCAAGCTATCTTGCGAAGCGTCAACCTTTGAGCGCGCCGGCTTGGCGGCGCCCTGGCCAAAGCGGTGACAAGTCCCCGCACTCCAAAGAACAGACCCTATTGCTTTGCAGCCAATTGAAAGTCAGTGAGGTTCTGACAAGGTTTTAATTCCACGTTTGTCTTTTGGGCTTCCGCAGCGCGAAGCAGTTTTGTGCGCGCGTCATCCGCTTCGGGAAGGCGTAGCTTTGCGAGAGTGCTCGTGTCAGCGGCAAGTGTTTGCAGCAATGACAAGTAACGTCCAGGCGGAAGATTGTTAAATGCAAACGTGCCGTCCGCCGCTACTGAAGCCACAAAGTAGCGCAGTACGTCTGCGACTTTCTCGCGTTCACCAGGAACCAGATAAACACCGAGACCCGCGGGAACGTCGGGCCCTTTTTCCGCAGTCACTCGACCACGAATCGATGCGGCGCCGCCGGCAAGTGTGATCGTGAAGTTTGCCAGTTGATCACCAGCCTTCACCGTCGTCCAGTTCGCTGCTGCATCGATCTTTGGAGTAACACCAGTGCCAATAGAGTTCAGGTACCAGTACCTTGCATAGAAGCGTGGGTCGAGCAGATACCGGTTCGGCATCAGATTACGGAGGGTGAAGTTTCCGTTCGCATCGGGAGAAGTTGAACTCGTGAGTATTCGCAAATACGTTACAGTCTCTTTGTCGTCTTTCTTCTCAGGTCGCTGCACAGATACAAGCATCTCAGCAAACAACGGCTGTCGTTTCCGCTGACACTCGGAAGCTTTTGAGGGCTCAAGAACAATCCGGCCACTAATCGATCCCAGCGGCCGTGTCACCAGGTCAAGACCAGTCACATCAGCGCCTTTCACGGTGATGCGTCGCGGTTCTGACATCAACAAATCAGGCAGCGTCGGACTTGCTGATGACCTCATCTCCTGCGCCACGATGTCGTACTCCCCATCAGGAATGCCATTGAAGACGAACCCACGACTGGCCGGCATTTGCGCTGCATTCGCCATCGCTATCACGCTGCCCACCGGCGTCAACGTAATTGACGCATTCGTAGTCGTGCCGGTCATCTTCACAGATCCACTAACGCTGTGACCCGATTCACCTCGATAACGAATGTCCACACCAGTTTCTTCAGCAGCTCGCACCGTTACTTCCGCAGCACTATCGCGCGTGGCCGATGGCGCGTAGGTTGGTGCGTCGGTATCGTAGGGGTTAAGGACGAAATTTGGCGCCGATGCAGAGCCGCCGGCGCTAACGAGATACGTTCCCGCAGGTAAACCAAAAAGCCGGTAGATGCCGCGATCATCCGTCGTTCGCTCAAGGTAGGCAGTGATCCCGAAACGGGGAGCTTCACCCTTTGCATTACGAATCATCGCTGCGCGCACACGAACGCCAATGACTGGCTCACCCGCAGAGTTGGTCACGGTCCCGGTGATAACAGCGCCGCGAACCATCTCGATCCTTACTGAGTCACCGACCCGGTAATAACTTGTCGTCGTCGCCCCGGGATCGACCGGTTGGCTTACGTAAGCGGGGAAATAAGCTGTGACGTAGTAAAGCGCTGGATCGAGGTTTTTGACACGAAAACTCCCTTCTGAGTCGGTGGTTGCGGATCGGCCGGCGCCGGCAGTGGGATTGACGTTTCTGACAAACAACATCACGCCTGCCAACGGCTGCCCGCTTTCGTTAACAACCGAACCAGTAATGCTGCCGCCTGTTGGTTCTTCAGTGCTGGAGGATGCAGGAGTTGAAACCTGAGGTTGAGTTTGCGCCGAAACACAAGCGCAAACCACCAGAATCACGAATGCCGCTAACGCGCCGAGGTTTCGTTTAGAAAGCATTTTCAGACTCGTCAGGTTACGGTTCCTGATTTGAAAGCGTTGCGATATCAATCGTGAAAGTCACGTCCGTTACTGCGCCGTCTGTCAGCGTGACTTCACGTTTTATCAGTTTAGGTGCTTTCCTCGCGCCACCTGCGATGAAAGCCGTGAGGTCATATTGGCCGGCAGGTATTCCGTCCAATAAAAAGTGCCCACGCTCATCGACCCGAGGCGGTTGAAGATACGAATTGTTTTCTCCCGGCTTGGTCAGTCGAAGGAAGACACGTGCGTTTGACGGCAACGTTCCGTTTTCTATGTTGATGACGCCGCGAAGGGTGGCAGTTCCATAGCCGACAATAACCTTCACGCCGGTTAACTGTTCTCGGTCCTTTAGCTCGATGCGTGGTGAGGCAACTCCATCACGCTCGATTCGCGATATCGAAAAGCCTGTCGGTGGATATGGACTATTCATCGCGCCCAAATCCATGTTGACCGCGCCACTCGACAGTCCCGCCAGCCGGAAACTTCCGTCGGGCGCGATCGGCGATGAGGCGGATGTGCCATAACTGCTGGCACTCTGAATAAAGCCTCGCATCTGCATTTGCGTCAGTTTGCTTTGCGCTGCTTTGTCTTCTGTCTCGATGACCACCACGCCGGAAATACTCGCACCTTTCGTGAACTTGATGGTTACGCCCGTGAGGTCCTGATCGACAACCTCGAAAGCGAATGAGTCCGGCCGCAGCTCGTTCTTGTCGTTGCCGAAGACGATGACTCCGTATTTGCCCGGAATCAGTCCTTCAATCAGAAAATCACCCCGCGCATTGGATATGACGGCGCTGTTTACGAATTCAAACCGCTGGTCGAGCAGTCGTTGCAAACCAAAACGAGTGTTTGGCAAGGGCGAACCACTCTCAGTGTTTATTACCCGACCACTCACTGAAAAAGTCTGTACTGAGCGTCCCAGAGTGATGTCGACGTTGTTTGCTCCGCTTCCCTCACTCACCTCAACGATAGTGGCTTTCGTCACATCGCTTACGTCCGGATGAAACACTTGCTTGTAATTGACCTGTGTTGGCGAATAGCCGCGAGTGCCTTCTTCGCCACGCCCCGCTGCTACTACGTAGCGGCCGGCTGAAATTCCGAACACACGATAGATTCCGCGATCGTCGGTTTGACCGGTCATATCGGGATATGCCGAGCGCTGCGGTACTCGCGGGTCCAAAACGCCTGCGCGATAGATCTCAACTTGTTGCTGAATGATTGGGCGGCCCTCAGCATCTGTGACTTTACCCGTGATGACACCACCGCGTACCAGCGAAAAACTTATGCTTTCAACATTTTCGTCTTCACCGACGATGACATCTTTCCGGCCGTATGCATCACCGGCGACATAGCCGGGTGCAGCGGGTGTGACCTGATAGGTTCCGGGAGCTACGTTTGTTATCCGATAAACGCCATCGGCGTCAGTAACCGCTTTTACGAAACCCTCGAATGGATTTGTCAGATCACCTTTGCGTAGACCAACAACAACTCCGACCGCAGGCTTGCCCTTGATAGTGATGCGTCCTGAAACAGAGCCTTGTGGCGTTTTGGGTGGTGGCTGTTTGTTTGTGGACTGGGCGATTAACGAAGTCACACAGAGAAGAGTCAGCAGGGTGGACACAACACTGCGAGCGGAGGACCTCATACAGTTGCTCCTTAGTGAACGTGGGCGGTCGGCATCATAGCCCAAGCTTGTTCACGCTGAAAAGGTTTACGCGATCAACTTTATTCGCTGTTGTCAGCGCCTGAATTCTGCTTTAGGATCGCGCCTCATGGCTCATCTAAAAATCACCGACGCCAGTGGCCGTCAGTGGCAGTTTACGTTCGTGCCGGAGACTCCCTGCACGATTGGCCGCGCTCCGGACAACACGGTGGTTTTGGACGATCCGCGCGCATCACGCTATCACGCTCACATCAATCAAGCGGAGAACGGCATGTTTACGATCGTCGACGGCGTCACGATCAACGGCCAACTCCGCCGCAGCGCGAACAAAGTCTTCATCAACGGCGAGCCGCGATTCGACCAGCAGCTCAAGAACGGCGACCGCATCACGATCGGCGCGAGCACGTTGCGCTTCGAACAGCCCGCTGAGGAACGGACCACGGATGTTCGTTACGACGACAAGCCGCTTGGTCACACGCAACTGCTGATCTCGGCCAACGACGTGATGTCGACCGTGCTTCGTTCAAAAGATGAGATCCCGGTCGCATCTCAGCGCGACAAGGTTCTCGAAGCACTCCAGCGCAAAGCAAACATCCTGAGCGCTCTTTACGAAATGAGTAAAACGCTCGGTTCGGTCTTCGATCTGAGCGCGATCTTCGACAAAGCCACTGACATCATCTTTCGCTCAACGCCCGCTGATCGCGTCGTGGCGTTGCTCGCTGAGGGCGCAGGCAATGGCGACGAGGTAAACCTGACGCCGATCGCCATGCGTGCACGAGACAACAAACTCGAAGCACACGCGCGACGGCTTTCGATTGGCCGCACCATCACGCGAAAAGTGATGAAGGATCGGGTTGCGTTGCTTTCGCAGGATGCTGCCTCGGACGAGCAGTTTGCCGGAGTTGATTCGATTGTTTCACAAGGAGTGCGCTCGACGATCTGCGCGCCGCTGGTGGCCGAGTCGCGCGTTCACGGCGCGCTTTACGCCGATCGACTCGATCCATTTGCGGCTTTCAAGCCCGACGATCTCGAACTGATCAGCGCCGTTGCCGCACAAACCGCGATCGCTGTCGAGAATGCACGGGCCCACGAGCGTCTGGCGCGAGAAGAAGTGGCCCGCGCAAATTACAGCCGGTTCTTGCCTGAGTACGTCGTGAAGCAGATGCTGGAGAACCCCGACTCGTTCAAGTTGGGCGGTGTAAGTCAGACCATCACGATTCTCTTCGCCGACATTCGCGGCTTCACACGCATCTCGGAGCACGCGCCGCCAGAAAAGATCGTAAGCCTGCTGAATCGTTACTTCTCGGCGATGACTGACATCATCTTCGCGCACGGCGGAACGCTCGATAAATATCTTGGCGATGGTCTAATGGCCCTTTTTGGAGCACCAACAACTACGCCCGATGACGCATCCAATGCGCTGAACGCCGCGGTGGCGATGCAGCGCCGGCTGCTGGGCATCAACCGGGAATTGCGTGACGAAGGTTTTCCCGAAATCGGCGTTGGCATGGGCCTGCATACGGGCGAGGTCGTTGTTGGTTACATCGGCTCGGACCGTCGCTCGGAGTACACGGCGATTGGCGACACGGTCAACACGTCGTCACGGCTCGAGTCAAACGCACTAGGCGGCGAGATTCTGATTAGTGATGCGACGGCGAAGGCCGCGCATAGTCGTTACAAGTTAAAGCCACGTGAACCGATCATGGTGAAGAACAGGCAACAACCTGTAATGCTGTGGGAAGTTGACTGGCAAAAGGCAAGCGGGTCGTTTTAGAAGTAGATAGGTCTTGCAGGACCAACTGGTCCTCGACGACCTATGAGGTGTCATGTCTTTCATAGGGAAAACCGGGACTCTCCTTGGACTTGGCGCGCTGCACAAGTTCGTTTCTGATTCCATGGCCATCGATATGGGCTCGGCGAGCACCCTCATCGCCGTGCGTGGCCGTGGTGTGGTTATCGATGAACCGTCCGTTGTCGCCGTTAACAAGGTCACCGGCGAAGTTATCGCCTTCGGCAACGAAGCTCACAAGATGCAGGGACGCGAAGCACGCGACGTGACCGTCATCGCGCCGCTCGTGGACGGTGTCGTGGCCGACTTCGAAAGAACGCGCGCCATGCTCGACCACTTTGTTCGTGAAGCACGAAGCGGCATCTCGCACTTCAGCCGCCGCGCGATCATGAGTGTGATTTCGGAAGTAACGCAGGTCGAACAACGCGCGCTCCTGGCTGCTGCTGAAGAAGCACGCATCAGTCGCATCTACATGATCGAAGAGGGCCAGGCCGCGGCGATCGGCGCGGGTGTTCCTCTCAATGACGAACACGCGGCTGCGGTCGTGGACATTGGCGGCGGCACCACCAACGTCGCGGCAATCATCAGCGGATCGATCATCGCTTCACGTGCCGAGCGAATCGGCAGTGGTGACATCGATCAGGCAATCATGGACCGGCTGCGACGTCATCGTGGTTTGACGATTGGCGTGCAGACCGCCGAGCGACTCAAGCTCGAACTCAGTTCCGCGATCGAACCCGAAAATCCCGGCAGGAAGATCAACGTGCGTGGACGCGACGTGCAGACCGGCAGTCCGGGCGCAGTCGATATAACAGCAGGCGAGGTTTACACGATTACAATGCCGATCATCCGCCGCATCGCTGATGAAGTGCGCTCGATGTTGACTGAACTCGCGCCGGAAGTGGCTGGCGACATTTACGAGCGCGGGCTGATATTGACCGGCGGCGGTGCGCAACTCGAAGGTCTGCCGCAGTATCTGCAACGAGAACTCGATCTGGTGGTGAAGGTTGCTGACGATCCCCGCTTCGCGATCGTTCGCGGGCTGGCCCACCTTTATGAAGAGCCACTGTTGTTGCGGCGCGTCGCGCGAACCGAGGCGCATCCGTTGATGGACCCTGAGGCCACTGCCTTCGGGACTTAAGTTGTAGGGGCGGG
>DASXRE010000160.1:0-18882 GCA_036506775.1 Pyrinomonadaceae bacterium | reverse complement strand
CCCTACAGCTAATCATTGTAGGGGCGGCACTCCGTGGCCGCCCCTCATAAAGGCGAGATGCCTCGCAGACCCAAGATTGGTTTTCACGCTCCCATAAAGGGTGGCGTGCATAACGCGCTGATCGTCGCGAAAGATACCGGTTGCGACACGGTCCAACTGTTCTCGCGTAATCCGCGTGGCTGGATGGCCAAGCCGCTCACGCTCGAAGATGTTCTGTTATTTCGTGAGACGCGTCGCCTCACGAAGATCTCGCCGGTGCTGATTCACTGCAACTATCTTGTGAATCTGGCAGCGGCGGATGACGTGATGTTGCAGAAGTCGCGCGAGTCGTTTCGTGAAGAGGTTGAACGCGCGCTGTTGCTGGGTGTCGATTATCTGGTGGTCCATCCGGGCAGTGCGCGGGGCGCGTGTGAAGCCGATGGAATTGCGTTGTGCGCAGCGAGTCTGAAGATCGCGTGCAAAGGGTTGAAGCTCGAATCGCTGCGCATCCTGCTGGAGAACACGGCCGGACAAGGCGAGTGCATCGGCCACCGCTTCGAACATCTCGAGGCCATCATGCGCGCCTGTCCCAAACTTCCGCTCGGGGTTTGTCTGGACACGGCCCACGCTTTCACGGCCGGTTACGACATTCGCGAGTCTGACGGGCTCGAGGCTTTACTTCAAAGAGTGCAGAAAACGGTTGGGCTAAAGAACGTGCGCGCCATTCACTTCAACGATTCCCGCGCCGTTTACAATTCGCGCGTCGACCGCCACTGGCACATCGGCGAAGGCCACATCGGCGCTGATGCCCTGCGACGCGTCGCGCAACATCCAAAACTGAAGCACGCCGCTTTCATCCTCGAAACTCCCTACGACGATCCCCGTGCGGATCTGAAGAACCTTGCCATGCTGCGCAGTTTTGTTGCCGGCCAGCGCCCACCGGTGTAAAATCCGTGGTCAATGTTTTCGCAGAGACTATCAACCAAGCTCGTCCTAACGGTGCCGCTTCTGCGCCGCGCCTGAGCGCGTGGTCTGTCGGAGCGGCGATTTCACACCTCAAAACGTAACTGAATACAAACGCAGCCCGGACGCTTTGTGTGGTTTGCGCAAACCGTGTTAAGTGTAAGATTGGACAACGTTATGGACGAAAAATACTTTCCTGAACAGATCGAGAAGAAATGGCAGCAACACTGGGCGGAAAGCGGCGTCTTCGAGGCTAAAGACGACGATCCGCGCGAGAAGTTTTACGCGCTCGAAATGCTGCCGTACCCGTCAGGCTTCCTGCACATGGGTCACGTGCGCAACTACTCCATCGGCGACGCCCTCGCGTGGTTCAAACGTCTGCAAGGCCTGAACGTGCTGCACCCGTTCGGTTGGGACAGTTTCGGCCAACCCGCCGAGCAGGCGGCGATCAAGCGCGGCGTGAACCCGCGTGACTGGACCGAAGAGAACATCGCGCACATGCGCGGACAGTTGCAGCGGCTCGGTGTGAGTTACGACTGGTCGCGCGAAATCGCGGCGCACCGGCCCGATTATTACAAGTGGGACCAATGGTTCTTCCTGAAGATGCTCGAGCGTGGTTTGGCTTACAAGAAGGTGTCGCAGGTCAACTGGTGTCCGAAAGAAGAGACCGTCTTGTCGAACGAGCAGTCGTCGGGTGGAATCTGCTGGCGCTGCGGAACGCCGGTCGAGAAGAGAGATCTGGAACAGTGGTTCTTGCGCATCACCGACTACGCGGAGCAACTCGTCGCTGACATCAAGGAGATCGAAGCCGGTTGGCCCGAGAAGGTTTTGAAGCGGCAAAGCGATTGGGTCGGCCGCAGCGAAGGCGCGTTTATCGATTTCCAGATCAAGGACAGCGACAAGAAGATTCGTGTGTTCACCACGCGCATCGATACGATCTATGGCGCGACCGCCGTGATCATGTCACCTGACCATCCGTTGCTCGACGAGCTTCTGGAAGGTTCGGCGTTGAAGCCAGACATTCAGGCGTTCGCCGAAAAGGTTCGACAGGAGCGGGCGACGCGTGTTGACGAAGCCGAAGAAGAGAAAGAAGGCCTGAACACCGGTGTGCTGGCGATCAATCCCTTCAGCGGCGAGACCTTTCCCGTTTGGGTAGCTAACTACGTGCTGATGGAATACGGCACCGGCGCAGTGATGAGTGTGCCGGCGCACGACGAACGCGATTTCGAGTTTGCGCAAAAGTACTCGTTGCCCATTCGACAGGTGATCGCGCCAGCGACTCACGATCAGATCAGCGCCGAACCAGTTCCGACAACTGCTGGCGACGCATCGGCGGAAATCAAACAGTCGTTCACCGACTACGGTGTGTTGATAAACAGCGGTGAATGGGGCGGTAAACTTTCGGAAGTCGCGATGAAAGAGATGGCTGACCACGCGAAGACGCACGGTTTTGGCGAGCCGGCCGTGACTTACCGTATTCGCGACTGGGGCGTCTCGCGGCAAAGGTTCTGGGGCGCGCCAGTGCCGGTGATCTACTGCGACAAGTGCGGCATGGTGCCGGTGCCGTACGAACAACTGCCCGTCATGTTGCCGCAGACTGCCGCCTTCACCGGCAGCGGCGAATCGCCGCTGGCGGGCGTGCCGGAGTTTGTGAATACGACTTGTCCCAACTGTCAGGATCCCGCGCGACGGGAGACCGACACGATGGACACGTTTGTCGATTCGTCGTGGTACTTCTTCCGCTACTGCGATCCGCGCAACGACAACGCGCCGTTTAATCCGGAGCTCACTCGGCGGTGGACGCCTGTGGACCAGTACATCGGCGGTGATTCTCATGCCGTGATGCATTTGATCTACACGCGCTTTTGGACCAAATTCATGCGCGATCTGGGATTGGTCAACTTCGACGAACCGATCAAGCGCTTGTTGACGCAGGGCATGGTGACCAATCGCATCGAAGGCACCGACGAATGGAAAGCGATGTCGAAGAGTCTCGGCAACGGCGTCGATCCGGACGAGATGATCGCCGCGTTCGGAGCCGACGCGACGCGGCTGTTTGTGTTGTTTGCGGCGCCGGTTGAGAACGAGTTGCGATGGTCCGAATCGGGAATCGAAGGGGCGGTCAGATTTCTGCGGCGCGTGTACACGATGGTGTGGCGTTGGCATGAGAGACTGTCACAACCCGGCGGTGAATCAAGCGCGCTCGAGTTCAGTGCTGATGCGCGTACGTTGCGGCGAAAGACGCATCAGACCATCGCGAAGATCACGAGTGACTTCGAGCAACTGCACCTGAACACAAGTGTGGCTGCGTTGATGGAGTTGTTCAATCAGTTGAGCGACTTCAACGCCGAGCCTGCGAAGGCTTCTGAAGCGGACGTGTTCGCGGTGCGCGAGGCGTTGGAAGCGCTCGTGATCATGTTGACGCCGTTTGCGCCGCATATCGCTGAAGAGCTGTGGGAAGGATTGGGCCACAGCGACGGCTTGTTAAAGGAAGTGCCTCGCTGGCCGGTGGCGGATCCGGGGCTCGCAGCGCGCGAAGAGCTGGAGATCCCGATTCAGGTTAACGGAAAACTGCGTTCGCGAGTGATTGCTTCGCCCGGCGTGTCGGAAGATGAGTTGCGGCAGTCGGCGTTGGCGGATGAGCGCGTGCGCGCGTTGATCGACGGCCGAGAGGTTGTGAAGGTGATTGTTGTTCCGGAACGTCTCGTAAACGTTGTAATAAGGTGAACCACAGATTGCACGGATTAACCCGTGCAATCTGTGTATACTCCTCCTGGATGAAAGAATGCCCCAAGTGCAGGCGCTGCTACCCCGACGAAATTGATCACTGCCCCCAGGACGGTGAACCGACTGCACCAACCCTTCTTGGTGAACCTACACTCGACGCCCGCTACTTGCTCGAACGTCGTCTCGGGCAAGGCGGCATGGGTGTCGTCTTTCAGGCGCGGCACATCTTTCTCAAGACCTCGCACGCCATCAAAGTGATCCTGCCCGATTTGGTCGGCAACGATCCGATGTTGACCACGCGTTTTCGCCAGGAGGCACTCGCCGCGGCCGCCATTCGCCACCCCAACATCATCGCCGTCACGGATTTCGGTGTGGTGCGTGGAACAATGCCGTTTCTGGTGATGGAGTTTGTCAAAGGCAGATCGCTTCAGGAGATCATGGCCGCCGAGGGTGCGATGCCGCCGCAACGTGCCTGGGAATTCATCACGGCGATCGCTTCGGGAGTCGGCGCCGCCCATCGACAAAACATCGTCCATCGCGATCTGAAGCCACTCAACATCATGGTCCAGGATGACGTGTCCATCGCCGAAGGCGTGAAGATACTCGACTTCGGTCTGGCCAAGATCAAATCGGGCGAGTTGCTGGGTTCTTTCATTCAGGCACAAACAAGCGGGTTGATGGGCTCGCCTTTCTACATGGCGCCCGAGCAGTGGTCCGACGACGAACCGGACGCGCACGCTGATATCTACAGTATCGGCGTGATTCTTTACCAGATGCTTTGCGGTGAAGTTCCGTTCAAGGGTTCTTCCATTCCGTCGATCATGAAGAAGCATCTGACGCTGCCGCCACCGAGTTTTCAGTCGATGGGTGTTTCCGTGGCGCCCGCGATCGAGGCAGTCGTGCGCCACGCGCTGGAGAAGGAAGTCGACGCGCGCACCGATTCGATCGATACGCTTTTGAAAGAGCTGCACGCGGCGATGCACTCGATGCCGTACGTGGGTTCGATGCGTAAGACAGTGGCGATGGATCCCAACCGGACCATAGCGTCGACTGTGACGACGCTCAACCCGACGCCGCCGAGCGTGCATGCGCCTGGCACAACGACTAAACCACCCGCCAGTTCCGATACAAAGTTTGCCGCTTCATTTGAGTTGATGGACGGCACGATCAGCGGCACGCATCTCGAGCCGGAAGTGGAACAGCAAGCTCCGGAGCTCGAAGATCCCGAGACCACCCAGGTGCGGCGACGTGCGGCCGCGCCGACTCTCGTGGTGGAGGCGCCGGACGTGCCGGCGCAACCGTCAGTACAGCCGTCGGTGCAGGCGCCAGTCCAACCACTGGTCCAGCCACCGGTCCAACCCGCCGAGCGCGGAAGGCCGATGACGATCGACTTTACTCCGCGGCGTCGCGGAGTGTCTCCGCTGTGGTTCGTCGGACTTGCCGTCGTGGTGCTGGTTGTTATTGGACTCGGCATCGGTGGTTACTTGCTGCTGACGCGCCAGACGGTCCCGCCTGGTCCTGGCCCAACGCCTACGCCAACCGTTACTCCGACGGCGAAAGCGGACCTGGTGGCGATTGGTGGCGGATCCTTTTTGATGGGCCGCGCGAGTGGGCCACCACAGGAGACACCTGCACACCCGATCTCCGTGCAGCCATTTCAAATGGATCGCACTGAAGTCAACAACACTGAGTACGCCGACTTCGTTCACGACACAAATCACGAGCCGCCGAGTCACTGGGCGGGAACCAAAGCACCGTTCGGACAGGAGCTCTGGCCGGTCGTCAACATCTCGTTCGACGACGTCAAGGCATTTGCCGAGTGGCGCTCGAAGCGCGACCACGTTACGTATCGTTTGCCGACCGAAGAAGAATGGGAGTACGCCGCCCGCAATGGCGAGCAGGCTGATCTTTATCCGTGGGGTGCCAACTGGAAAGAGAACGCTGCGGTGTTGAAGGAAGCTACGCCTGCGCCCGTGGGTTCGCGGCCGGACGGACGAAACAAGTGGGGCGTGGCAGACTTGATCGGCAACGTTTGGGAATGGACCTCTTCAAAAGCCTCAGTTTATCCGGGCAATCCGGCAGTGGTTCCAGATCAGGTTCGGGACTGGGTCGCTATCAGAGGCGGATGCTACGTGAGCGATCCGGGCCGGTCGGACAAGCCAGTGACCGCCTGCATGCGCGACTTTGTGCCAGCTTCAACAAAGAACACGCTGCTCGGTTTCCGGCTCGTGCGCAGCGGGGCGTGAATGGAGCAGCCTTGGAAGCAATGGGGTGGCCACCGAGTGCCACCCCTACGGTACTGATTCGTTTGGTTTCGCGATGCAAGTTTTGTAGGGGTGGCACTCCGTGGCCACCCCCAATTAGCTCATCGTGAAAAGCTGATCTACAATCCAGCAAGCTATTCTTCAGTGACCCAGACGTTCGTGTTATAGAAGACGCTTGTACGCCGAGGTTAGTCTCAATATTAGCAATCATTAGCAATCCAACCAGCAGCAGGAGAGTAGTGATGAGAGCCAACGCAATACTGCGCGCGGCGTTTTTGCTTTCTGCCGCCCTCTGTTTGAGCCTTTCGATGGGTGCCGCCGCGGCGCTGGCGCAGGACGTGGGAGCCGATGTCGGCGGCGGTGCGTTTCGGGCCAAGAACCCCGAAACTCAAAAGAAAAGCACGACCAAGCCGACAACTACCACCAAACCCGGAGCCAGAACTGGTAGCAGCGGCCCAAGTCGCGCGGTAGCGGAACGAATCGAAGACTTGCTGGAGTCGGGCAATCAGGCTCGCGACGTGCGCAACTTCGCCGCTGCTGAAGAAGCCTACCAGGACGTGCTCAAACTGAAAGCCCGCGATGCACGCGCTGCTTACGGTTTGGGTAACGTCTATTCCGATCAGCAACGTTGGGATGACGCCGAAGCCGCCTATCGCAACTCAATTGCGTGGGCGCCGAACTCTGCTGATGCATACGTGGCATTGAGTGTGGTGCTGGTCCAGCCGCGTGCGGGCGCTGACAATGCCAAGCGATTTGCTGACGCGGAAGCGTTCGCGCGCAAGTCAGTCCAGATCGATCCGAAGAATGCGGTGGGTTGGGACCGCTTGGGCGTGGCCCTTCAAGCGCGCGGTCTTGGCAACAGTGAAACCGAACATTCCTACCGGCGCGCGATCGATCTCGATCCGCAGTTTGCCGTGGCCTACGCGCATCTCGCCCGGATGTTGAATCGAGCCAAACGGCCTGGCGAAGCAGCGCCGATGTATGAAAAGGCCTTCGAGCTCGCCAAAGATCCGGCAACGTTAAATCTGATCGCCGACTCGTTGCAGAGCGAACAACTGTGGCCGCAGTCGGAACCAGTTTTGAAGCGAGCACTCGAACTGGACGCCCGCAATCCGACCTCATTGATACTGATGGGACGGCTCTTGATCGTTTACAAGCGATACCAGGAGGCCGAGCCATATTTGAAGTCGGCAACGGAAGTGAGTTCGCGTGCGTTTCTACCTTTCAATCTGCTTGGCCGCGCGTATCTCGGCATGGACCGTTACAGCGACGCCGAAGCGACCTACGAACGTGCCTCAGCATTCGCCGGCGCGGGCGAGAAGAAACAGCTTGCCGGAATGTTTGGCTTTGAAGGAGTCGGAGACGGTTATCTCAAGCTAAACCAGAAAGACAAGGCTGCGCGCGCATATCAACGCGCCCTGGAGCTTGATCCGGCCAACAGCGGCGCCGCGCAGAAGCTGGCCAAAGCGCGTTCGAATTGATTTGAGGAGTGGAAGTCAAATCTGATTCTCGTTTAAGAGGTTCGCCCCTATGAAGACTTGCCCCAAGTGTAATCGTACCTTTCCGGATGAAGGGCAAAAGTTCTGTACGTTTGACGGTGGTCTGCTGATAGCTCCACAAACCTTCGATCCTGATGCGACGATACGCGCTACCTCAATCGATCTGAATGCGTCTTCAGAGCGGCCAACGAGTCGCGATCTGCCAGATCCAAATGCAACCATCGCCGAAAACTATCCGGCAACGGTAGCCTTGCCGCGTAACACTGGGCCAACCGGACGTCCCACAACGACCAGCGCGGACACAGCGGACTTTGGTCAACCGGCAACAACGCCACCACCGCCTGCTCCGCCGCCACCACCGCCCCCGGCTCCACCTGTCGAACAGGTCGCGCCTGCCCCGCCACCACCGGCAGCGCCAACGCCGGTTGCGCCGGCGCCTGTCGCGCCAACTCCGACCGGTCCCGTGGGCCAACAGCCGGCTCCTTCAGCGCCGTTACCGCCGCCGGTGGTGAAGAAGAGGTCGAAGGCGCCGTGGATAATTGCCGGTGTACTTCTGTTTCTGCTGCTCGGTGGTGGTGCTATCGCCGCAGCGTTTTTTCTCGTAGTGAAGCCGCGGTTGGACCAGATGGCCGCGGACCGCGGGGCAAATGAGAATCGCTCGGTCGTCATTACAAACACGAACACGGCGACTCCCGCACCGACGATCGAGCAACCATCACCATCGCCAACAGCAGCGGACACCTTCGTGCCACCACCGAACACGGTTGAGTTCACGAGCGCAAAGGATGGGCTGCAAGGCTCTCTGGCTGATCACTATTTCGAATTCAGCTTTTACTATCCGAACTCCTGGCTACGCGTCCAAAGACCAAGCACGCAAAATTTTGTCCAGGTTGAAAGAAAGCTGCCGCCCGACCTTACTCAGGAGAACTTCGTGGTGGGCTGGTATACAAGTACCGGAACATTCGTCGGAGACCTGCCAAGCTACGCCAAACGTGTTGAGGAGTTCAGCGCGAGTTTGGCCAAGGCGTTTCCGGAATATCGAAGAGTTTCGGAAGGACCAACCAAAGTGAACTCGATGGACGGATACGAGTTTCGCTGGGAGGGACTCTCGAAAATGCCCGACCGAGGCGACGTTCATCTGTGGGGCAGGGTAATCTTCGTGCCAACAGGCAAAGAGGGAGACACAACCGGCGCGACCTTGAGTATGTTCACGACTTCGCTGGCTCCCGAGTTGTCATCTGTCGAAGACGTTGGTACAAAGGGCGAGGCGCCAGTGATTCTGGAGTCTTTTAGATTTGGCAAGAAGTAGCAAGAAATGGCATTAAAAACTCAGGAACCCGGGGCAATAAAGTTTTGGACGCCTTTACGGGTTCTGTCCACGTTGCTCGTGCTTGCATTCCTCGCGGCTTTTGGCGCCTCGAGTTGTAATTCAAATGATGCGCCTACCAGGGCTCCCGGCGTTTCTTCACGCGGTTCCAGCGGAGTAGCCGGCGCGACCGAGACTATGCTCACGCTTCCCCCGGTCGTACTCGATACCGAGCTGAAGAGTGCGAACGGCGAGCCGATAAAAATCTCGAACTACTCGGGGAAAGTGGTGCTGCTTAATCTTTGGGCCACCTGGTGCGGGCCATGCCGCAACGAGACTCCGGAACTCGTGAAGATCCACAAGGAGTATCAGGACCGCGGTCTGGAGATGGTTGGACTCTCAACTGAAGATCCGGTGGCTTCAGCCGAGAGCGTGCAGGAATTCGTGCGGCATTACAACGTTGACTATCACATCGGCTGGGCCACGCGCGAAGTGGCGATCGCGCTGATGCAGGGACGCGGTTCGATTCCTCAGAGTTTCATCATCACGCGCGATGGCCGCATCAAGAAACGATTCATCGGGTTTCATCCGGTGCAAACTCCGCCACAGCTAAAGCAGGCAATCGAAGAAGCGCTCAGCGACAACGGATAACTAGTTATCGTCTTCGTCAGTTTTTCGTAGTCCCTCGGCCACCTCTCTTTTGGCCTGTTGTTCCAACTCTTTCATCTCGGCCTTGGCTCGCTCGTCGGCCTGATCCATTGGTGCTGCTTCGTCTAATTCGTCCTGGGTTGTAATTTTGTTTTTGTCGATACTCATCTTTATTCTCCGCTCATTAGGCTAGCAAGCCATCGGTTACATAAAACTTGCGGCCGCTTTGTGGTTTTGTGTTTTTCGGCGGCCCTGGAGTGTCCCGATTTGAACTTCTCTCTGTGACTTTCTGTGTACTCTGTGCCTCTGTGGTTGGTTTCCTCGACACGTTGAATCACAGAGACACAGAGTACACAGAGAGTCACAGAGAAAAGCAAAATCAGGGCGCTACCGGTGGCCCTGGTTTTCTCGACAATGAAGTGCAGGCAGAGTAGACTTCAACCGATGAAACCGGTTCTGCTCAGCAGATCGACTCGCCTGGCGCTGGCTGTTAGCGTGTCGCTATGGATGATGGGTGGATGTCTGTTTGGTTGCAGTAACACTCAGGTTGTAGCCGCGGAAGTAACCCAATCGGTTCATGCGCAGCATAGTTGTTGTACCAGGCCGAAAGCAGCGACCCGTCTGCGTAATCCAACTCCAAAGCAGGCGCTCACGGGCGTCAGTCGTGGTCTGAAAGAATGCCCTTTCATGGTGAACGCGACCGCGATCACCACGAAGAGCGGCGTCAATTCAACGGATCCCGTGTACACCGTAGTCGCGCTTTTGCCGAACGTCGAGCGTCGCAGCGAAAAAGCTTCACTCAGTCTTGATCACTCTTATTTACCGAACCGTGGTCCGACGCATCTTCGTTGTTGTGTTTTCCTGATTTAAAGAGAGACCCGCCTCAACGCTGAACAAAACAACAGTCGTAATCTCTCAATTTCAAAGGAGAACGAAAATGAAACCTCATAAAAGTACTGTGCTGATCGCGCTGCTCGTGTTTCTGTTGCTGGCTTTCAGCGCGGCCGTCGGTCAGCAGGCCTCGACTTCCGACCAAAAGAAACAGACGGAATCGTGCTGTGCGATGGACTCGTGCTGCTGTAAGGACGGCTCGTGTGAGACGAAGACGGATGGCACCGCGAACACCGAGGCCTGTTGTGCGATGGACTCGTGTTGTTGCAAGGGCCATTCGGATTCGATGAAGACGGAGACCGCCACCGGCACTGAAACCAAAGACGATAGTTGCTGTGGCGATTCGTGTGACATGTCCAAACATGACGGCATGGCCAAGCACGACAAGATGGCCCACGACAAGAAGCACAAAGGAGGCGAGGCCTCCTGCTGCAACATGAAGCAAAAGGACAAGGACAAGAACAAGGACGCGACCAAGGAAGCCAGGAAACAGCAGAAAGCTGCCTGAGCTTCGCGGCCTGTGGCTTTTCTCTCCCGCAAAGGCGCGCCTTTGCGGGAGAGTTTTTCGGAGAGACTGCTATGAAGAAGAACTGGTTATTAATTGCCGGCATCGCGGTGTTGCTGGTTGCTGCGATCCTGATGGTCAATTCCGGTACTGCCAATCAATCCTCACCCGCGCCTCCGCAGGAACATCAGGCGTCGCATACGCCGATCCAGACGCCCGCAACCGCCGCCAACACGATGCCCGCGCACTACACTCAGCCACCCAGCCGTTCGAGTCTTGGTCCAACACTTGAGCCCGAGAAGTTTACCGGACCAGTCCGTGAGGCGTATCGCGCCGCGCGCGAAATCCCGCAAACGCTCGCGCAGTTACCTTGTTATTGTCACTGCGATCGCGGCATGGGCCACAAGAGTCTCTACAGTTGCTACGAAGACGATCACGCCGCACATTGCGCGACCTGCGTTAATGAAGCCTTGCTGGCGCTGAAACTCGAGAAGGAACAGAAGCTTTCCGCCGCGCAGATACGCGATCGGATTGTGGAACAGTTCGGACAGTAAGCCGCAAAGAGGTACAAGAGGCACAAGACAAGTAACCAAACTCAGGGCGCCTTTTGTGTTGCTGGCGCTGGTTCGTATTTCTTAATGGCCACCACCTTCATTCCTTCGGGGGCGTTCTCAACAGTGAATTCGATCCGGTCATTGACTGCCAAACCTTTCAGCAGATTGGCGTCAGTGACCGGAAACTCCATCTGCATCGCCGGCATCAGTCCGTCGATATCCCCGTGATTGATCTCGATCGAAGGTGCGTTCGGATTCAACGCCTTCACCACGCCTTCACCTTTATGCTGGCTATTCTGCACGGCCGCGGCCGGACCTGACGGCGAAGCCACACTCGAAGCTTTCTGACCCGCCTCTTTGTTACACGCAACGACGAACGTCACCGCCAGACAGGCGATTACGCTCAAAACTTTGTGAGCCATATGCTTCTCTTTTCACCCGCCTTCGCAATGTAGGCGACGAACAGTTTGTCTTTACCAAACGCGGCGCTCGGCAACTCACCATTCGCTGCGACACTAGCGATTGAACCGGCGCCGCCAAGTTCACGCATCCTTGTCTCCGGCTGCGCGCCCACACCCTGCCAGATGGCAATCGTGCGATTCTGTCCGGCGACGAGTGCCGGCGTTCCTTTAACGGTCTCTTCCGCCATCTGCGTACGCGGCGCGAATGTGCGTCCTTTATCGTGCGACTCCGCGTAATACAAACCCGGCGCCGCTCCTTCTCCCGCAGCATACCAGAGTACTTTCAAGTCTCCATTCGCAGCCACCGACAACGATGGACCAGAAACGGGACAGCCCTGCAACATCCACTTGTCGTCACTCACGATTACCGGAGCAGAGAAACTGGCGGCACCATTGGTTGAACTCGCCACCGCGATGTGACGAAAGTTCCCGGGCAGAACTTGTCGCCAGGAGGCGTACACCGTGCCGTCCGGGGCGACAGCGAGTGCAGTCTTGCAGCACGGACAAGCGTCTGAGGCAACTTTTTGATTTGCGGAAAAAGTCTTGCCGCCATCGATCGAGTACGCGACGAAGAGTTCGCGATTGCTCTCCATGTGGTGGCCGCCCGCGTGCGGCGACGGTTTCGGCGACTCGATGTTCCGTTCGTCAAGCCACGCGGCGTAGATGCGTCCGTCATGTGGAACAGCGAGCGAGTGCATGCCGTGTGCGCCTGGCACGGTGTCGTCGTTCACCTTCACCGTGGACGCGAAAGTCTGGCCGTGATCGTGTGAGACCGAGAGGTAAAGATCTGTACCCTTCTTGCCTTGCGATTCGACGCGCGCGGTCCAGAGCACGTACACCGCGCGATCTGTGACGGCCACGCTCGGCGGATCGCCACGCCACGCCGTCGCGACTCCTGCTTGTTGATTTACTCTCACGGGCGAGCCGATCGCCACACCAGTGTTATCAAAACGGGCAAGCATGACGTCGGCCTGATTGTTCTCGTTGTGATTAACCCATGCGACGTAAACGCCGCCATCAGGCGCGCTCGCCGTCACCGGCTCGGCAGCATCAACTTCAGCCGCAGAGATTTGCAGCGGCTTAAACGTCGACCTTGATGCATCGGCCGAGAAACGTGCGCAACCAGTCACAAATGCAAGACTGATCAAACAACTCCAAATCAAGATCCGTGTCATCTGTGGCTAAAAACTCACTTTCATTCCAAACTGAAACTGTCGCGGATCGAACGCCGCCGTCGGCTGACCAAAACTGGGCAACGGCTTCACGCCTGAGCCGAACGTGTTATTAGGAATGCCGAAGTTCGGCCGGTTCAAAACGTTGAAGCCCTCGGCCAGCAGTTGCAGATCGACGCGTTCCGTCAGCCGGAAGTGACGACTAACACGCAATTCGAGCGAAGCGAAATCAAAGCCACGCCCCGTGTTTCTGCCCACGCCCAGCGGCCGATCGTTAAAGTTTGTGTCGAAGTTGCGATCGGTTCCCAGCAACACGTTGAACGGCAAACGCGACGCGTAAGTAAAGATATAACCAAACTGAAAACCACGGAGCAACCGCGCTGCGCCATTCGCTGCCCCTTGTTGCGGCACTTCCAGCGTGCCGCTCAAAACGAGCCGGTGACGCTGATCGTTGTCCGAAAGCCCACGGTCGTCGCGAATGTTGAAGTTATCCTGCACACTCGAAAAGAAGAAATTGCCCGCGTCGTCGATCGTCTTCGACAGCGTGTACGACAAACGCATGGTGGCCCACCGCGAAGCGCGTTGATTGAATGAGACGACCATGCCGTCGTAGTAAGAATCTCCCGAACTCTCGAAGCGTGAGATGTTGCCCCAGTTTGGATCGGGACGACCGAGGTTTGGCACGCCTGCCGACGCCGGCACAGTGGGCACGTTCACGTTGCGCGAGAGAATGATGTGTTTAGCGTTCAAATGCAGATAGCCGACCGACAAGACGGCGTCCCACGGCAGTTCCCGCTCGATCTGAAAGTTGGCCTGCTGGCTGAAACTCACTTCAATGTCTGGATCGATCCGCGTGATGTTTGGTTTTGTGGGCAACGTCGTGGGTTGAACTGCCAGCACGTTTGGAAACACGGGTGCGCCTGGTTGCGATGGCGAGAGTTGGGCCACGAGATACTTCGAGCCGTCGCGTTGCAGCGCATTCGAGGTAGCACGCAGCGGGATGCGGTCGTAGTAAAGACCAAAGCTGGCGCGAATCACTGTCTTGCGATCGCCGGGCGCGTAAACAATGCCAAGACGCGGCGCCAGATTGTCGGTGTCTGTTCGAATCGGCTGAGGCAGATATTGCACGTCGTACCGCAAACCCGCATTGATCGTGAAGTCACGTCGCACGCGCCACTCGTCCTGAACAAACACGCCGAAGTTCGGGTTCGACTGAAACTGACTCGGAACGCCAAACGCTTGCTGATACGTGCTGTAAGTTCCGTTGAGAAAATTGTTCAGCGAGGTGAAGTTGTAAACGCCCTGGAAAGCACCGGGGAAAACTATGTTCAGACGGTTGTAAAGAAAACCGCCGCCTGCTTTAAGTGAGTGCGAGTCGAGTTGGGTTGAAACGTTGTCGACCGCCTCGAACAGGTTGATGTCGCGAGCGAGCGGTGAGAAAGTCGCCGTGCCAAAGTTTGCTACGCCTGAGATCCCGACTGCTGGACCAACCGTGTCGTTCACCGGTGCATCGAGACGGCTGTTCGTGTACTGAAAGCGCGCCTCGTTGATGGTGCGACTGCTGAGCGTCGTGACGTTACTCACCTGAACCGTCTGATCCGTATCGTTCAATCCGGAACCGCGGCTGACCGAGTTCAAGCCGCCGACCGTGCGCGAGTTGACGGCGTCGATGTGATACAGGCTGTAACGCGCGCTGATCTGGTTGTGTTGATTGACCCGATGATCGAGGCGCAGGAAGAAGTTGGTGGTGTCGAAACTCGCAGGCACGACGCCGGTTTCGATCAGTGGACCGGGATAATTCACGGCGTGCAAACGATTGTTGATTCCCGTTACCGCCGCCGGAGCGATCGTGAGTATGGCCGAGTAGTTTCGGCGAGTCTGCTCGAAGTTGGTGAAAACGAAACTGCGGTCGCGACGCAGCGGCCCGCTCATCGTTCCACCGTATTGCGCCTGCGTTAGCAGATCCTTGGTTGGCGCGAGCGGATTACGCGCATCGAATCGCTGGTTGCGGAAGAAGCCGTAGAAGTTTCCGCGGTAGTCGTTCGTGCCTGATCGCGTCAGAATGTTAACCACGCCGCCCGAGGCCCGGCCAAACTCCGCAATTCCACCGGAAGTCACCACCTGAAACTGATCGATAACTTCTTCGCTGTAGTAACTGCCGGTGAGATCCGCGGCGTCGTCGTTGGCCGAAACGCCGTCGAGGATGAAACTGTTGTAGAGATTGCGCTGGCCGGCGATCGAAAGACCCTGACCGGGGACGGCGGACGTCTCGGCAAAGCGCTGGTTGCTGCCGGTGTTTGTTGGTGCCACGCCGGGAATGAGCAACGCCAGATCGAGATAGTTGCGTCCGTTCAAAGGCAGATCCGTGATCTCGCGCGGACGAATGGTTTCAGTGATCTGGGTGCGCACTGTTTCAACAAGCGGCACTTCGCTGCCGACGTTCACCTGCGCTGACACTCCCGCAACCTCGAGTTTGACTGGTAGCTCGATTGATTGACCCACCAACAGCGTGAGCTTCCTGGTGATTGCGGAGAAACCGGTAGCTTCGACGGTCAAGTCATAATCGCCGGTACGCAAGTAAGGGAATCGATAGCGACCCTCGTTATCCGTGGTGGTTGCCAGCCGTTGATTAGTTTCGAGATTGGTGGCGATCACGTTTGCACCGGTGATCACGGCGCCGTATGAATCGTGAACGCGTCCGCTCAACGTGCCGGACGTTACGTTTTGCTGGGCGAGACACACCGCACAGATGCCCGGCAGCGAGACGAGTAGACAAAGACAGAATATAGAAAGACGGCGTTTCATCGGAACTTCCTCCGATCGCGTTTGCAGTAATTGTCAGGCGAGGCGATCTACTGAAGGAAGGACGCTGGTGGACCACGCGGACTGGTTTGGTTCCACTCGTCAGGCGATGAAAGGAGGGGAGTGACAGTCGTAGTTTGCGAAAGGACTACAAAAGGCACGACCAGCTTGGCGACTGGTGGCGCAATCGCGCGTTCACGCTTTTGCTGTTGCGCGGCAGCAATAGAAGAGCAGCAGTCGGGGTGGCACGGTGCACTGATCGAAGCGGATTTCTTTGTCTTGATGCTGGCGTGACAATGGCCCGCTGCTTGTCCTTTACAGCAGGCCATGATCGACTTTGCTGCCGCGGTGCCGGCGGGCAGCAGCGTTGCGAGAAACGAAAAGGCGATTATGGCCGCAAGACAACGACTCGCGATCGCGATCGCTAAACGCCGGTGTCTATTCTCGTGCGGATCTGAATTCATTGATCCGAAGAGGCGGTGGGCTCCTTAATCCGCCTTTTCTCCAAAGTCATTTTGCACTTCGGACATTTCCCGGGCTTGCGGGAAGTGACGTCCTCATGCATGGGACAAACGTAGTGAAACCGGACCGGCTTGCTGGGTTGAGCCGAGGTTGTCTGCTGGGTGGTGACGACCTGCGCAGAGTATAGACCTTCTGTCGCAAAAATCAATGCCGTTGCGAGCAACGGCAGGCCCAGAAGCCTTGGGAATTTCATTGCTTACCCCTTGAGGTGTTTAGTTCGAACCGGGGGAGACCTTGACAGAGTCGAAAGAGTCCTTGGTGCTGGGCCCTAGCGCGTACCAGGTGGTCTTTTGGCCGTCAGTGAAAGGAGGGAAGACCTCGCCATCTTCGACGACGATAATCACCTCCAGGTACTTGTTGGTCGCGTGATAAATGCCAGTTTTCGCACAGGTCGTGCCGGTCGGAAAACCGGTGGTCGTCGTGTCGGTTTTTGACCCGTCAGTTTGAGTGGTTTGTTGCTTGTCCTGCGCCGCGACGGCGGCAGGGTCGTACAAGCCAACCGCCGTCAAGAGCACGCCTGCGGACAGCAGCACGATCAGAAGCCGTAGGAATTTCATTTTCTTACCCCCTGTAATTCGAGTTTCGCCCAGCCCGCGTTGTTGGCGCGAGCAAGGCGAGGTCTCGATTAGCGCCTATCATTGAAAGTAGGCGGCTTGACTAGTCTTTAGACCGTGCCGGCAGCGACCTTGACGGAGGCGAACCCGCCGTCCTGGTTTGTTGAAAGAGTCGGAGTCAGAGCGTACCAGGTGGTCTTCCTGTTGTCGGCGCCCGCAAAAAAGATCTCGCCCGCGGCATAGAGTTGAACGATGTCCATGTACTTGTTGCTCGCGCGGAAAGTACCACTAAATGGAACGACTGTGCCTGTTGCGTAGCCGGTAGTCGTGTTGAAGCCGCCGTTCCCGCCAGCTAATGCATCTTGTTGCGCTATTGCATCTTGGTTCATACCTGTTCTCCTTCAGAGATGGAAAGTCCGTATCGTGCTTCCGTTAACGGGAAGCGCTGGTTTCAATTTGCCGGCGGCACGCGTATGGGCATGTTAATCAGAGCAACTCCCATCGCACCGTGACCGCTTCTTCAGGACGATATGCAATCACCATGAGCTTGACGATCTGTTGAAAACTCTTGTCCTTCGAATCAACGATCCGCACCAGATAAATATGGCCCAAGTGGATCGGCGCATTTGCGGATGACTTAACTTCGGCAAAAAGCTTGGAGCCCTCCTGCAGCGTTTGCCACGAGGCCTTGAACTTGCCGTTATCGTCCTGAAGGATCGTGACCTTGTCGCCCTCAAGCCGCAGTGAAGCGAAGCCTACGCCGCCAAATTCTGCATCCTCGTAGCCGTATCGTCCGCGGAGATCATTTGCTGTGCCGAGATCGACGATTGCTGCCATTCGGTTAAGTTCAATACCGGTAACAAGACTGCCGTTACCTGCGAGCGTGTAGCTCAGATCGCTGCAACGGTTTTCCCATTTGTTATTCACAAACGCCATTCCTTCTTTGCCGTCGGTAAAGCAGAGCGTACGGGCCAAAGGATCCATGGCGTACAGGGTGAAAATTCCACCACGTTTCCGCGGCTGCATCGCCTTGTCGTCAGGCGTCGTGGGCGTTTGAGCGCGCAGCAACTGCGGGACACCCAACATGACGAACACCAGCGAAACGGTTAGCAAAAAAGTTCTTTCCATAACACCTCGGCTTCTCGTTCTGAACTTGTTTACCGGATGGCCATGGTGGCCATCGGCACGAGCTCCTGAAACTTCTTGTATTCGATGTGTCGCGCTTCATTCCGCCGTCTCAGTTCCTTGAAGAAATAAAACGGAATGAATTCAGGGCCGTAGCTGTCACTGATCCAGTCGCCAGGATAAGAGTAGTCGAGTTTGTATAGATCGATGTCATTCTGGCAAAGGTTCAGCGTCTCTGTAACAGTCCTCAAGAGCAGAAGATTATTCAGAGAAACAGGACTGTCGGGAGGCCTGTACAAGAGAGCACTCTCTCTCGAGCGTCGCTGCCACTCCTGCACAACTTTCAAAGCCCTTTCATACTGCCGAGAGTTGATTTCAAGCCGCAGTATTACTTCCGAATCGCCGCGCGCTTCTCTGAGGTAGTCTTTGTAAGTGTCGGCTGGAACTGTGCCGAAAGCTGCTTTCCCATGGTCGGAATAAGTTCCCGCAGCGTCAATTTTCGGAACGCCTCCGGCCAACTTGATAACCATCGGAAACGCTGACCCACTCTTGTCGTAGAACTCATTCTGACGGGCGACAAGAATGATGAAATAACGATCTGGATCTACCCTGGTCCACCTGACTGTTCCTGTGACGCCAGGTATCTCGCAGGTGATGGATGAGTCGTCGTAACTAACGACCTTCATGGTCGTTTTGGTCCGACCGAAAATTCGGTTCTTGCCGGTTGCCGTGAACGAGATCTGTTTTTCGGGAGCCTTCTGCTCAGGAGCAGCCGTTGCCTCCACGAGTGGTTCCTCGACAAATTCGTACTTTGCAGTTGCGATCTCACGCGGTTTGGCGTCTCCGGAAATCTTAAGCACCTTGACCATGCCTTCAGCGTCGAAATTGTAAAGACGCGCTTCAGTCGTCG
>DASXRE010000159.1:0-6066 GCA_036506775.1 Pyrinomonadaceae bacterium | reverse complement strand
ACTCCAAGGAGGCTCCTGATTTGTAGGGGTACTCGAGTAAACTGAGTTCAAGGCGTCGACGATTCATAGAGGAGCCGGAGTATGCGACACGAGTGGAGTCTGCTGACGATTGCTTTCGCGCTGATGCTGACCGTCATCGCTTTTACAGGCGGCCAACAGGCACCGTCTCAGAACGATTGGACCGAGCCCTTCCCTGCCTTCCGGATTGCGGGAAACCTTTATTACGTCGGCAGCAGAGGATTAGCCAGCTACCTCATCACCACGCCGCAAGGACACATTCTCATCAACAGCGATACTGAAGCCAATGTTCCCCTCATTCGAACCAGCGTCGAATCACTCGGCTTCAAGTTCAGTGACATCAAGATCCTGCTGATCAGTCATGCACACTGGGACCACAACGCTGGCAGCGACACGATCAAAAAACTCACCGGCGCGAAATACATGGTGATGGAAGAGGATGTCTCTGTCGTTGAGTCAGGCGGTAAAACTGATTTTCATTACGCCAACGACCCCACCGCTCTTTACACGCCGACAAAAGTTGATCGCGTACTCCATGACGGCGATGAAGTGAAACTCGGTGATGCTGTCCTCACTGCGCATCTCACGCCGGGGCACACGAAGGGCTGCACTACATGGACCATGAAAGTGAAAGAAAACTCGAAGACGCGGGACGTTGTGATCGTTGGCAGCCCGAACGTAAATCCCGGATACAAACTCGTTGACAACACGCAGTATCCCGGAATAACAGCAGACTTCGAGAAGACGTTCCGTGTCTTAAACTCATTGCCTTGCGATTATTTCCTCGGCGCTCATGGCAGTTACTTCGATATGGAAACCAAATACAAGCAGTTCAAGGCCGGCGTCTCGACCGCTTTCATCGACCCGCAGGGGTACAAAGCTTACGTGAGCGACCGAGAGCGAGCGTTTCGCCGTGAGTTGGCCAAGCAAAAGAACGCTGCTCAGTAGGCTCCACGTCAGCCCTATCATTTATTAATAGTCGCTAAGGAACCCCGGTTTTTTGCATCAAGAGGAGAAACAACTCCAGCACGTCTACTGGATCGGTGGCGGTAGCGGTGCGGGCAAATCGACCATCGCCCGTCGCATAGCCGCTCAGCAAGGTCTACGTGTGTACCCGACCGACGACGTAATGGCGGATCACGCCCGTCAGAGCTCACGCGAAAACTGCCCGTTGCTGCACAGCTTCATGGCCATGAACATGGACGAGCGATGGGTGAACCGAAGCCCGAAAACCATGCTCGAGACGTTCCACTGGTTTCGGGGCGAGGGCTTCAACTTGATCATCGAAGACTGTCTCCGCCTGCCGCGCGAGCCCGGTGTCATCGTCGAGGGGTTCCGACTGTTGGCACACCTTGTCAACCCTCTCCTCTCCGCACCCAGTCGTGCTGTCTGGCTCCTCCCGACGCCCGAGTTCCGTCAAGCAGCGGTAGAGAGTCGGGGCAGAGCGGCGTGGGGATTTCTCGCCAAAACCACTGATCCGGAAAGAGCCTTGCGCAACCTGCTCGAACGCGATCGGATGTTTACGGACATCCTCCGCGAGGAGACGACGCGTCTGGGTTTGCCCGCCATTGAGGTCGACACCACGACGACCGAGGACGATCTCGCCAAGCGAGTGACGGACGTATTCGGACTCTGAGCGGCCACGCTTTGCTTCAAAAGTCAGAAGTCAAACGGGGAAGAAATCAGTACCACCCTGCGGTAACGGGTGGGTTAAAGCTGAGAGCATTCAAAATCAATAGCAAGCTCGCGTGCGGGTCGCCAGACCCACCCGCTACCGCAGGGTGGTACTGACTTCTTCCAACAGCGGCGTCCGACTCTTGAGGTCTAAGGCGCTGGACTCGCCGGAGTATTCGCCCAAGGTGGCGTGCCTCCGATGATCGACGCGTCGAGCGTGAACTTGTCGCCTATCGCAGGCGTGGATGAACTCAGGGCAACGGGCGAGATTGTTAACTGCGTAGCGTTTTCTTTTGCGCTGCCGTAATAGAAGCCAACGATGGTGCCCAGTATGCCTATCAACAGGGTCAACACTTCCTTACCAAAGCCAAACCGATGGTCCAGATTCTTGCTCCCGCTGCTCATAATCGCGGCCATCACTAACAACACGGCTAGCGAAACCGTACCAGTGGCTACGAGCAACGTGATGACTCCGCGAGCAACCTCCGGCTGTGAAAGCGAGTAGAGGAAAGTCCCCGTGTTACCTGAAAGTATGCTCGCGAACAGATAATAGACGATGAAAAATCAATTTTTTGAGAAAGAGAGCACTAACCCCCGCCTCGGCGGTGTTATTCACTCAGAGGAAAAAATCCGAACAGGCGGTTAACAAACTCCTGTCCCCAAACGTTATTAAAGTGATTGGATTACCCGGCGGTCCAGACAAGGGGTGAATTCGTAATGCTGAATGTCGAACACAAAAATCTGGGAACAGTCTCCCTGTTGAATCTCGAAGGCCACGTCGTGGTCGGAGAAACCGATGTACTGCGTGAAACCATGCAAACACTGCCGGCTTCGAGCTCCGTCATACTGGACCTGTCAAACGTCACGATGATGGACGCGCACGGCCTCGGCGTGATGCTCCAATTGCGTGAACAGGCTCAAGCAAACGGCATGAGCTTCGAACTGATGAACGTTGGCGATTCTCTTCGCGAACTCTTCCGAATTACTCGACTCGATTCCGTATTTCAGTTCCGCCGCGGAGTTGAGTTCCTGCCCCTCACCGCGCCACCGCGACGAACGCGAGTGGCCGCGTAGCCAGTTGCAGCAAAAAAGAGATTGCCAGCAACCGATTTACGAGCATAATTGCAGCCCATGGCAGGACGATCCAGTCAACTGACGTGGGTGAGTATCGCCGTACTGGTCCACCTGATTGTCGTCTTATTTCACGGCCACGCGCACACGCGACTAGGCGTTGGACTCAGCAACTGGCAACAATTCTACGTCTTTACAGTCATCCTGCTGGCGCCTTTGGTCGCACTCGTCCTGTCGTTTACACGATTCGCTCGGGCCGGTATGTGGCTGTTGCTTGCGTCAATGCTCGGTTCGCTCATCTTCGGCGCCGTCTATCACTACGTCATCATCTCTCCTGATCACGTGGCCCACCTGCCGCCGGGCTCCGCGCGCGACTTATTTCGCATCACCGCTATGCTGCTGGTGCTGACGGAAACTTTCGGCGTGATCGTGGCTGCAAAAATCGTTGCCCGCCCTTCAACGCGATGGTAGTATCGCGCTCCTCCCCCCGGAGACAAACTGAATGGGCGTTGTTGACGACGCTTTCAAGGAAGCTACCAAAGGCCTCGACCTCACGAACAAGCATGACCGGACCATAGCCGGTTATATCCGTCGGCGTGCGGAAGAATTACACAAACAAAAACCAGGTGCTAACGGACTCGATCTCGCTGTGGAGGCCGCGGAGGAGTGGGTCGAAATCATAAACTACATCACCGACCGTAAGAATGACTTCGTTAACGATAAAGACACGAGAGTTCCCAAACACCTCGACCTCGAAATGATGTCGAAGGTCACTGTCTCCTCAGATTCCACCAAAGACACACTGAAGAGTACGTATCGGACTAATCGCTCCGAGTGGATCTGGCAGATCGTCTGGCGCGCGATGATGATTCACAGCGATCTCTTGTGGAAATCAACGAAGAGACCCCGCAAACTGGAGACCGAAGCCCTCGACGAGATTCTCGATCGCCGTTTAAGAACCGTCGAACAACTGCACTGCAACGTCAACTCGGGCGGCGTCGCACTCTCTACCTCATCGCCAGAACGGAAGTGGAAGGTTGACGGACCCGGCGGGCCATGGACAGACGGTGTCCTCGTGCGCAACTTCGAATATCCGTTTCTTCCCAAAGACCCATTCAAAGACCACCTCAGCAAAATGACAAATTGGAAAGATCTGGGATCAAACACCATTCTCTTTTCGCCCTCGGGAGCCACTGGTGGACCAGCATTGCAAGCGAATATCCGTTTTCCGAAGCGAGTAACGAAAGCATGGCTGGTTCTGTTCACCACAAGCAGCTCGACTGTGTGGCCTACGTTTCAGCCGAACGAGGGTTTAAAACACGACGATGTCTTTAGTGAGATGTTTGATAAGCCGCGCGACAACTTCTTCGACCGCAACTGGCTTTACTGCGATCAAACCGGCAGCGCCGTGAACATTGAAGCTCTCGAATTCGGCATGAAGAGACGCCCAGGCGCACCTCATACAAGCTTCGAAACAGCGATGACCACCAAAGACTACGTAAGGCTTGGGCCCGTCGTGCGCACTCATCGTGAGAAAAACGCCGGCATCCTGATGAGCGATGACAAAGATGAGTTTTTCGAGAATACTTTCGTCGATCTTAACGACATCCAGGTCGGTGATTTTGTCTGCTTCTGGAATAACCACCTTTACGATCTAATCGCGAGTGGAGCCTGGCGCAATGAATACTCGCACATTATGGATGTCGAGACTGATGTCAACGGCCGCGTGACTATTGCTTCGGTTGGTCCAAGCATCTCTTTGAGCGGCCATGGTCTGGTAACAACGACCTACAGCGCCATGGCCACGGAGATGATTGATTACGTCAAGCGAAATTTGGATGATCTGCGTAAAACCCTCAAGGCTAACCCCAGCTCGCCGCCAACCACTCGCGATGGACAGACGCTGGTCCAATGGTCGCCGTATGAAGCCTTCGATGCTCCCGGCGCGTGGTGGATCAAGATTCCGAAAGACGTTTGGAACAAGCAGTGGATTTACCAGTCGCTTGACGAGGCGGTGAAAGCCGTCCCGCGAACTGTGGCGAAGGAAGCAGGCGGCACCGGCTATAACCCACCGCCCGACGCCGACGCTATCTACTTCCCCCTTTTTGAACCGCAGGTCTCATCGACGAGTGCTGACGGCGATAGTTGGCGAGCCTATCTGAACAAACGCAAAGCCGACTCGAAGTTTCGCGCGCCCACGAAACTGAATGACCTGACTGTCGATGGCCGGCTGGCGCAAGGCCTCTACTATCACGGCTCCGCCAAAACCACGATTCCGGTTGTGCGTCCCAAGGTGAGGAAGAAATAGCGATGCCCACCTTTGATCTACTAGCTGCTCGTTTTGCGCGCGCTCTGAGTCCATTGGCCTACGGCATGGACTCGGAAGACGGCGTGCGCAACGTCGTCGCGTATCTTGGTTGGGAGCTGCCGCTCGCGCCCGCGTCGTTAACGGCGTTGGGCCAGGATCTCGCGCAGTTGAATTCTTCGCTCGCGAACCTGAACGTTGCGCTGCATAGCGTGGACGCAGGGGAGAGCGCTGACGTTGATGCGGCATTGCGAGACGTTACTCTGGATCTCGCACCCGTCGTCGCTGCATTCCACGAATTGCCGGGTCGCTTGCGCGCCGAACTTCCCGCGGACTTCATCGCGGCCACGCACATCGATCAAGAGCTGGTCGGCCGCATGTTTGACTGGCTGATCTCGTTTGATCTCGCGAAGAACTCTCCACTTATCTATCGTCTGCTTCGTCTCGCTGGAATCATCGAAGTCACCCCGCAAGTGATCACCGAAGACACCGTTGCGCCTGTCTTCGAGCAACATCAAATTCACTGGAACCGGCTCGTTAAGTTGCTCGATCCAAAGTCGCTGGCTCGCGACGTATACGGCTGGGGCACAACTCAGCTCGACAGCGAGCGGCTGTTTGCTGAACTCCTGCCGCTCTCGATGACGCTCAGCATGCCGGCCGAACATCGTTACGCGAGTGAAGAGTTCACGAAGAGAGTGGCGCCGGGATCGAGCATTGATGCACTGCCTGAACCTCAGCTTTGGATCCCGGTGTTTCGTGGCGACGACGTCAGCTTCTTTCTCGTCGCGATGGCGTTGCCGAAGACAAATCCCGCTGAGTTGCAGGGACTCGCGCTGGCCCTCGTGCCGTCCGCCGCTGGCGAACTCAAGATTCCGCTCACCGATCAACTCGAACTGAAGTTAAGCGCCGCCGCACAGATCGGCACGGGCGCTTCGCTGATCGTGCGTCCGGATCGAGCGCCGGATGTTGTGCTGGATATGGAGAGTGCGACGGGCTCC
>DASXRE010000158.1:0-15171 GCA_036506775.1 Pyrinomonadaceae bacterium | reverse complement strand
CGATGATGCGACGTTTGAATTTGCTGAACGGTCCTTCCAGTCCGTCAGCGCGCGAGCGATTTTCGTAAACCAGGTA
Organism: Pyrinomonadaceae bacterium; assembly: GCA_036506775.1. Taxonomy (GTDB): domain Bacteria; phylum Acidobacteriota; class Blastocatellia; order Pyrinomonadales; family Pyrinomonadaceae; genus PSRF01. Next base: position 15,095 of record DASXRE010000158.1, on the reverse strand, counting down.
AGACATTGGACCAGCGACGGTCACAAACCCGGTCATCGCGAGCGACGAGTTGAAATAGTGGTTCGCGTAGATCTGTTTTGAAACCGCGAGTATTTGTGGTCCGAGTTCGCGATCGCGTTTGTAGATCGTGATGTGGTTGATGGCGATGACGGGTTTCAGACCAAACTTGAACCTGGACCAGACAATCAGCTCTTCGAGCGGTCGCAGTTCCCCTCGCTGTTCTGATCGCGCAGGCGGCGAAATCGTCGCCGCAACGTCATTGAGATAGCCGGAGACGTGGCTGAGCGCTTGTTGTTCGTCTATCACTCGCACTTCGTTCTGCTTGTCGTTGTACTCGATCAGCGCCGCATCGCCACGAGCGCGATAGTCTCGCACGTAGTCGAGCAACATCGACTTGAAGAGCTGTGTAACTTGTTGCGCGTAGTCCGGGGCTTGCCAGTTGATCTCGCGAGCAAAGCGCTCGATCATAGCGGCAGAGAGTTTGATTTGGCAGTCGCCCGCGACGCAGTCTTTCAGGTCTTCAATATCCTGAGTGTCGAGGGTGAGACTTTGCAGATCGCTGAGTGCGGGGTCGGTTCCGAAGTGGCCGGCCTCGAGCACCGCGGCGTTATTTTTGTGCGTGATACTGTCGCGATACGAGCGTAAAAACTCGTCGGCGCTGGCGTGCAGGCTGACCAGACCGGAGACAGCGACTTCGCGTTTGTCCTGAACGGGCGCAAGCTTGACGATCGTTTCGCCGCGCTGGAGTGCGGCGAAGTCAGTTTCGTTGAAATCGGCTTTTTCGTGGAGCAGTTTCTGAAGTTCGGACAGCGAAGTCTGCCCTTGAGCGATCACCGCGCCCGAGCAGATGAGAGCGCAAGTCGCGACAAGTATCGAAAGCTGGTGCGTGCGCGTTAACATGTGAATTCTTTTGTTACGCTTTTGGGGGACTACCGAACCTCTTGGCATCACCTGTGCCACAACCCTTGGATGTTAGTTCAGACCAAGGCGGTGACAAGTCACCGCACTCCAATAGAGGGGTCAAAACTCCGGGGCGGGGTCAAACTTTTGCGCCGTGTTGCGCGTCAAAAGAGCGCAGGTGAAGGGAATATACGATGCACCGCAAATTGATTATATCGCTCGCTTTGATTGTCAGTCTCGCAATCTGTTCGCCGACGATTCTCTCCTCGCAGAACCCGATGCCGCCGTCGCAGCCAGCCTCCGGACCAGGTGGAAAACAGTACGTGCACAGCGCGGTGACGAAGAATCGCTACGGCAAGGGCGGGCAGGAGTACTGGATCTTCGAGCCTGACTCACCAAAGCCCGCGTCAGCGCCGTTGATTGTGTTCCTGCACGGCTGGGGCGGGATGAATCCCTTGTATTACGGTGCGTGGATCGATCATCTCGTAAAGCGTGGCAATGTGGTTGTCTACCCGCGTTATCAGGCGAACCTGCTGACACCGATTCGAGAGTTCACGCCGAACACGCTGGGCGCGATCAAGGACGCGATCGAGCGTTTGCAAACCGAGCCGGGGCACGTGAAAGTGGATTTGAAGAGGTTTGCGGCGGTGGGCCACTCGGTTGGCGGATTGTTGGCGGCGAGTGTGGCGGCTTTGGCGAGTGAGTCAGGTTTGCCACGAGTGTTGGCGGTGATGTCGGTCGAGCCGGGTATCACTGAAGCGCCGATCAATATTCCGTTGGCTGACTTAAAGAAGATTCCGGCGGAGACGCTCTTGCTGGCGATGGCGGGGGATCAGGACACGTTGGTGCGCGACGTGGATGCGAAGCGTGTTTATTACGAGTCGACACGCGTGCCGGCAAGCAACAAGGATTACGTGACGCTGGTTACGGATACGCATGGTATGCCGGCGTTGCAGGCGAGTCACCGCGCGCCGACCGCTTTTGACAAGGATTACGACAGTGGTGAGGGAATTGGAGGCGGGCCCGCGGAAATTTCGGACCGCGCGGGCGGGTTGCCGACGCGCCGGATTGATCGAACGGACAGGCGCGACCGGCTCGAGACGATGATGGTCAACGCGCTCGACTTCTACGGCACCTGGAAGCTTTTCGACGGTTTATGCGACGCGGCATTTTACGGCAATAACCGCGAGTACGCGCTTGGCAACACACCGCAGCAGCGCTTCATGGGCGTCTGGAGCGACGGCGTTCCCGTGAAAGAACTAAAAGTCACCGACAAGCCGTAAGACACAAGCCACAAAGAGGCACAAGAAGCACAGCGAAAAGTGAGACCGGCGAGGCAATAGTTTTTTTGGGGCAGGCAGTTTTGATTCCGCTTTCAGACCAAAGCGGTGACAAGTCCCCGCACTCCAAGGAGGTACTAAGTTTAAATGCAGCACTATTGTCTTTTGGTACTCGTCAGTTCAATGGGCGCCTCCCTGGAGTGCGGGGACTTGTCACCGCTTTGGTCAAAGCGCCGACAAGGCGGCGCACTCCAAACTGTCCAATACCAATCCCGCCGCTTCTACTTCGCGGTCACGGATCGCGTCGCGACGCCTCCCAGACTACTCCGCACCGTGATGTTCTGCGGGTTGGTACCAACACTGAACTCGCCCCGGTATTGACCACCACCGGCGTTCGACAACGTCCCGATCAGCTGACCCGTCGCCGTCACAAACACTTGCAACGTCGCAGTGCTGCGCGTACTCGTCGCCTCAACCCGCAGCGTCCGTTTGCCGCTGTCGTATTCAGCGCGCGTGATGCTGACCGTATCCGTAGATGGCGGCGGTTGCGTGGAAGCCGGATTAATTGTGAGCGCCGCGCTGCGCGTCACACCGTTCAAGCTTGCACTAATCGAAATCGTCGTGGTTGCGGTAACCGAAACAGTTCCGATTGTGAACGTTCCCGACGAAGCGCCCGCAGCCACAGTCAAACTAGCCGGAACCGTCGCTTGCGTGCCGCTGCTGGCGAGACTAACCACTATCGCCGACGAAGCAGTTGCACTCAACGTAACGGTTCCCTGAACACTGTTGCCGCCGGTAACCGAACTCGGATTCAACGTCAAAGCCGCAACTGTGAGCACAGGCGGCGGTGTGCTAGCGGGAGTCACTGTAACCGTTACGTCGCGCCGCCCGAGTTGATTGTTCGACACGCGCACGGTCACGCTCTGTCTCGAGGTCACGTTTCGCGCGTTGCCATTGAACGCCACCGTAGATGTTCCCGCCGGCATGAACACACTCGACGGCACCGAGAGCACAGAAGAGTTGCTGCTCGAAACTGAAAACGTAAAACCATTCGCCGGCGCAACCGCGCCTGACACCAGACTGATACGAATCTCGGTCGAAGTGCCGGCAGTGACGGTCGAAGGCGTAGCGGTAACACTTCCGTAGGCGGGTTGAACAGTCGCGACTCCGGTCGCGTTCACGGCGTCAATCAAAGCCGGACTCGCACCGACGACAGGCAATCCGATATCAACTCGGCCGTCGCGGTTGAAATCACCCGACACAATCGTGCCGCCGCCGATGCTCGACTGCGGAGGCGGTACAAAGTAAAGCGCCGGCGAACGGAACGTGCCGTCGCCGTTGCCGTTTCGAATCTCCATCAAACCCTGCGAACCGTTTGCGAGTGCGATTGCAAGATCGAGAAAACCGTCGCGATTGAAATCGGCGATGGTTTGGTATTGCGGAAAGCGCAGACCGGGTTCGGTGATGATTGAGGGTGGACCAAACGTTCCGTCGCCCAGGCCGAGCAGCACCGCTGTGCGGCTTCCGTTCCCGGGAATGGCCACGACGAGATCTTCGATCGTGTCACGATTGAGATCGGCGACGTCGATATCCGTGCCATCGACGAAAAGCGTGTCACTCGTGAGTGTGATTGCCGGCTGTTGCAGAAACGTTCCGTTACCGACGCCGAGCAGCGTGTAAACACGCGAGTTGTCGCCGGCGATGCCCAGGTCCTTGATCCCGTCGCGATTGAAATCGCCAACCGCAATACGCACCATGCCGGTGCCAACATCGATGTCGATCGGTTGCTGAAACGTGCCGTCGCCAAATCCGAGTAACACCGTAATGCTTCGCGAAACGATGCAGGGCGAGGTAAAGCAGCCGATCGCGTGGGCCAGCACGAGGTCCAGACGGCCATCGTTATCGAGATCGGTCGCCACGATAGCGGGTGAATCCGCGTGCGATGTGTTCTCGAATGTTACCGGCGCGTTGAACGTGCCGTCGCCATTGCCTGTGAGCAATGCAAGACTGAACGTGGGATCGTTGAGCGCGACTGCGAGGTCAATTCTGCCGTCGCCATTGAAATCGCCGGCCGCGAGATCCTGCGCGGCGCCGCCCACACGAAAATCAACTCTGGCCCGAAATGTTCCAGTGCCAGTGCCCAGCATGACGGCGACCGAGTTGGTTCCCGTGCCTACCAGATCCGGTATCGCGTCGCCATTAACGTCGGCGACAATGTGATTATTTCCCAGCGAAGGAAAATCCGTGCGCGAGAAACTTGCCGACTGCGCGACGGCGGCTGTGATTCCAAAGGAGAGCAACGCAACTGCAACGAACAAGCGCACCCAGCAAGAGCGAGCAACAAACGTCATGATAGTCCTCCACAAGATACAGTTCCGGAGTGGGCGAAACGAATACACTGATTGAGGGGGAATTACCGAACGGTGTCGGGTTTTGCTGGGACCTTGAATATACGAGAAGCCGTGATGCGAGGCAATAGTTTTTTGAGGCAATGATGCAGTTTGATTTCGCTTCAGACCAAAGCGGTGACAAGTCCCCGCACTCCAAGGAGGCGTCCAATTCAAAATTGATTATTGAAACTGAGCCGGTAGCAAAAGACGGTCGTGATGCATTAAACCTGGTACCTCCTTGGAGTGCGGGGACTTGTCACCGCTTTGGTCTGAAGCGCCGAGAGGACGCACTCCAGGGAGGCGTCCAATTCAAAATTGATACGCCAATGAAACATTTTCTGGTGCCTTGCTCGTACAGCCCAACAGACTTCAGCGGCAGTTCCGATTCCAAAGGAGAAGACAGTGAAATCACGATTGTTAACTATCTGCGCAGCTCTTTGTTTTTGCGTCGTGAATACTCCGGCTGCCGACTGGCCGCAGTGGCGCGGTCCGGATCGCAGCGGCGTTTCGAAGGAGACCGGGCTGCTCAAACAATGGCCGGCTGGAGGACCGAAACTGCTCTGGCAAGTGAATGAACTCGGTGACGGTTATTCAACACCCGTGGTTGTCGGAAACAGAATCTATCTGATGAGCAACCACGGCCTGGACAACGAGTTCGTGCAGGCACTCTCGTCTGATGATGGCAAAGTGATCTGGACCACACGCGTCGGTAACGTTGGCAATCCCGACCAGAACCCGTCATATCCGAAAGCACGTTCGACTCCGACGATTGACGGAGATCTTCTTTACGCGCTCGGTTCAGATGGCGATTTCGCTTGTCTCGAAACGAAGACCGGAAAAGTTCGCTGGTCAAAGAATCTGCGGAAAGAGTTTGGCGGTCAGCCCGGTGAATGGGCGTATGCGGAGTCGCCACTCGTCGATGGCGACCTGGTGGTGATAACTCCAGGTGGCGCGCAGGCGACGATAGTTGCGCTTAACAAGAAGACTGGCGCGGTCATCTGGAAATCAGCAGTGCCCGGTGGCGATCCCGCGGGTTACGCCTCGGCGATCATCGTACAAGCGGCGGGCCGTAAACAGTACGTGCAGTTTTTGAGCAAGGGACTGATCGGAGTTGATGCGAAGACCGGACAGTTTCTCTGGCGCTACGCGGATGTTGCGAAAGGACCAGCGCAGTATTTCACGCCGGTTGCTCGCGGCGAATACGTGTATGGTGGTGCGCTTGGCGTGGGCGGTGGCATGGTCCATCTCAAGGCGAACGGCAGTGACGTAGTTGCGGAACAGGTCTACTTCGTTCGCGGGTTACCAAACGGTCTCGGCGGCGCAGTCATCGTGGGTAATCATCTGTACGGAACAGAAGTTGGACAAAAACTGCTCGCGGTTGATTTCGCCACGGGGAAGGTGACGTGGCAGCGGGATGATTTCGGCTGGGCTTCAGTCGCGGCTGCCGACGGGATGCTGTACCTGCACTTGACGAATGGAGACTACGTGCTGGCTGAAGCAACTCCAGAGGGTTACCGCGAAAAGGGACGCTTCACCCCGCCGGCGCAGCCGGCGAAGAAACAGACTGGTCCTTACCCGGAAGGATCGTTTGCTTATCCGGTGATTGCGAATGGCCGTTTGTACATCCGCGATCTCGGAACGTTGTGGGCTTACGACATCAAGGCCAGGAGTTAGTCTACTCTTCGCGCATCGTGCGGAAGGTCGTCTGACTGGTCCAGAAACTCGTGCCCACTGCCAAATATTACAAAGAATTCATCTCCGCGCTGAAGGAGATTGCGGACCCCGGCGCCGTTAGAGACATTTCTCGCTACTTCCATCCCGACCCAGATGCCGGTTCGAACGATAACAAAGTGCTTGGTGTGAGCTTCGGCAGGATTTTTGCGATCGCCAAACAGTTCACGCAGATGTCGCTTGGCAATATCGAACGGTTACTCGATAGCGCGTATTACGAAGTGCGCATGGGAGCAGTCAGCATCATGGACTTTCAGGCGCGGAGCAAAAGCACAACGCCAGAACAGCGGAAGGCGCTCTTCGATCTCTACATTCGCCGGCACGATCGTATCAACAACTGGGACCTCGTTGATCGCGCTGCTCCCTACGTGGTTGGCGGCTACCTCGCAGACAAGTCTCGCGAAATACTCTATCAGCTTGCGCGTTCGCGCAATCCGTGGGAGCGGCGGACTGCAATCGTGAGCACCTACTACTTCATTCGCGCCGGGGAAATTGAAGACACCTTTGCCATCGCAGAGATCCTGGTTAACGACAAACACGAACTGGTTCAGAAAGCGGTAGGGTCATGGATTCGCGAAGCAGGGAAGCGGGACCAGAAGCGACTGGTGCGGTTTTTAGAGAGGCACGCCTCGTCGATGCCGCGGACCATGCTGCGCTATGCGGCCGAGAAGTTGCCGGCCGCGGAACGCAAGAGGTTCCTGCGTTCCTAGTCCACAGATTCTACGGAGTACACGGATACTCAGGCACGTACCGCGACGACCTTCAGGTACTCGGAAGGGACGCTAGTGGTTCCGTCAGTCGCCTCGTTGTGTTTCGTCCAGTGCTGTTCAAGATCCTGACGCAACACAGCCCGCCCGTTGTCATCGAGCGCGTTGAAGGCTTTGAACGATGGACCGTAGTAGACGAAGAAGTGTTCAACCGTTTCTGCGGGAGTGAAGGGAAAACGGAAATCTATCGTTTGCGGCTCGGTTTGCAAACTGGCGATACCTTCACTCAGTCGCTCGCGCACCACGTCTTCTTTACCCCACAAGACGGGCGAGGGCATGTTAGGAGGTGGTGGCACGTGCGAAGCGACGATCTTGAACATCTGACCGATAAACCCGGTGGGCGTCCAGTTGGCCATGGCGATGAAACCGCCGGGACGGCATACTCGTTTGAGTTCCGCGGCGACCAGTTCCGGACGCGGCGCAAACATCGCTCCGAACATCGTTATCACGGCATCGAAGCTCGCATCGTCATAGGCGAGGTTCTCCGCGTCGCCTTCGTCGAATTGAGCTGCCAACCCTTCGCGCGTTGCATTCTTTCGCGCCTGCTCAACCAGGTTTGGCGCAATATCCACGCCCGTTACCGATGCTCCCAGCCGAGCTGCGGGAAGCGCCAGATTGCCGGTACCGCACGCAACATCCAGCACGCGCATGCCCGGCTGCAGATTCAGGCTTCGCACGAACTCTTCAGCGCCAGTGGCATATGATTTGGCAATCTCTCCAAAATCCCCGGCAATCCATGTCGCACGCAGCTTCGTTTTCAAAGACGCTAATTCAGAGGTCATCCCAGCGTCTTGCATTCGTGACTCCCTTCGTCAACCAGAAACTCACGCGATCGCATTGGTCCACATTCTAACGCGTAAACGCGACCGCTTTCAGGCTCTTTCAGAAAACTCTGTTCCCGCCTCAAACTGCTTTTCGCGATCCGCAACTTCGCCCGGCTTGCTTTTCAAAAACGAGTTGAACTCAGCAGACCGATTTCGCGGAATACACATCGTGTTCACCTCACCCGTAGTGTTCTGATTTGTAGGGGTGGCACTCTGTGGCCACCCCCTTTTAACGCCACAAGCGGAGCGGCCACAGAGTGCTACCCATACAAATATATGCCACTGGTTTGCCTAACAAACTACTGGTCGCTTGAGATCGATACGTCGTCGCAAAGTCCGCGTTTCGTCAGTGCTCTCGCGTGAACTCTTCTGACCGCTGAGCAGATGCCGCAGTTTTATGCGGGCTTTATGCAACTGCGATTTCGAAGTGCCGGCAGCAACTCCCAGAATCTTCCCGATCTCCCTGTGCTCGTATCCTTCCACGTCGTGCAAGATGAAAACAGCACGATAACCTGGCGACAACTGCCGGATCGCATCGTCGAGAGCGATACGATCGATTACTGACATCCGCCCGGGGTTTTGACTTCCACCCGCAATCTGATTGGGCAGTGTCCCGTCCTCTGTAGTTTGCTCCCGCCTTACAGACCGCTTGCGGAAGTGCATCAACACTTCATTCACCGTCAACCGATGCAGCCAGGTAGTGAACGACGAGTCGCCGCGAAACGTCTTGAGCTTGCGAAAGAGCTGAATAAAAACGGATTGGGTCAGGTCTTCAGACTCTGACGTATTGCGTGTCATGCGGTAGCAGAGACTGTACACGCGACTATGGTGACGCCTGTAAAGCTCTTCGAATGCAACCATGTCACCGCCGGCCGCAAGTCGCACATCTGGATCCAGTTTAACCATTTCTTACCCGCAGCGCGGTCTCAGTGTTGGCGAAGCGAACTGCGCGCACCACTGAGACCAGCGCTGTGCCCCCCGTTGCTCGTTATCTCATTGATCGACGGTTACGCTGACTGTCTCCACTGCCGGCTCTTTCCTGACCACGTCACGCGCCGCTTCACGAGCTCTGCGGTTGATTTCCCGCTCGCTCCGCGATTTCGCGAACACTCGTCCGGTGCTCCCATCCGCCGACCATACCTGATAGAGAAAGTTCTGATCTCCATAGCGATGGAAAATCAACGTCACTTTCCCTTTCGGATCGAGCGAGTGAGCCGCGTAGGTCAAACAAACCAACTTCGTATGACCATCAGCACTGCTGATCAGCACAACGGTATCGCTCGCATACTCCGCAAAGCGATTAACGGAGTATCGACCCGCCGGAAGTGTCTTGTTGCCGACGGTGAAGTTGAACGGAATGTTCACCCTGATCGCCGATTGAGCCTGTGCTGATCCAGTCGTGACGATTGTCATTGCGACCAGAAAACTGATTGTTGCTAACGCCCTTATAACCTGGTTTTTCATGGAACATCTCCCTTGTAGTTTTAGTTCGTCCCTTGATGATGAGCCCTCAGGCCGCGCGAATTGCTGATTTCAAAGCAGCCTGTAAAAGGGCCAGATGGTGGTAGCTGTGGCGCACTGCGTGGTCCTCGAGGATGAATTGGCAGGTAACCGGAGCATCGGAGTACAGCGACGCCGGCACAGCCTGGTCCAGGTCCTCGTCACGCAAAGCTCGTATTGCATTTGCGGCTGCGGCGCTGTTACGCCGAAGCAGATCCAGAGTCTGACCTTTCGTGGCGCGGTCGTGTGATTTGGCGTGTTGCGCATTCATTTCGTCCACAGTGGCGGAGGTCACGCCGACGATCGCTTCGCCTGCCGCAACCGCCTTGGCTAGCTGAATCTCCAGCGGATAAACACTGGCCACGTGATGCACAACGACGCCGATCTTGCGTCCGTCCTTTGGAACACGCTTTTCCCATTCAGCGTCGGTAAGTGCGTTTGCGAAGTTTGCCAATGCGAGTGCGCCCTGTTCGAGGCGCTCAGCAAGGGCTTCAGTACGTTTACTCATGGTTCTCCTTCTTGTTTGTCTGCGCTTTACGCTTCTACTAGTAAGCGCGCATAAAGTAGGAGGCGTGAACAGGCGAGTCATAAAGATGTCGTAAAGGTGCGGTAACGTTTCGGTAATGCGAGGCCACAGGCTGGTTGCAAGCAGTGTGTTGACAATGGAGAATAAGCGCAACGTGCGTTCAAAGTGCTCTATCACCTTCGACCCGTTTTGTCTGGACCGTTCCAACGAATGTCTCTGGCGAGGCTCGCAACTGATAAGGCTTCGGCCCAAAGCCTACGCGGTGCTCAATCAACTGGTCGTTCGTCCCGGCGAGCTTGTTACCAAGCAACAACTGCTCGCAGCCGTCTGGCCCGACACGTTTGTCGGCGAGGCAGTGCTCAAAGTCACGATTCGTCAATTGCGTGACGCGCTCGAGGACGACTCGAAGTCCCCTCGCTTTATCGAAACCGCACATCGGCGGGGCTACCGATTTATCGGCCAGATCGCCGAGGAACCAATGGCGCCTGAGACGGACCAGTTGATGGTCCACGATACGGCCGCTCTCGCCTCACAACCACGCGAGCATGATTTACCTATCGGTCTTGTGGGTCGTGACGAAGCGCTCGCGCAAATGCGTGGCTGGCTGCAAAAGACGTTGCGCGGAGAACGTCAGATCGTTTTTGTGACGGGAGAGGCGGGTATCGGCAAGACGGCTCTCGTTGACACGTTTGCACGCTACGTCGCTTTTGATCGCAACATACGAATCGGGACTGGACAGTGTCTGGAACAGTACGGGACCGGTGAAGCCTATTTGCCAATACTCGAAGCCATCGGACGCTTGTGTCGAGCAGACCAGACGGTGGTCGACATACTGCGGACCCACGCACCGCTGTGGTTACTGCAAATGCCTTCCTTGTTGAGTGCTTCAGAACGAGAAGCGTTGGCACGGGAAGTTTTGGGAGCAACGCGCGAGCGAATGTTGCGAGAAATGGGTGCAGCGTTGGAAGTGCTGGCCTCAGATCGACCTCTTGTTCTCATCCTGGAAGATCTCCACTGGAGCGACCGGGCGACGCTTGATCTGATCTCGTATATGGCGACGCAGCGTCAACCGGCCCACCTAATGATGATTGGGACATACAGGTCGGAGGAGTTGATAGTCAGCGGGCATCCGCTCCGAGCAGTCAAGCAGGAGCTGGTGGCGAAGCAACAGTGTGAGGAGTTGCGGCTGACCTATCTCACCGAAGGCGCAATTGCGAAATACTTGTCCGTCAGGTTTGCTGACAACCGCTTTCCCGGCGGACTCGCGCAATCGATCTACGAACGAACCGAGGGCAATTCGCTCTTCATGGTTAACGTTGTGGATTACCTGGTGACGCAAGGGTCGATCGTTAAGAACGCAGGATGCTGGGAATTAATTGGTGGCATGGAGAAGGTTGAAGTCGGCGTGCCCGATAGCATCAAGCAGATGATTGAGAAACACATCGAGCATCTCGATGCGGCGGTGCAACGCATTCTGGAGGCGGCCAGCCTCGCCGGCACAGAGTTTTCGACGCTCGCCGTGACGGCCGCATTGGGCGAGGATCACGCCATGGTGGAGGCGCGGTGCCATGAACTCGCGCGTCAGCGACTTTTCATTCAGGATTGCGGCGTTCAGGTATTGCCGAATGGACAGGCAGCAGGCCGGTACGGTTTTATCCACGCGTTGTATCAGAACGTGCTGTCTGATCGCGTGTCATCGTCGCGCCGCGTGCAATTTCATCTGCGCATTGGCGACCGCGGCGAAGAGATCTACGGCGAACGTGCGCAGGAGATCGCCGCAGAGCTGGCGATGCACTTTGAGCGGGGTGGCGATTACAAGCGTGCAGCAAAGTATCTTCAAAGAGCAGCCGACAACGCTATTCGACGTTTTGCTTATCGCGAGGCAGTCGCACTGGCCCAACACGGGCTGAAAGTAACAGAACACTTGCCGGACAGCACCGAACGCGCCGAACAGGAACTATGTCTGCAACTGACGCTGGGAGTGCCATTAATGGCAACCAATGGCTACGCGGCGACGGAAGTCGGCAATACTTACAGAAGAGCGCGCGAGCTATGTCAGCAGTTGGGCGAGACGCCGGATGTTTCAGAGGTTCTATGGGGACTCTGGGCTTTTCACATAGTCAGGGCGGAGTTAGTAACAGCCCGCGAGATCGCTGATGAGTTTCTGCGTTTGGCCGAGCAGTTTCCGTATCCGGGCCTTGCCCTGCGTGGTCATCTGGCGATGGAAGTTACTCTGGTGCATATCGGAGACTTCGCTCCGGCGATGGAGCACTTCGAGAAGGCCCTGTCGCTTTACGACCCAGAGCAGCATCGCGACGACGTCGTTCTTTACTCGCAGGACTCAGGTGTGACGATGCTTAGTCACGGCGCTTGGGCCTTGTGGTTTCTCGGACAACCGGATCGTTCGGTGAAGCGAATGCAGGAGGCGCTGTCTCTGGCCCACGAACTAGCGGAACCCCACGGGCTGGCGCATGCCTTCTACTTTGCTTCGATTCTTCATCATCTTCGCCGGGAAGAGCAGTTGGCCCAGGAATACGCGGAGGCCGCGATCAAGATCTCGAGTGAACACGGACTGACGCTGTATCAGGCTATGTCGACTATCACCCGAGGCTGGGCATCCTTTGATCAGGGGTCGGCGGAAGAGGGCATTCAACTCATATGTCATGGACTGGCGGCGCACGTGCGATCGGGAACACAAGTGGCGCGTCCACATTTTTTGGCGTTGCTGGGTGAAGCGCAGGGAAGGTCTGGGCTAGCCGAAGACGGAGTCCGACTGTTGAATGAAGCGCTCGCGTCGGCTGAGCGCATTAACGAAGGCTGTTACCTCGCGGAACTCTACCGCGTTAAAGGCGAACTGGAACTTGCTCATGCCGGGGAAGGATCTGAAGCGTGTTTTCGCAAGTCAATTGAGATTGCGCAACGGCAGCAAGCAAGATCGTTGGAGCTGCGGGCGACGATGAGTCTGGCGCGTCTTTATCGGGAAAACGGGAGAGCGAAGGAAGCGCGGAGTTTGCTGGCGCCGATCTACGAAAGTTTTACTGAAGGATTCGATACGCTGGACCTGCTTGAAGCGAAAGCGCTGCTTCATGAATTGTCGTAGCGCCATCAGGAGAAGTCATTCAATCGAAGCAGCTCTGTTAACGGGAATGCTCCTCGCGTTCCTCGCTGCGTTGTTATCACTGCTACCGCAAAAAGGTTTGTTCATCGACGACTCGATGCACATGCCGGCAGGCTATTCATACCTTTTGACTCACGACTACCGTTTGAATCAGGAGCACCCGCCTCTCATCAAATTGCTCAGCGGTTTAGGACTCTGGAGATTACATCCGCAGTTTCCGTTTGATTCGCCTGGCTGGCAGCAGGCAGCAACGCCTGAAGACCCCGAAGACGGGATGACCCGGATTGAAGAGGCGTTCTTTGATCGCAACGCCGCACAGTTCGAGCAGATAGCGTTCTATGGAAGGCTGCCGGTACTAGTTATTCCGCTGTTGCTGTTGTTGGCGGTTTGGTGGTTCACACGCCAGTTGTTTGGACCAGTAGCGGCGCTGATTGCGGTATTTCTGCTGGCCACTGAACCGAATATTGCCGGCAACTCGATTGTCGTGCAGAACGATATCGCGTCCGCGCTGGCATTGCTGCTGTTTGTCATTGCGCTAAAGAAGTTTTTGACTGACGACGGGATGCTCGGCGCGCTGCTGCTCGGCGGTGCGCTCGGCCTTGCTCTGGTCACGAAGTATTCGCTGCTGGTTCTCGTGCCGGTTGCGTTTGCGATCCTTGTGATTCGGGCATCGTGGCGTTTAATCCGAAAGCGTTTCTCCGTTAAATCCGAGGTTCTGTTGCCGCTCGTCGTGTTCGGCGCTGCTTACTTCATCCTGATCGCGTTCTACTCGTTTGGAGTAGACATTCCCCCGCTGCTGCCGCGGTACTTCGTCTACGGAGTTCACATGGTGGTCCAGGACACGCGTGAAGGCAGGCCCGCGTTTCTGCTCGGTCAAGTTTCGGATACGGGATGGTGGTATTACTTTCCGGTCGCGTTCGCGCTCAAGACGACGATTCCGTTTCTGGTCACTTCGATTGGCGGATTAGTGTGGGCCGTGATTCAGGTGTTTAGGGGCAAACGCTATGTGCTGCTTTACGCGCTGCTGCCAGGTGTCTTGTATCTGGGTCTCACCATGACTTCGCATCTTAATATCGGTGTGCGTCACCTGCTGCCGATGTTTCCGTTTGTCGCGGTGACCGGAGCTGCTCTCGTTGCGGCGCTCGTTGAGGCCGGGACGAGGCGCAGCCGCGTGCTCGGTGTCTCGTGTGCGCTTGTCTTGCTGGCACCGAGTCTCGCGATCGCAATCTCAACCTTTCCAAACTATCTGACCTACTTCAACCCACTCGCCGGCGGCAGTGAGCGAGGTTGGCAGAAGCTCTCCGATTCGAATGTCGAGACAGGCCAGGAAGTAAAGCCGCTGGCTCGCTATCTTCAGGCGCGTGGAGAGAATCGAGTGACGGGAATAATGGTCGGGGGAGAGTTTTTGAAGTTTTATGGAGTGGAGCTTGAGGACTTTCCGGGATGGTATGATGATGACGATCCTTCAGATCCGGAGACAAAATACGTAGCCATCGGTGCGTGGTACTTTTCAGAGATAGATCTTTCGGATGAACAAAAAGAGATCATCGACCGGTATCGGCACCAGCAGCCGGAAGCGATGGTGGGCAATTCGATCTTTGTATTTCGGCGATGAAGGTTTACCACCGAGAGACAGAGGCACAGAGATTACTTCCTCACCTCAGACAAACGGAGAATCTGCAAGCGTGCGGCCTTCTCCGGAGTCTTCACTTCGATTTCGCGTAACGCCTGCTCGGCTTCCGAGTAGGTGCTTGGCTGGCGTACAGTCGAAAGGTCGTCTTTGGCCACAATGCTCCAGCCTTCTTTCGTAACCTGATACTTGCCGACCGTCGTTACCCGATACTTCGCTTTGCCACTGCGACGAATGTCACTGCTGCCGGCTGCCCCAAACTGCGCCTGCTTCAGCAACAACTCGCCCCGCAACTGGTAGAAGATCTTCGGCGCCTGCGGTTGCGGCAGTTCCGCCGGACTGCGATGCGCCACCTTCGTATCATCGTCAATGAGCCACGTCTCAAACTCGATCGTCTTCACTTCCAGCCAGTCAGCCGGCTGGCTGGTC
>DASXRE010000157.1:0-16343 GCA_036506775.1 Pyrinomonadaceae bacterium | reverse complement strand
CAAATGGCGTGAAGAGCCACTTGTGCGGATTGGTAACCAGCGAATCGGCACGTTCACAGCCAGCAAGAATCGATCTGAACTCCGGCACGATCGCGGCGGAACCCGCATACGCCGCATCGACGTGCAACCACAGCGCGTGCTCCTCACAAATCGGAACGATCTCCGGAACGGGATCGAGACTCGACGTCGACGTGGTTCCCACAGTGGCGACCACGCAGAACGGCAAATGACCTGCGCGTTTGTCTTCTTCGATCGCTGCCGCCAGCGCGTGGGCGTCCATGCGAAACTCGCGGTCGGTCGGAATTTTGCGCAACGCACGTTGGCCAAGCCCCAGTGTGATGACGCCCTTTTCAATCGACGAGTGTGCCTGCTCCGAAACGTAGATGCGCAGCAGCGGCAGGTCGGGACGGCCGGACATGCCGTCTTCACGAATCCGTTGCTCGACGCCTTCGCGCGCTGCCGCAATCGCGTGCATGCTGGATACGGACGCAGTGTCGTAGATGATCCCGATCAGGCCTCTGTCGAGTCCCATCATTTGCCGCAGCCAGTCAAGCGTGACTTCCTCGAGTTCCGTCGAGGCAGGCGACGTACGCCAGAGCATCGCTTTGTTGTCGAAAGCCGCGGTCAACAGTTCGCCGAGGATGCCGGGACCGGAGGTGGACGTGGCGAAGTAGGCGAAGAACGACGGATGACTCCAGTGTGTCAGCGCCGGGACGATGAGTCGATCGACGTCCGCCATGATCTCTTCCATCGGCTCGCCTTGCTCGGGCGGCGCTGCCGGCAACTTTGCTTTTAACTCGCCGGGCTCGATGGTGGCGAGCACCGGCAATTCGTCGATGTTGTCGAAATAGTCGGCAATCCAGTCGACGAGTTCATGCCCGAAGCGGCGGAACTCCGGCCCGCTCATGTCTCCGAGTTTGCTCACGGCGCCATATCTTACAAGGACAAGCCACGAATCTGCACTGATTTACATCAATCGGTAGTGATGCAGTCAGGACTTAGTACCTCCTTGGAGTGCGGGGACTCGTCACCGCTTTGGTCGGGTGCTATCGCCTGCGACATCGTTAGGCCAAAGCGGCGACGAGTCGCCGCACTCCAGGGAGGCGTCCTGTGGAACAAGCTCCTGTAATTCAAACTGCATCACTGCCCATCAATCACATTTGCGTAACCAGCGCGTCAAAGCTATTATTCAGCGCGATTACGCCGCATCATAAACTTCCAGCCTTGTGAGGAACTGTATGAAACGCATTCTGGTAGCTTTTATTGTTTCACTAAGTCTGTTGAGCGCCTGCCAAAACCAGGGAGGAGGCGCCGACAAAGTACGCGTCGGTGTCTTCATGTCGCTTACAGGCACGACCGCAAACTTCGGGATTTCGTCAGTAAATGGCATCAAGATGGCCGCTGACGAGGTCAACTCTGCCGGCGGTATCAACGGCAAACAGGTCGAACTGCTGGTCCAGGACGATCGCTCGGACGCATCTGAGGCCGCCACGATCGTGACGAAGTTTGTGACGCAGGATCAGGTGCACGCGATCCTCGGCGAAGTGGCGAGTTCGCGCTCGATCGCCGCCGCGCCGATCGCCCAGAACGCGCACGTTCCCATGCTCACGCCTTCTTCGACCAATCCTGAAGTTACCAAGAAAGGCGATTACATCTTCCGCAGTTGTTTCATCGATCCCGTACAGGGCGCGGCCATCGCTCAGTTTGCGGCGAAGTCGCTGAACGCCAAGGCCGCGGCCATCATGGTCGACCGGAAGAACGATTACTCCACTGGACTGGAAAAAGTAATCAATGAAACGTTTACCAAAATGGGCGGCAAGATCGTTGCAGTGCAGTCGTACCAGGAAGGCGATCAGGATTTCAACGCGCAACTGACCTCGTTGAAGGGCGCGAATCCGGAAGTGATCTTTGTGCCGGGCTACTACAACGACGTTGGTTTGATTGCGAAGCAGGCACGCGACAAGGGCATCACGGTACCGCTGATCGGCGGCGACGGTTGGGACTCAACCCAGCTTTATGCTATCGGCGGATCCGCTTTGAACGGTTCCTATTTCACGAATCACTACTCACCTTACGACACGGATCCGAAGGTGCAGAAGTTTGTTAACGACTACAAGGCGCGCTACAAGACGCTGCCCGATGCGTTGGCTGCAACCGCTTACGACGCCGCGCGGATCATGTTTGACGCGATCAAGCGTTCGAAATCACTCAATGGTCCGGACATCCGCGATGCGCTCGCCGCAACGAAAGAGTTTCCCGGCGTGACCGGAACAGTCACCTTCAACGAGAATCGCGATGCGGTGAAGCCAATCGTCATGATCGAGATCAAGGACGGCGGCACGTATGCAGTGAAAGAACGTGTGACCGTCGAAGGCGCTGCCATGCCGGCCGCCGCCAGTGCAGCACCGGCGAGCGCTCCGGCAGTGCCGGCCAAGACCTCAAATCAGTGATCGCTATCAGTGCCTGAATCAAGCGGCGACCGTTCTCCGCACTCCATGATCGAGGATAGCGAATCACAAGTATGAGTACGTTCCTCCAACAACTGATCAACGGTATCTCGCTGGGCGCAATCTACTCTCTGATTGCGCTCGGTTACACGATGGTCTATGGGGTCCTGAAGTTAATTAACTTCGCCCATGGCGACGTCTACATGGTGGGCGCGTTCATGGGCTTTTATCTTGCCAACGGCATTGGTGCGCGCGGCGCACAAGCGCTCGGCATGGGCGCCGACGGAGTCGTCGCCCGTGGCTTACTCGGCGGCGGCACATTGGAACCCTCGCTCATCACCGCACTCGTGGTGATGTTGCTCGCCATGGCCATCTGCGCGGCGATTGGCGTGATCATTGAACGGCTGGCTTATCGTCCCGTTCGCAAATATTCGCGGCTGACCGCGCTGATCACCGCAATCGGTGTTTCGCTGCTGCTCGAAAACGGCGGTCAGGTCGTCTTCGGCGCGGAGCCGAAATTCTTTCCGGAGCTCTTCACCAAACGCAACATCCAGCTTTTTGAAGGCGCCAGCATCAATAGTGCTGACGTCATCGTGCTGGCGATTGCCATCGTGCTGATGATCGCGCTGCAACTGATCGTTTATCGCACCAAGACAGGCCGCGCGATGCGCGCCGTTTCATTCAACCTGCAATCGGCGAAGTTGATGGGCATCAACACCGATCGCATCATCGCTTTCACGTTTGCACTCGGCTCGGCGCTCGCGGCGGCCGCCGGCGTGCTGGTTGCGATTCGCATCCCGCGCATCGATCCGTTGATGGGAATTCTGGTTGGCCTCAAAGCGTTCGTCGCCGCGGTGCTGGGCGGCATCGGCAATATTCCCGGCGCGATGCTTGGCGGACTACTCATCGGCATCACCGAAACGATGGTTGTGGGTTATCTATCACCGACCTACAAAGACGCCGTCGCCTTCGCAATACTCATCTTGATACTGCTGTTCAGGCCTTCCGGACTTCTCGGTACGGTCGCTCAGGAGAAAGTTTAAGGACGACGAAGAGTGCCCCGGTACCTGCGCAATCTCATCATCGCCCTGCTCGTAATTGCCGTTCTGCTCGGACTCGACTTCGTCTTTCAGGGACGAATGCTCAACCCCTACTTCGTTCGCATCCTGATGCTCTCCGGCATCGCGATCACGCTCGCAGTTTCACTCAATCTGATCAACGGCTTCACCGGCCAGTTCTCGATCGGCCATGCAGGTTTCATGGCGGTGGGTGCTTATTCGTCAGCGTATTTCTCGGTGAATTACGGTGTGAACCTGGCGAATGCGCTCGGTGGCGGCAAACTTGGCTGGGTGGTCGCACTGACTGTCGCCACTTTGATTGGCGCGGCGTTCGCAGGCCTCGCTGGTCTCGCGGTCGGCATTCCCTCGCTTCGCCTGCGCGGTGACTATCTCGCGATCGTCACGCTCGGTTTTGGACAAATCATCGTCGTCTTTCTCAACAACATCGAGTCGGTCGGCGGCGCGCGTGGTTATTCCGGGATTCCGATCGTAAAAAGTTTCTTCTGGATTTTTCTGATCGCGGTTTTGACGATCGTTATCGTTTACAACATCGTCAACTCTGCGTTTGGCCGGGCGTTGATCTCCATTCGTGACGACGAACTGGCCGCAGAGGCAATGGGCGTCAACACGACGCGCTACAAAGTGATGGCGTTTGTGATCTCGTCCGCCCTGGCGGGCGCGGGCGGCGTGTTGCTGGCCCACTTCGATGGCTATCTGAATCCGAAGTCGTTTGAGTTCATCAAGTCGTTCGAGATTCTGATCATGATCATTCTCGGCGGACTCGGATCGATTGTCGGCTCAGTGTTGGGCGCGATCGTTTTGACGGTTTTGCCCGAGGCATTGCGCGGCTTTGCCGAATACCGCATGGTGATCTACTCGCTGCTGCTGATCATTCTCATGATTACTCGTCCGCAGGGTTTGCTGGGTTCGGCGGCGCCGCTCAAAGCGTGGCGCAAACGAGCAAAGCGCATGGCAGAGTCGGCCGGTGGTGGTCCAGCCGCGGCGCCAACCAACCCTTCAACCGCAGCAACTCAACCGGATCGCCCGGTCGGAGGTGAGAACCTCCAATGAGCGAAAACACGAACTCCCACGACATCGTGCTGCAAACCGAGAAAGCAACGATTCGCTTCGGCGGCCTGGTGGCAGTTAACGAGCTGGACATGAGCGTCAGGAAAGGTGAGATCTACGGACTCATCGGTCCGAACGGCGCCGGCAAGACCACGATCTTCAACCTGCTGACGGGCGTTTACGAACCGACTTCCGGTTCGATCTTCTTTGACGGACAGCGAATCGACGGCTTGCGTCCCTATCAGATCGCGACCCGCGGGATCTCGCGAACGTTTCAGAACATTCGGCTCTTTCCGAGCATGTCGGTCCTCGAAAACGTCATGACCGCGTGCCACATTCACATGGGCCAGAAACTGTTCGACGCCGTCTTGCGAACGCCGCGCTTCGCGAAAGACGAAAATAAACACCGTGAATACTGTTTCGAGCTGCTCGAGATCTTTGACCTCGCACGCGTCTGCGAGGAGGGCGGCACCAGTTTGCCGTACGGTTCACAGCGGCGGCTCGAGATCGTCCGCGCGCTGGCAACGCGACCGAAGTTGTTGTTGCTTGACGAACCCGCCGCCGGCATGAACCCGTCGGAACAGGAAGACCTGATGCACCTCATCAAACAGATCCGCGATCGTTTTGGACTTACGATTCTGCTGGTCGAGCACAACATGAAAGTTGTGATGGGTGTATGTGAAAGAATTCAGGTGGTGGACTACGGGAAATCGATCGCGTTGGGCCTGCCGCAGGAAATCAAGAACGATCCCAAAGTGATCGAAGCTTACTTGGGCGATTAGATGCTTACCATCGAAAACGTTTCCGTGAACTACGGCGCCATCGAAGCGCTCACCGGCGTTTCGATGCACGTCGAAAAAGGCGAAGTGGTGACGCTTATCGGCGCGAACGGCGCCGGAAAAACGACCACCCTGCGGACCATTACCGGCCTGCTCCAACCTCGGGAAGGAAAAGTCATCTTCGAAGGTGAAGACATCAGCGGCAGGCCCACGCACAAGCTCGTTGCCCGCGGTATCTCGATGTCGCCCGAAGGCCGTGGCGTCTTTGCAAATCTGACGGTGCGAGAGAACCTGCAAATGGGCGCCTATCTGAGCAAGAGCAAGAGTCAGGTCGCCACTGACATGGACCGCGCCTTCAAGATGTTTCCCCGTCTCAAGGAACGTGAAGCACAAAAAGCCGGCACGCTCTCCGGCGGCGAGCAACAGATGCTGGCGATGGGCCGTGCGTTGATGTCCAAACCGCGGCTGTTGCTGCTCGACGAGCCGTCGCTGGGACTCGCGCCGCTCATCGTTCACACAATTTTTGAAGCGATCGATGAAATCAAGTCAAAGGGCACCACGATTCTTCTCGTCGAGCAGAACGCACACGCGGCGTTGGGCCATTCCGATCGTGCCTACGTACTCGAAACCGGAAGGATCGTGATGGAAGGTCCGTCAAAGGACCTGGCCAAGGATCCCAGGATAAAAGAAGCATATCTCGGTGAGTAGTTCACGCGTTCACGACGACCCCATTCCAAACTCTCCCACACCACGCTCAAAGACTCTCCACCTGCGCAGCCTCGTGCTGCCGGTGATTATTATTTCACTGGCGCTCGCTTTTTCCTGTGCGCGAAAACCGCCCCAAGGCGAGCAGCCGAACCGCACCACGATCAAAATCGGCTACTTCGGCGATCTCAGCGGTCCAACTTTCAACTTCGGACGCTCAGCTATCAACGGGGTGCTGCTGGCCGCCGCGGAGATCAATCAACTCGGCGGCATCAAGGGACGGCAGATCGACGTCGTGATCGACGACGACAAGGGCAGTCCTGAAGAAGCAGCGCGGCTCACCGCCAAACTCATCGATCACGACAAGGTCGTCGCCATAATCGGCGGCGGTACTTCGGGCAACAACCGCGCGGCGGCACCAAAGGCACAGTCGTCGCACATCCCGCTCATCGCTCCATCGTCAACTGATCCGGCGGTCACGAAGGCCGGCGACTACATCTTTCGCACCTGCTTCGTCGATTCGTTCCAGGGTGAAGTGATGGCCAGTTTCGCGGCTAATACTCTGAAGGCGAAGAAAGCGGCAATACTCTTCGATTTCAACTCGCCGTATGGCCGCGGCTTGACGGAATTCTTTGAACTGAGCTTTGCCAAACTCGGTGGTCAGATTGTGAACAAGCAGTCGTACACGCAGGGCGATGCTGATTTCAAAGGACAGTTGAGCTCGATAAAAGCGGCTGAGCCTGACGTGATCTACATTCCGGGTTACTACGGCGACGTGACGGTCATCGCGAAACAGGCACGCGCACTTGGGTTGGAGCAGCCGTTACTCGGTGGTGATGGCTGGGACGCGCCGGAGCTTTGGCAACTAGGTGGCGATGCTTTGAATAATTCTTACATCTCGACGCACTACTCGGTCGACAGTCCCTCGCCCGCGATTCAGTCGTTTGTGCAGCAATACAAGCAACGCTACGGTAATCTCGTGCCCGATGCGCACGCCGCGCTGGCCTACGACGCAACGCGCTTACTTTTCGACGCCATCAAGCGGGCCGGAACCACTGATAGTCAAAAACTGCGCGATGCGCTGGCGCAAACCACAAACTTTGAAGGCGTCACGGGCATCATCACTATTGACGCGGACCGCAACGCCATCAAACCCGCCGTCGTCTTGAAACTTCAGGACGCGACGTTCATCTATCAGGAAACGATCCAGCCAAAGATTGTTGCGCCCTCGCCAAGCCCCTCCGGTTCACCCGAGAAGCGTTAGCTTCGGAATCTCATTCCTTTAAGGACTCACGCGCTTTGGCAAGAGCGGCCGAGACTGATGCGGGTGACGTGCCGCCGGTTTGCGACTTCGACATTAACGTTTGTTCAAGTGACAGAGCAATGTGGACATCCTCAGCGATGAGCGTTGAGAAGGCCTGAAGTTCCGACAGCGATAACTGATCGAGTTCCTGTCCCTGTTCAATCGCGCGCATGACGATCTTTCCGACTACTTCGTGCGCGTCTCGGAAAGGCATGCCCTTGCGGACGAGATAGTCGGCGAGTTCGGTGGCGTTCATGTAACCACGCGAGGCCGCCGCCAGCGTGCGCTCTTTGTTGACGCTGATGTTTCGCAGCACCGTGACCGTAACTCTCAAACACGCAGACACCGTGTCGAATGAGTCGAAGACGGCTTCCTTGTCTTCCTGCATGTCTTTGTTGTAAGCGAGCGGCAAGCCTTTCAGTGTCGTCAGCATGCCCAGGAGATCGCCAAACACGCGCCCCGCTTTGCCGCGCACCAGCTCCATCGAATCCGGGTTCTTCTTCTGCGGCATCAGACTCGATCCGGTGGCAATCGCGTCGCCCAACTCGAAGAACCCAAACTCGGTCGTCGCGTAAAGAATCACGTCTTCGGCCAGACGCGAAAGGTGGACCATCAGCAACGCGCAGTTGCTGAGAAACTCGACACAGAAATCGCGATCGCTGACGGCGTCAAGACTGTTGCGAGCCACGGATTCAAAACCCAGCGACGCTGCTAAGGCTTCTCTGTCGATCGGAAAAGATGTGCCGGCGAGCGCCGCCGAACCGAGTGGCAGCACGTTCACTCGGCGCCGCGTTTCCTTGAGCCGTTCCCGATCCCGCGCCAGCATTTCTAAGTAAGCCAAACACCAATGAGCCAGCAGTACAGGCTGCGCCCGTTGCAGATGCGTGTAGCCAGGAAGAACCACAGCTTCATTTGCTTCACCAAACTCCACGAGCGCGGTCTGGGCCTCGCGGATCAATCCATCCAGATCGTCGAGCGCCTCACGCATCCAGATCCTGAAATCCGTGGACACCTGATCGTTACGACTGCGTCCCGTATGCAGCCTCCGACCAACATCACCAACCAGTGCGACCAAGCGCGCCTCAACAAACGAATGCACGTCTTCCGCAGCGGACTCGACGGGCAGGCCTTCAGCGCGCACAGATTCCAGTCCGGCTCGGATTTGTTCAGCTTCCGTAGCGGTCAGCACTCTCGCACGCTCAAGCGCCGCGCAGTAGGCAAGGCTGGCACGCACGTCGGCCTCAAACACTCGCCGATCAAACCGAAATGAATTATTAAACTCCGCAAACTGCGGATCCGCTTTGCCCTGAAACCTGCCACCCCACAAATTTTTCTCACTCATATTTGACCCTGACCAACTACCGTGCTAGTTTATGCATCCATGCACTGTTTATGCAAGTTCTATGAATAAACGAGATCGACAACAACGGATACTGAGCCTGATCCAGGCTAAGCCAATCGGCACGCAGGAAGATCTACGCACGCTGCTTGAACGCACTGGCGTACCGGCAACGCAGTCGAGCGTATCGCGTGATTTAGAAGAGCTCGGCATCGTCAAGCAGCACGGCCATTACACGCTGCCGCGAGCAAACGGCGCCTCTGCGCGCGGACTGCTGAGTTTAGACCAGGCGGGCGACAGTCTGTTAATCGCGCGAACGTTACCCGGCCTCGCATCCGCCGTCGCGGTGGAGATCGACGCAGCCGCGATTTCGGACGTCGTCGGAACGATCGCCGGTGAAGACACAATCTTCATTGCCGTGCGCGATGCGAAAGCGAAGAGAACGATCATCAAGAGGGTTTGGGGACTGTTTAAATGACCGATATCAAAAAAATCGTTTTGGCTTACTCGGGCGGTCTCGACACGTCAGTCATGCTTCGCTGGCTGAAGGAACACTACCACTGCGAAGTGGTGTGTTACTGCGCTGACGTGGGCCAAGGCGCGGAATTGTCGGGACTCGAGGAAAAAGCACACGCGACCGGCGCGTCGAAGCTCTACATCGAAGATCTGCGCGAGGAATTCGTGCGTGATTACGTCTGGACCGCGGTTAAGGCAAACGCGATCTACGAAGGCGTCTATCTGATGGGCACGTCGCTGGCGCGTCCGGTGATCGCGAAGCGCCAGATCGAGATCGCGCGACAGGAAGGCGCTGACGCCGTCGCTCACGGCGCTACCGGCAAAGGTAACGACCAAGTTCGTTTCGAACTAACCTATTACGCGCTTCAGCCCGACATCAAAGTCATTGCTCCGTGGCGAGAGTGGGAATTCAAAGGCCGCACGGATCTGATCGAGTACGCGAAGCGGCACAACATCCCGGTCACGGCGACCGCCGAGAAGCCATACTCGACGGACGCCAACCTGATGCATATCTCTTACGAGGGCGGCATTCTCGAAGACCCTTGGGCCGAACCGCCCGAGAACATCTTTCAGTTGACGCGTTCACCTGAGAATGCGCGTAACGAAGCGCAGTACGTCGAGATCTCTTTTGACCAAGGCGAGCCCGTGGCGATTGACGGACGCAAACTCGATCCGGTCGCGTCGCTCGAAACGTTGAACAAGCTCGGCGGCGAACACGGCATTGGCCGAGTCGATCTCGTTGAGAACCGGTTCGTCGGCATGAAATCACGTGGCGTTTACGAAACGCCCGGCGTAACGATTCTCCACGCAGCTCATCGCGCGCTCGAATCGATCACGCTCGATCGCGAAGTGATGCACCTGCGCGACTCGCTCGGCGTAAAGTTTGCCGAGAGCATCTATTACGGTTTCTGGTTCGCGCCGGAATTCAAACTGCTGCGCAAAACCATTGAAGAGACGCAAGCGAGAGTCACAGGCGACGTGCGTCTGAAACTCTATCGTGGCAACGCGATCGTGGTGGGCCGCCGCTCGCCACACTCTCTCTATGACGAAAACATCGCGACCTTTGAAGCCGACACGGTTTACAACCAGCGCGATGCTGAGGGCTTCATCAAGCTCAACGCGCTCCGGTTGCGCCTGGGAGGTGCACGATGACCGAAATTAACGTTATCGATGTCGACAAGATTGGATCTGCAACATCGCCGCTCGGACTAACAAAAACGGTGGCGCTGGTTTCGTCAACGGCTTCTCCCAAAGCCGGTGACGTGGTCGTCGTGCGTGCACTGACGGACAGCGCTACTTACAACATGCTCGAGTTGCCGACAGGTCGTCTCGCGAAGATCAATCCCGGCGATCTCTTGCTGGGCGTGTTGGGCCGGCGTCGTGCGTTGAAAGGTTTCGTGGGAGATGTTCCGCAAACAGTGACGAGCGGGGATCGACTGCATTTGCTGAACATGGGTGGCGTGATTGGCCGTTGCACCGGACATCATTCCAGCCTGGGCGATGCGATTGAGCTGGAAGTGATCGGTCTGGCGTGCGACGAGAACGGCAACGTTGTGAACATCGCCGACGCCTGCCTGCCGCCGCGAACGCGTCTCGGCGAGACGGCGCCAATCGTAATGATCGCGGGCACGAGTATGAACAGCGGCAAGACTTACGCGGCAACCGAGCTGATCAAACAAGCGACGCGCGCGGGTTTGAAGGTCGCAGCCGGAAAACTCTCCGGTGTCGCTTGCCTGCGAGATACCTTGAACATGTCAGATCACGGTGCGATTGCGACGGCCAGTTTTCTCGACTGCGGTCTGCCTTCGACTGTCGATGTAGCGGATCTCGCGCCGACAGCGAAAGCGATCATCGCCAAATTGAACGAGGCCAATCCGGATCTGATCGTGATCGAACTGGGCGATGGAATTCTCGGTGGCTATTCCGTAGACACGATCTTCGGTGACGTGGAGTTGCTCGAAGCGACCGCGGCGCTGGTGTTCTGTGCGTCTGATTATGTCGGCGCGTGGGGTGGGATCGAACTGCTGCGCCAGCGCGGCGTGGGGGTTGATGTAATTTCCGGATCAGTGACTGATTCGCGGATGGGTGAAGACTACATCAAGGATCAGTTTCAGGTGCCGGTGGCCAACGCGCGCCGCGAGGGCGCAGCGTTGTTTGGGCTGGTGATGGAGAGGGTTGAAGCTAAATCCGTGTCGATCCGTGTTTAAGATGAACTCAACTCAACACAGATTCAAAGTGGCAATCTTCGGCGGCTCCGGTTACGGCGGCTCAGAGCTACTCCGTATTCTCCTTTTCCACCCAAACGTCGAGGTGGTCCTTGTCACCGCCAACGAGCACGCCGGCAAACCAGTCGGAGAGGTGCATCGCAACTTATACGGCCTGACTAAGCTGAACTTCGTCAAACAACCGGAGAGTCTCGACGGGATCGATTGTGTCTTCCTTGCGCTCCCGCACGGTCAGGCAATGTCGATCGTGCCGGCGCTGCCGCCGCACAGCAAAGCTATCGATCTCTCCGGCGACTTCCGTTTGCGAGATCAATCCCTCTTCGAGAAACACTACAAACAGCCGCACACTGCGATGGACGCGCAGGCCGAGTTTGTTTACGGCCTGACTGAAACAAATCGCGAAGCCGTGCGCCGCGCGCGTTTGATTGCCAATCCCGGTTGTTTCGCAACCGCCACGTTGCTTGGCCTCGCGCCGCTGGTTGCGAATGGATTGCTCACAGGCCGCGTCGTGGTCGACGCCAAAACGGGATCGTCGGGCTCGGGCGCGAAGGCTGCTGCCAACACGCACCATCCGCAGCGCATGACCTCGTTCTACGCCTACAAGCCTTTCACGCATCAACACGTGCCGGAGATCGAGCAGGAGCTCAATCACGTCGGCGACTGGACCAACGAACTGGTGTTCATGACGCATTCGCTGCCGGTTGCGCGCGGAATCTTCGCTTCGATCTACGCCGAAGCCAAGCGCGAACTCAGCGAATCCGAATTGCGCTCGATCTTCGCCGATTATTATCGCGACTCTTTCTTCATTCGCCTGGTCGACGGTTCACCGGACATCAACTGGGTGAAGACAACAAACTTCTGCGACCTTGGTTTTGCGGTGCGCGGGAAACAAGTCGTGGTCTTTTCGGCGATCGACAATCTCGTGAAAGGCGCCGCCGGACAGGCGGTGCAGAACATGAACCTGATGTTAGGGCTCGATGAGCAGACCGGTTTGATGTTAACAGGAACAAATCCATGACCACGGCGCTGTTACCTCAAATAGCCGCGAGCGAAGATCAGTTCCAGCTCGCCACTTACAAGAAGATGCCGATCTCTGCGGAACGCGGCGATGGCGTCTGGATCTACACCAGCGACGGTGAGAAGTATCTCGATCTGTATGGCGGCCACGCTGTTGCCGGAACGGGTCATTGTCATCCGCGCGTGGTGAAAGCGATTCGCGAGCAGGCGGGGCAGTTGTTGTTCTATTCCAACCTGGTCTATTCGAGCGTGCGCGCGCGCGCGGCGGAAAAACTCGTCTCAGTTGCGCCGCCGCTACTCACGAAGGCCTTTTTTTGCAACTCCGGCACCGAGGCCAACGAGAACGCCATGCGCATGGCGCGGATGACGACAGGCCGTGAACAGATCATCACGTTCACCGGTGGCTTTCACGGCCGCACCGCGGATGCCATCAGCGCAACCTTTCTCGGCAAGTATCGTGAACTCGGAAAGCCAAACGTGCCGGGACACTTGCAAGCCGAGTTTGGGAATATCGGATCGGTGCGGAGCATTGCGGATGAGACGGTCGCCGCAATAATGCTGGAGCCGATTCAGTCGATGGCGGGTGTGCGAATGGCCGAACCGGGCTTCTATCGTGAGTTGCGCGAGCTCTGCGACGAACGCGGCATCGTCTTGATCTATGACGAAGTGCAAACGGGCGTCGGGCGCACCGGCGAGTGGTTCTTTGCCGGCAGCCCGGCAGGCGATAGCGTCGTGCCCGACATCATCACGCTCGCAAAAGCTCTCGGCAGTGGTGTACCTGTGGGCGCGTGTCTCGTGACAGAGCAGATCGCGTCGCACATCAAAGAGAACGATCTCGGCACTACGTTTGGCGGCGGCATGCTGGCCATGGCAGCTGTCAACGCAACGCTGGAAGCGATCGAAGCGGATCGGATGCTGGAGAATGTGAAGAGAGTTGAAGCGTATTTGAGAGAACGGCTCCGTGAGATCGAACCGGTCGTGGCTGTCCACGGTCGAGGCTTTTTGCTCGGAATCGAATTCGCCGACAAGGCCGCGCCGGTTCATCAAACGCTGCTTGAGCGGAAGATCATTACGGGCACGTCGAGCAATCCGAAGGTGCTGCGACTGTTGCCGCCGTTGTGTTTGCAGGAAGCAGAAGTGGATCTGTTTGTGAGTGCGTTGGAACACGGATGACGCGGATGAACTTTTTGAGCACGCTCAACAGCGACCTCGATCAAATGATCGCTTCGGCGATGCGCTTCAAGCATGGCGACGATCGGTCCAGGCCGCTAACAGGAAAATCTGTGGCCCTGGTGTTCTTCAATCCCAGCCTGCGCACGCGTGCCTCAATGCAGGTCGGGATTTACGAACTCGGCGGCAATGCAGTCGTGCTCGAACCCGGCGGCACAAGCTGGACACTCGAACACCGCGAAGGCGCAGTAATGGACTCTGACAAAACCGAGCACGTCGCGGAGTTTGTGCGCGTGCTTGAACGATACTGCGTCGCGATCGGCGTGCGCACTTTCGCGGGTTTGACAAACTGGGAGGAAGAGCGCATCGACCCGGTGCTCAACGCCTTCGCGAAATACGCTTCGGTGCCGATCATCAACCTCGAGTCCGCCATGCACCACCCCTGTCAATCTGTGGCCGATATGATGACGATCCGCGAAAAACTCGGCGCGGGACGGAAGCGCCTGGTGTTGACGTGGGCCTGGCATCCGAAGCCGCTGCCAATGGCTGTGCCGAACAGTTTCGCGTTGGCGGCAGCACAGATGGGCCACGATCTCGTGATTGCACACCCGTCGGGTTACGAACTCGACGAGGAGTTGATCGAAGCCACGCGGCAGCGTGCGGCTCAAGCGGGCGGAAGTGTCGAGATGACAAACGATATTGACGCCGCCTTCGATGGCGCCGAAGTGATTTACGCGAAGAGCTGGGGCGGAAAACAGTTCTACGGAGCCACGGATCGGGACGTTGCGGAGCGCGCCCGGCATCGAGGCCAGTGGATAGTGAATGAAGAACGGATGAGCCGAACCAGTAAGGCGATCTTCATGCACTGTTTGCCGGTGCGCCGCAACGTGATTGTCACCGACGGCGTGATCGATTCGACGGCTTCCGTGGTTATAGACGAAGCCGAGAACCGTCTGCACGTGCAAAAAGCAGTGATGGCCCAACTAATATGAGTTTGACGATCGACAATCAGACGCGCCTGGACCTCCTGCGCGAGGCACTGCCCTACATCCAGCGCTTCAAGGGCCAGACGTTTGTCGTCAAACTTTCGGGCAAGGTCACCGAAGACCGCGATAATCTCAACTCACTCGCCGAAGAACTCGCTTTACTTCATCAGGTCGGCATTCGCATCTGCGTCGTGCACGGCGGCGGCAAACAGCTCAGTGAGCTCGCTTCGAAACTCGGCGTCGAACAGACCATCATCGAGGGCCGCCGCGTTACTGACGACGCCACCCTTGAAATGGCCAAAATGATCTTCGCCGGCAAGATCAATACCGACATTCTCGCAGCGCTTCGCCAGCGCGGCATCGAAGCTGTCGGCCTTTCGGGCGTCGATGGCAATATCGTGCACGCTGAGAAGCGTCCGCCGAGAGAGATCCTCAACCGGAAGACCGGCATTCGCGACACAGTCGATTTCGGCTACGTCGGTGACGTAGTTCAGATCAATTCTCGCCTGCTCATGGTGTTGTTAGATCATGGCTACCTGCCGGTGATCTCTTCGTTGGGCGCCGATGATGATGGCATCGTTTTCAACATCAACGCCGACACGATCGCCGCTGAGATTGCCGTCCGACTGCAGGCCGAGAAGTTGATCCTGCTCAGCGACGTCGATGGCATCTACCTGAACCCCACCGAGCCTCAGTCAAAACTCTCGCGACTGAGCGCGGCCGACGCCGACGAACTAATCACCACCGGCGCGGCCACTGGCGGAATGATTCCCAAACTGCAAAGCATAACTACACTCTTGCGGCGTGGAGTTCACTCCGCCCACATCATCAGCGGCAATAATCGCAACGCGCTCCTGTCAGAAGTCTTCACCGACAAAGGCACCGGCACGATGATCGTGGCCTAGACCACAGGTCAGACACACTCAACATCACCCGATTGGTGACTGTGGCAGAAAGCGGTCGCGATCGAATGGCGGATTTTCGTGATCGGGAATCGGGTCGTCCGGCCAGTCGCGGGCCCACTGTTGCCGGTATTTCTCGTCCGCGTAGTACTTCAGAAACACGTGGTTGTCTTCCTGGCTGCCACTGCCGGTGAGATCGATCATGTAAGCGTAGCTGGGATTTTCAGGAAACAGCACCGCCTCCTCACGCAGTCCGTCGTGATACAGATACTCGTAGAGCGCGCGATCCGAGAGGTGATTGGTATGCAGCAGATAGGCGCCGAGCGAAGCCATGCGCTCGATGATCTCTTTCAACTTGACTGTGAGCGCGTCGTTGTCGAGATCGTCCGGCGTTGGAACTTGCAGGCCCGAGTTTTCGAGTAGTTGCATCAGGCTGATCGGCTCGGCAGTCTCATACTCGAGTACGTGGCGCAGAAATTCTTCTTCCATGTCAGCCGGCATCGATTCGAGCGACATCGTGCTGCCACCGAGTTTTTCTACTTCCTGACGAAGTTTAGCGATGCGTTCTTCCTGGCTGGGTTCATCGGCGAATTGAATGAATGTCATGTCTGGCTCCTTAAGAAGTCGAGAGGTTTAAGGTTTGAGGTGCCTGCGGAGTACTGTGAGGCCCTCCGTCCAATTTTGATCTGCGTGAGAATCAGCCGCGCATTGTACGCGTCAGTCAAAAAAAGTCAAAACGAGAATTATTTTCGGTAGTGATGCAGTTAGATTTAGTACCTCCTTGGAGTGCGGGGACTTGTCACCGCGTTGGTCCCGTACTATCGCCGG
>DASXRE010000156.1:0-13069 GCA_036506775.1 Pyrinomonadaceae bacterium | reverse complement strand
GACCAGCCAGCCGGCTGACTGGCTGGAAGTGAAGACGATCGAGTTTGAGACGTGGCTCATTGACGATGATACGAAGGTGGCGCATCGCAGTCCGGCGGAACTGCCGCAACCGCAGGCGCCGAAGATCTTCTACCAGTTGCGTGGCGAGTTGTTGCTCAAGCAGGCGCAGTTTGGGGCGGCCGGCAGCAGTGACATTCGGCGCAGTGGCAAAGCGAAGTATCGGGTGACAACTGTGGGCAAGTATCAGGTGACGAAAGAAGGCTGGAGCATTGTGGCCAAAGACGACCTTTCGACTGTACGCCAGCCGAGCACCTACTCGGAAGCCGAGCAGGCGTTACGCGAAATCGAAGTGACGACTCCGGAGAAAGCCGCACGCTTGCAGATTCTCCGCCTGTCTGAGGTGAGGAAGTAATCTCTGTGCCTCTGTGTCTCTGTGGTTAAAAAAGAAACCACCGAGACACAGAGACGCAAGAGAGAACGAGAGGGTGAATACGAGATGGCCGGACCCGCAAATTACGTCTTCTTACCGTGGGTGCGTCAGGGCGCTGCCGCCGGCATCCAGACGACCGACATGACCCCGCATCAACCGGCAGTCGTTTCGGTCAGCGTCAAGCTGCGCATCAACAACACTGCGCCCGACGTTGAACGACAGGTTCGTTTGTTTGGCCCAGGCGACGTCATCGGCATCGATCCGCAACAAGTCGTGCGCACCGAACCGCGGCACCTCTCAACCGACTTCGAGCCGAACTACTTTCCCGCGATTGAATTTGACCGCCCTGACTTTGCCTGGCTCTTCAGTCCCGCGAAGGCGGACGATACCAACAGATTACGACCATGGCTCTGCCTGATCGTGCTGAAGAAGCAGGACGGCATGACGATCCGTATCGATCGCAACCTCCCGTTGCCTGTGCTGGAGATTAAATCTCCCGCGCGACCCGATCAGGAACTACCGGATTTAAGCGAATCGTGGGGTTGGGCTCACGCGCAAGTCGCAGGCACGCAGCCACAGCTCGCCGCGCTGAAATCTTCACTCGGCGGCGATCCGGCTTTGACCGTCTCGCGACTGCTGTGTCCACGTCGACTCGATCCGCTGACCGAATACGTTGCCTGTGTCGTGCCTGCGTTCGAACAGGGCCGCCGAGCTGGACTAGGCCAACCGGTTCAAGGTCCAGACGAAACAGCGCCGCTGGATCTGACGCCCGCCTGGACTATAAAGGTAGAGCCTCCGGCGAAACCTCCTGCCGAGGTGACGTTGCCTGTCTACTATCAATGGGAGTTTCGCACAGGCACGGGCGGCGACTTCGAGTCACTCGTGGGATTGCTCAAGGCGCGCGAAATGCCCGACACAGTCGGAAAGCGTCCGATCGACATTAGCGAACCTGGCTTCACGATCCAGCCGCCACTGCCACCAAATGCACCAGGCACGACGCTCGGACTCGAAGGCGCACTGCGAGTCGTGGGCAGTAAACCAGACGATTGGCCCACCGCAGTGCGCGCGCCGTTTCAGACCGCCCTGCAAACCATCCTTAACCGCGCGTGGAAAGTCGCGACTGACGAAAACGTGCAGCAGGACCCGATCGTCGGACCACCAATCTACGGTTGCTGGCAAGCGGCGCGTCACTTGGTGAACGTCACCGCGCCACCGCCGCTAAACTGGCTCGACGAATTAAATCTCGATCCACGTCAACGCGTGGTCGCGGCATTTGGCACCCAGGTGGTTCAGGCTGAGCAGGAAGATTTGATGGCCTCGGCGTGGGAACAACTGGGCGAGATCCAGCGAGTCAATCAAATCCGGCGACAGGGTCAGTTAGGCCGCGCCGTCAGCGCCGTCTACCACACCAGACATTTCAGCCAGTTCTCTCAGGATACTTTGTTGAAAGTGCTGGCTCCGGCGCAGTCGCGCCTCGTCGTCGAGCCAACTACGCCAACCGACAAACGCGCGCTCCTGTCACAAAAGATCTCGCTGTCCGCCGTGCCCGACACAGCCGTCTCTGCACCTTTTCGGCGGCTGACAAATCCGCGTGGTATGGTGAGTGCTCGTTTTGTCACCCGCGGCGCTCCGCCGATCGCGCCGATGTTGTTCATGGCGCGGCTCAGCACCCTCGCGACAGTCGCTCTGGTCACACAACCTGAAACTGGTCCAATCAACATCAATCAGGTTTCAGAAAATCGGACTGCGGCCAACGGCGTGCTAAAGGATACTGTTCGTTCCGAACGCATCTTGCAGGCAGTGGCCAACGCGCCTCAGCTTAGCGACTTCAAGGTCGTGCCCGAAGGATCGCCTAAACGAAGTCTCCTCAATTTCAAACCGGGGAACGACAGTACTGACGCGGCGATGTTTCGCAAAGTGGTCCAGGGTCATCACGAAAAACTGGGCACCCTCTTTCTGTCGTTGAAAACAGCGCTGGCGCCGCAGTTCAATCTGTTCGACACCAACGTCAAGGCAAAGCTGTTACAGAGTGTCGATCCCGAAAAGACCATCACCACGCGCATCCTCGCCTCGCTCACTTTGCCGCCCGGCGCCCCACAACCGCCCGACCCGCTTGAACCGATCATGGATGCGCCCAACTTTCCGCAGCCCATGTATGAAGCACTGCGCGACCTCTCGCAGGATTTCTTACTTCCCGGTCTCGACGACGTGCCAACGAATACAGTCGCGCTGCTCGAGACTAACTCGCCGTTTGTTGAGTCGTTCATGGTTGGACTGAATGCGGAGATGAGCAGTGAACTTCTGTGGCGTGACTATCCGACGGATCAGCGCGGTACTTACTTCCGGCAGTTTTGGGACACGTCAGTAGGCCGCGCCGACGTCGACCTCGAACCGATCACGAAGTGGGGAAACAAGCACCTGGGAGACAACACTCCCAACACCAGCGGGAAACTCGTGTTGCTCATTCGCGGCGAATTGCTGCGCCGTTATCCGAACTCAGTCATCTATGCGGTGCGCGCGGTGAAAACCGGGTCACAACTTGACGTCTCGCGCAAACCGGACGATGAAAAGCATCCACTGTTTCGCGGTACGCTCAAACCAGACATCACCTTTGTCGGCTTCGATCTTAAAGAGGACGTAGCGCTGGGTGATTCGCCAAATGATCCGAACGGGTGGTTCTTCGTAATTCAACAGCAACCAACCGAACCACGCTTTGGACTGGACGTCGCGGATTTCGGACCGCCTCAGCCGCCACCGCTGACAACATGGAGCGATCTGAATTGGCGACATTTTGCTAATACCGAAGACGAATTGAAGGCGCTCTCGCACGTCTCAACCAGCAAAGCCCTGGCGGAGATCGATCACGTTAAGTGGGGCAAGAACTCCGCGCATCAGGCTTTCATCACGTTGCAGCGGCCGATGCGCATCGCCATTCACGCTAGACAGATGATCCGGAAAAGCGACTCATGAAGACCGCGAATGCTGACATTCCAAACATTCCAAACACGCCCGAGGTCGCGAAGCAGCTTTCCTCGGGACCGGCCCAGCCACTCGTATTGTTTCCGGTGCGACTGGAGACGCGTTTCTTTCCGCTAGCCGACGGAAGCTCCGAGCTACGCGTGCGCGTCTATCCCGACAAGGTACACGTCGACACGCACGAGCCGGCGTTGACCGCTGACGAGTTGACTTGGGGAAAACATTTCTGGGAACAGACGTGGCGAGCCGCCACTGACGCAGAGCGTGCGAAGGCCGCATGGCGTCAATTGGCCGATCGCTTTGATCCGCCGCGTGCTGCGTGGATTGCGCGCCAATTAAAACCTGCCAATGCTGATGATCGTCCCAAAGATCCGATCGCGCCCGATGCGGCTTTGCTAAAGCCGATCAACTTTCCGAAGCCGGCGACTCAAGACGAGCCATGGATGCGCGCGCCTCTAACGCGCGTGATGCCCAACTTCTGGGTTCTTCTCGGCTACAAAAACGGACGATTGGTATTGAACACCCAGGGTGGTCCAATCCGCGATCGTTTGGCGGCCGGGCCCGATCCTTCTCCGTCCGCCGTCGTCGATGAAGTGGGCATCGACGCGGGCATGAAGTGGATGGTGGATTTTAGTGAGGCCGAAGCAGCCGGAATGGGAATCCGCGCGAAGCTGACAAAAGAGATAGCGGCTGCGGGCTTCGATTTCTTGCTGGTAATGGGCGTCAAGGATGCCACGGCGGGAACTAACACTGACTTGACCGCTCGTCTCACGGAATTATTCAACGCGCATCACTTCACAGACGGCATGAGTTTCGTGCCGCCAGGCACGCCGTCAAACAACACTGCCGAAGTGCCCTCCGGTTTCAGTTCGGAAGATCCCGGTCATGAAGCGAGCTATAGCTCGGAACGCACGGTCGCGACCTTTAAACCGGGAGATCGATCGAATGTTGAGGTGCTGACCGCCGCGTTGGGATTGACCAGCACGCCGGACGTGTTTGCCAGTCTCTCGCACGCTACGGAGGTAGATCAGCTTGATGCGCAAAAGATGAACCGGGCGTTGTGGCAGGCAACGTGGGGTTACTTCCTTTTGCAGATGCTCGGCGTTGGTCAACCCGGCGAGAGTCCGTTGACCGACGAGGACATCGAGTGGGCGCGCAAGCACTTCGTCGAGTACGTTCGCGCGACCGGACCATTGCCGGCGATTCGTCTCGGCAAACAGCCTTACGGGTTTCTGCCGGTCACTTCGCTCACTGCGTGGAAGACATCAAGCAGTCCGAGCGACGCCAATCGCGACGACACGTTGCGCGACACGAGTCGGGACGTTGCGCTGCAGGATTTTCTGGTTCGCCTGCGTGATATCTGGCGGCGCAATTTCCCCGAGACTCCGCGGCTCGGGCGTAGCGACGACACTCCTCAGCAGTCGGGCATCGATAAAGACGTGACCGAAGTCTTGAGCATGGATGCGTTGTCGTCGCACTACTCGATGCGTAATCTGCTGGGCCGCCACTACCTCGAGCACTTGTTGATATTTCTTAGTGCAGACTTTTTCAAGGACGTATGGAACCTTCCGGACATCGAGCCGCCGCCGCAAGAAGACCCTCCTGAAATCGAAGAGCCTGACCCAGACTTAACGCCGGCGCAGAAAGCCCAGTTCAGGAAGCAGCAGAAAGCCTTCCGTGATGCTTTCATCAAGGGACAGCAAGCGAAACAGGCCGCTTTTCAAAGAGCGGTCGCCGCCAGGCAAGCGTTGCTCAAAGGCAAACGCGACGCGCTCGCGGCGTGGTGGACCACACAGGAACGACTGACCACAGCGGTGCTGCAAACACTGCGTGTCGCGTGGCGTCCGCGGCTGGCGCATGCGACCTTCTCCGGACCAGTCGCGCTGTTGAACGGGCCGCTGGTCCAGACCGATCAAAACCTCTCGCTGACTCCGAACTACATCAAGACTCTGCTGGACGCGCGAGACATCTTCAAAGAGATCCGTTTTCGCAATCTGTCCGTTGAACAGCCGCCGCCGCACACGTTGCTCCATCTGCTGTTGCGGCATTCGATGCTGCTCGAATACACCAACGCCGGTGCGCGACTATTGATCAAGCGTGGCCTGCTACAACCGGCGCTGCGTCGCGAAGCGGAGTTGCTTGACCTGCCGGTTGGACAGTTGCTGCTCTCGCTCTGGCGGCAAATGGCGATGAAGATCAACGTACCGGGCGAGGCGCAGCCGATGGAACTCTCGCATTACCTGTTGGGATTTCTTCCTACCGGTGAACCCGACATCGCGCGAGAGCCGGATTTAAGACCAATAAGCGAGTTTCGAGCCAGCCTGGACCACTTGCAGTCGTTGGGAGTTGACAAGCTCGAACGGTTAATGACCGGAACACTCGATCTTTGTTCGCACCGGCTCGACGCCTGGATCAGCTCACTTGCGACCAAGCGATTGGCGATAATGCGTGCGACGAACGCGAATGCTGTGCTGTTTGGTGGCTACGGCTGGGTGATGAACCTCAAACCGGCGGACGCGCCACCGAAAGTCACGCCACCGCCGGGAGAACAGGAACCCGTTTTTCAGCCGGCGAATAATCCCGGCTTTGTACACGCACCGTCGCTCGCGCAGGCTTCAACCGTTGCCATTCTCCGCAGCGCTCACCTGGCCCACGCCGGCGCAGACAAGCAGAAACCAAACGATCTATTGGCGGTCGACTTGTCATCAGAGCGCGTGCGGCTCGCGACGTGGCTGCTCGACGGCGTGCGACAAGGTCAACCACTGGGAGCGTTGTTAGGTTACAGATTCGAGCGGCGCTTGCAGGAAGCGACGGTGCCGGAGTTTATCGCGACGTTTCGTGAACTCGCGCCGCTGGTCGCGCGAAAGTTAGACCAGCCTGGTCCTGGTGTCGCGGTCGAAGCCGTTGCCGCGAACAATGTCGTCGACGGTCTGGCGCTGATGCGCAGATGGCAGAAAGGTAAAAGCACTCAGCCGCAGCAATGGACCAACGACACGATTCCTTTCGGCAGCTCGGTCGGTCAGCAGAAGACCAAGTTGCCGCCGTTTGATCCGAATAACCCAAAGTTCAAGGCGCTGCAGGCGGAACTCAATCTGCTCGAACAGACGGTTGATGCGGTCAGCGATGCGTTAATGGCGGAAAGCGTTTATCAGGTAGTGCGCGGCAACCCGTTGCGCGCGGCGAACACCATCGAGTCGATCGCCGGCGGAGAGATGCCACCACCCGAGCTCGACGTGGTGCAAACGCCGCGCACGGGCGTTGCTCACACGCACAGGCTGCTCGCCTTGTTCAGCGGCGAAGCTGCGGCGCCCGCAAGTTGGGGAACGCCTGCACATCCATTTCGCGCTGCTGCCGAACCACACTTGAACGCATGGGCGGCGAGAGTGCTCGGTAGTCCCGCTAACGTGCGTTGCCTGATTGAGCAAGTGGAACCGGCGACCGAAAAAGTCACCGACACAAAAGAGGTCCGATTGGACCAACTGCGGCTCGCGCCACTCGACTTCATCTACGCCGTCGAGGGTGGACAAGGCGGGCAGCAAGCGGAGATTGAACAGCGCATTCTTTATCACGCCCTTCGCATGAATGGAGGCTTCGCGCCCGGTTCGTTGTTGCGCATCAGTCCCAATCGCAAGGCGGAATGGAAAACGAGTGAGTTGGGTTATCGAGAGTTCAGCGAGCTGTTGCGAACAGCGCGCAAACTGTTCGGCGCGGTGCGTGCCATTGATGATGCCGATCTGAATCCGCCGGAACGCAGCACGGGTTTTAGTGTTGATGTGGACGAGTTGGAGACTCGCGCCGCCGCGGCGCGAGGATCGCTGGAACAGACGGCGAAAGATTTCACAGGTCAACTCGCCACGCCTGGCGCGACTGATCTCAACGCATTGCGCGACCTGATTCTGCGTGCCGCGTCTTTCGGCATGGCCGGCGCGGTGCCGCTGTCGGCTGCGGGTGATTCGCCAGACGATCGAGAGATCCTGGTCGTCCAGTCTCAATCGATTGGCAAAGAGTTGAATAAACGGCTGGCACAACTCAATGCCGGTTCCGGCGGCGCGCCCGCTGGTGCCGAAGAGAAACGCAATCGCGCTTTGAATCAGCTGCGCATCGTCTTTGGCAAAGCATTCGTTGTGTTGCCGCATTTCACGGCGAGTAACGCTGCAGAACTTCGGCAGGCATTCGCCGACAGCACCAAAGTGCAGGATGGCGATCCGCTTGCTTCCGCGACCTGGTTGGAGCGGGTGGCGCGCGTGCGCGACGGCGCGGCCAGACTCAACGCCACGCTGAACTATTCAGAAGCGCTCAATACCGGAGAACGGTTAAAGTTGACGATCGCACAGCTTCCCTTCACCAACAATGATCGCTGGGTAGCGCTGCCGTTCAAACCCGGTCAGAATCAGCCGGTCGGAAAACTCTCGCTCGCCGTCCAGTCTGCTTCACCCGTTGACGCGCTAAAACCACTCGCTGGTGTGCTTATCGACGAATGGGTGGAAGTCGTGCCTGGTACAACGGAGATCACGGGCATTGCGCTCCAATACGATCAACCGAACGCTGCGCCACCGCAAACGATACTGATTGCGGTGCCGCCTGAGATCGGTCAACAGTGGACCATCTGGTCATTGCAACAAGTGCTGCTGGAAACGCTCGACCTTGCGCGCATACGCGCCGTTGATTCCGAGGCGCTCGACGAAGTCGGCCATTATCTGCCTGCGCTGTACTTCGCTTTCAACGTATTGAACGAGACAGTTTCGACTGACTTTACCAAGATCAAATAGAGGGACTTATGCCTTCAATTACCAGTTGGCTGCGACTGGAACCGCGCAGCCGCGATGCTGAGATGAGTACCAGTTTGCAGGCGCGCGTCTACGATCCGCTTTGGCTTTTGGCGCGGCAATGGCAGTTTGGTGAGTTTGAAGGCGAAGACAACGGCTCGCCGGTAATTGCGCGCTGGCGCGGTGAGGCGACGCGGTTGACGCGATATCAGTCCGGCGCGATTGAGCCCAACACGCAGATCACCGCGCCGAAGTACGACGGCAATCATCTGCCACTGGAAACGCTCGTCGAGCGCGAAGCAGTTCGCCCGAGCGCAGAGCAAACAGCGCAACCGGCAAAACTCCGCGTGGCCGCGGAAGCCGGCCAGCATTTTTTGCGCTTGCTGGACCAGCAACCGCTATCACCCGAGACGCTGGCGCGTTATCGCGGCGCGTTCATTCGCGAGTATGCGTTTCAACCATTGTCGGACCAGCAACGCGAAGATCTGGACCACGACAGTCTTGCCCTCCTTGATCTGATGACCGGGCGCGTGCCCGATGGCCGGCGGCTCGCGGCCGCATTTCACCCAACGGCTGGCGGCGAAATTGTTCCTGCGCCGGCATTGCAAATCGCCGCCTCGGATCTCGCCGAAGTCAAAGAAGCCGCACGGCTCTGGTTGCAGTGGTTTGACACTTTCTACAGCGAACCCGACGCGAGCAACCCATCGTGGCTGCCGGAACGAATGGAGTATTCGTTCTCTGTCGCAGCTCGCTTTGCCGATGGTGAACGCGTTTTGACTGCTCCCGAATATTACGAGGGCCGCCTCGATTGGTATGCGTTCGACTCGAACGTCGAAGTAAAGCTCGGATCGGCCGCCGACAACGCCTTCAAGCAGGTCATGCACACGGCGATTCCGGCGCCGGCCAGTTTTCGCGGAATGCCTGCGGCCCGATTCTGGGAGTTTGAAGATGCGCAAGTGAACTTCGGCGCAGTCGATGCTGGACCAACGGACATGCTGCGGTTGTTGCTGGTCGAATTTGCGCTCTCCTACGGCAACGACTGGTTTGTGATTCCGGTTGAACTGGAGGTTGGCGCGCTCTATCGAACGAACTCGCTGGTCGTGACGGATTCGTTTGGTGTGCGCACTGCGCTCAGACCAGCCGCCGAACTGCCGGAACCGTTTTCAACGTGGCACATGTTTGAGCATTCACCTTTGCGCGGCAGCGGAGTTAGCAAGCCGACACCAAATCTGTTTTTCCTGCCGCCGACGCTGGTCAAGAGTCTGGAGAGCCGGCCGATCGAGGAAGTGCTGTTCCTGCGCGATGAGATGGCAAATATGTCATGGGGCGTCGAACGGGTGATTGAAAGCGCAAGTGAACAGCAGTTGAACAGATTCGAGCAACAACGTAACGGAACGTCATCGCCGCCGCCTCAGTCTGCTCCGGTAAAGACAGTCTACAAACTGGCGACGGAGACTCCCGACTACTGGGTACCGTTGGTGCCCGTCAAACGAGGCACTGGCCTGCGTTTGGAACGGGCCAAGCTGCTGAAGCTGGACGGCAAGGAAGAGTTTGTGGAAGCGCGGGGGCGTATTCTCAACAGCGGCGACACCCAACGGCTCGACATTTTCGAGGAAGAGATCCCGCGCGAAGGCATTCGCGTCACGCGCAGCTACCAACTCGCGCGCTGGCACGATGGCTCCACTCACCTCTGGATCGGCCGCCGCAAACGCGTCGGCAGCGGTGAGGGTTCGAGTGGATTGAGATTCGATTCGCTGTTTACTCGTTGAGCCTGACGCCGCTTACGCGTATGCTAAGCGCGTGAGTGCCAATGCGCGCAATGCAAAAGTGATCGACGTAGGGCCACGCCGCCGGCGTTACAAGATCTGGATCGTGGTGGCCCTGATCCTGCTGTTTGTTTCCCTGTCGCGAATTCTCTCGATTTATCTTTCGGCGCTCTGGTTTGGCTCGCTGGGTTACTCCTCGGTTTACTGGTACATCTTCAAGGCCAAGGCGCTGCTGTTTCTCGGTTCAGCCGTGATCACGGCGCTGTTGCTCAGCGCGACCTTTCTGCTCTTTCAACGGCTCTTCGGCGCCTACGCCTTCGAAAGCCGGACCATCATTCTCAACAACCAGCCGTTTCAGTTTTCACCCGCGAAGTTTATCCGTCCGCTGGGCTGGATAGTGGCTGCGGTCTTTGGATTGATTTACGGCTTTAACTTGAAAGATAGCTGGCGGCAGTTTGCGCTCTATCTCAATCAACCAGCAACCGCGACGTACGATCCGATCTTCGGCAAGTCGCTTGGCTTCTATCTTTTCTCGCTGCCACTCTACGATCTGCTCAACTCGTGGTTGTTTGGCATCACGCTCATCATTCTCTTTGCGGCGGTGGCCTATTCACTTCTCGGCCTGCCGCAGACGGTGCTCAAACCAAGCGTGCGGTGGTCCTCGGGCGCAGCTTTTCGCGGAGTGTGCTGCGCGCTCGCGCTGTTTTTGCTGGTGTTAAGCTGGCGCACTTACCTTTCGCGCTTTCCTTATCTCTGGCAGGACCATCCAACCTTCTCGGGTGTAACCTACACCGACGCACACTACACGCTGCCCGCGCTGCTCGTTGTCTCCATCGCACTCATCATTGGCGCGCTGATCTCGCTGACGAATGCGTTTACCTTCAGGCGCTTCAGTCTGCTGATGATCGCAGTCGGATTGCCGGTCGTCGTCTACATCATCGGCGTCGTGCTTGTTCCTGCGTATGTTCAAAGCTTCGTCGTCAAACCCAACGAGATCGATCGCGAGACGCCGTATATCACTCACAACATCGAATGGACGCGACGCGCCTTCGGTTTGGAACAGATCGAGTTGCGCGACTTCGAAGCAGATCCATCCATCGCCGCACTCGACCTGCCGCACAATCGCGCCAGCGTCGACAACATTCGACTGTGGGACTGGCGCGCGTTGCAGGATACGTTGCGCCAGATTCAGGCGATTCGAACTTACTACGACTTTCCCGACGTTGACGTCGATCGTTACCACCTCGTCTCCGGTCAAACGCGCCAGATGATGATTGCGCCGCGCGAGATTAACGACTCCAAATTCTCCGCTTCGTCACTCAACTGGATTAACGAACGTCTGATCTACACGCACGGTTACGGCGTCACGATGAACAGCGCCAACGGCTTCACGCCGGAAGGTTTGCCGCAATTCGTTTTGTCGAACATGCCGGTTGACACCAGCGCGCCTGAAATCAAAGTCACGCGCCCGGAGATCTATTACGGTGAACTGACGAACCGTTACGTTTACGTCAAAACCAGTCAGAAGGAGTTTGACTACCCGCAAGGCGACACGAACACGTACACGACCTACGAAGGCACTGGCGGAATCCGAATTGGCAACCGCTTGCGAAGGCTGATGCTGGCGTGGGGTCTGGGCGATCTTTCCAAGCTGCCGTTTTCGAATGACGTAACGAGCGAAAGCCGCGTGCTGATTAATCGCAACATTCGTGACATCGTTGATGGGGTGGCGCCGTTCTTGACCTACGACAACGACGCTTACATCGTCGTCAGTAGTGAGGGCCGTCTGTTCTGGATGCTCGATGCGTTCACCGAATCAGCGTACTTTCCTTATTCAAATCATCACGATGTCGCCGGCAATTCCGTCAACTACATTCGCAACAGTGTGAAGGTTGTGATCGATGCGTACAACGGCACCGTGAACTTCTACGTGTTTGACAAGCAAGACCCGTTAATTGGTGCATATCAACGGATCTTTCCGAGCCTGTTTCACGATGCGAGCCAGATGCCGGCTGACTTGCGGGCACACGTTCGCTATCCGGAAACGCTGCTGCGCGCGCAGGGCGAAGTCTACAATCTCTACCACACCCAAAACCCGAAAGTCTTTTTCCAGCGCGAAGACGTCTGGAGCATCGCGCAACAGCTCACGCTCGATAAGGAAGGAAAGAAACAGACTGTTGCTATCGATCCTTACTATGTGCTGATGCAGTTGCCGGGTGAGGCGCAGAAGAACGAGTTTGTGCTTATCCTGCCGTTCACGCCGTCGAATCGCAACAACTTGATTGGCTGGATGGCCGGGCGCAGCGATGGAGACGAATACGGGAAGCTGCTGGTCTACAACTTCCCGAAGTCACGTCTGATCGATGGTCCATTGCAGATTGAGGCACGGATCGATCAAAACTCGCAGCTCTCGTCGCAGTTCACGTTATGGAACCAGCAAGGCTCGCGAATTCT
The DNA here is from genome assembly GCA_036506775.1 of Pyrinomonadaceae bacterium. Lineage (GTDB taxonomy): Bacteria > Acidobacteriota > Blastocatellia > Pyrinomonadales > Pyrinomonadaceae > PSRF01. The sequence goes on along the minus strand of DASXRE010000156.1, from coordinate 677 downwards.
GCGCGGGCACCTGCTGGTAATCCCGATGGGACGTTCGGTGATGTTTGTTGAGCCGGTTTATCTACAGGCCGAGCACAGTCCGATGCCGGAGTTGCGAATCGTGGTGTTGGCGACGCACGACAAGCTCGCGTTTGGGCAGACGTTCAACGAGGCAATGACAAGTCTGTTTGGCGAAGCAGCGGCGCAGGCGCCGCGCGGTCAGGCTGATCAGGGTCAGGCTGGTCCAGCTCCACCCGGCGGCGGATCGGCCCAGGCGGCGCCGAGTCCGACCCCTGCGCAGAACTTGCAACAGTTGGTCGAGAAAGCGATTCAGGAGTTTGACGAATACCAGCGGCTAACCGCTCAAGGAAAACTGGGTGAGGCCGGACAGAAACTCGAGCAACACCGCCGCACGCTTGAGGAGATCCGCAAGCTCAGCAAACCGTGACGGGTTGTTCCAACCTTGGGCTACAACCAGCAAACGCCTTCGGCGTTCAGCGGAGCTTCTCAAGTAGCGTTTGCGCCTTCGCTACTGCCTCTTTGTGCTCGGCTGCGTGCTTGGAATCAGGCGTGGTCAACATGATCGCTTCGATCTGTTTCTTTGCTTCCGCGTTGCGATTGTTCGCGTAGTATGCCTGGGCCAAATCAAGCCGCATCATCGAGTTGCTGGGACTCAACTTCACTCCCTTCTCCAGATA
>DASXRE010000155.1:0-12728 GCA_036506775.1 Pyrinomonadaceae bacterium | reverse complement strand
GTCTGTTTTATGAATCCGGTTCGCTCCTTAAGGAGATCCAGGATTCCTACAACCCGGTTTCGAAGTCTTCCGAACTGAGGGTGCTCGCGCCGGTCTATCAAGCGGACGTGCTCGTGCTCGATGAGCTCGGAGCCACCGTGCCGACCGAGTGGGTGCGCGACACGATGTATCAGATCATCAACAAGCGGTATAACGATAAGAAGCTGACAATTTTCACTACCAACTTTCTCGACAAAGCCAACGAACTCGAGGAGCGAATCACTTATCGCTTGCGCAGCCGGCTTTACGAGATGTGTACCGGCATAGTGATCGACGGAGAGGACTATCGGCGACGACGCAGGCCGGACTTCCAATAGATGCCCAAACGTACTGATATTCACAAGATTTTGATTATCGGCTCCGGCCCAATCGTCATCGGACAGGCCTGCGAGTTTGACTATTCCGGCACGCAGGCCTGCAAGGCACTGCGGCAGGAGGGTTACGAGATCGTACTGGTCAATTCCAATCCAGCCACGATCATGACCGACCCCGAGACCGCCGATACCACCTACATCGAACCACTCACCGTCGCTTGCGTTACTGAGATCATCCGGCGTGAACGGCCCGATGCACTGCTGCCGACAGTCGGCGGACAAACCGCACTGAATCTCGCGATAGCGCTCTCGGATGCGGGCGTTCTCGAAGAGTATGGCGTCGAGATGATTGGCGCGAAACGCGACGCGATCCGCGTGGCCGAAGATCGTCTGCTGTTCAAGCAGGCAATGGATGAAGCTGGACTGGAGATGCCGCGTGGTAGCTTCGCGAAGTCGTGGGACGAAGCGCGCGAGATCGTTGCGCTGACAAATTATCCCGCGATCATTCGCCCGTCGTTCACACTCGGCGGCACCGGCGGCGGCATTGCTTACAATCCCGAGGAGTTTGAAGAGATTGTGCGCGGCGGTTTGGCTGCTTCGCCGATCCACGAAGTGCTGATCGAAGAGTCGATACTGGGTTGGAAAGAGTTCGAGCTCGAGGTGATGCGCGACCTGGCAGATAACGTCGTCATCATCTGCTCGATTGAAAACTTCGATCCGATGGGCGTGCATACGGGCGACTCGATCACCGTGGCGCCGGCCCAGACGCTGACCGATCGCGAGTACCAGTTGATGCGCGACATGGCCATTCGCGTGATTAGAAAAGTCGGCGTGGAAACTGGCGGATCGAACATTCAGTTTGGCGTCAACCCGGAGAACGGCGACATTCGCATCATCGAAATGAATCCGCGCGTCTCTCGCTCGTCGGCTCTCGCCTCAAAAGCGACAGGTTTTCCGATCGCGAAGATCGCCGCGAAGCTTGCCGTTGGCTACACGCTCGATGAAATTCCCAACGACATCACGCGCAAGACGCCCGCATCGTTCGAACCGACCATTGATTACGTAGTGGCGAAGATTCCGAAGTGGGACTTCGAAAAGTTTCGCGAAGCGGAAGATGTGCTCGGCACGCAGATGAAATCAGTCGGCGAAGTGATGGCCATCGGACGCACGTTCAAGGAAGCGCTCTTCAAAGGACTTCGTTCTTTGGAAGCCGTGAAGCCGTTGCGGCTCGAGGACATCTCGGATGATGAGTTGCAACGTAAACTCGCGCGGCCAAACTCGCATCGTTTCTCCTACATCTCTTACGCGCTGCAGCATAATTGGCCCATCTCGGAGATCTACCGTCTGTCGCGGATCGATCCCTGGTTCCTTAGTCAGTTGCAGGAAGTGATGGACATCCAGGGCGGCATCGAGGGCGAGAAACTCGAAGACATTTCTCCGGAAGAGTTGCGCGCGTTCAAGGAGGTCGCGTTGTCGGATCGGCGGCTCGCGTATCTCACCGGACGTTCTGAAGAAGAAGTGCGTGAGCGCCGGAAAGAGCTGGGCATCGTGCCGGTGTACAAACGTGTAGACACGTGCGGCGCTGAGTTTGAATCGCACACGCCTTATCTCTACTCAACCTACGAGAGTGAAGACGAGGCGGCTCCGACCGATCGCCGGAAGATCATGATTCTCGGTTCTGGTCCGAACCGCATCGGGCAGGGAATCGAATTTGACTACTGCTGTTGTCACGCGTCCTTTGCGCTGCACGAAGCGGGCTTCGAGACGATCATGGTCAACTGCAATCCGGAGACTGTTTCCACCGACTACGACACGTCCGATCGTCTCTACTTCGAGCCGCTCACCTATGAAGACGTGATGAACATTGTGGACGTGGAAAAACCCGAAGGAGTGATCGTCCAGTTTGGTGGTCAGACGCCCTTGAACCTGGCGATGCGTTTGCACAAAGCCGGTGTCCGAATCATCGGCACGTCACCTGACTCCATCGATCTCGCCGAGGACCGCAGGCGATTCGGCTCGTTGCTGAAAGAGCTCGGCATTCCACAGCCCGAGAATGGCATGGCTGCTTCCGTTGAGGAAGCGCGCGAGATTGCAGGCCGGATTGGTTATCCGGTTCTCGTGCGGCCGAGTTACGTGCTCGGCGGCCGCGCGATGGCGATCGTTTACGACCAGGAAGCACTGGAACAGTACGTTGTCACCGCAGTGGGCTTCACACCTGATCGACCGGTGCTCATCGACAAGTTTCTCGAACAGGCAGCGGAGTTTGACGTTGATGCTTTGGCGGATGACACGGCTTGCGTGATTGCCGGCATTCAGGAACACATCGAAGAGGCCGGCATTCACTCGGGCGATTCGTCGTGCGTGTTGCCGCCCGTGCGAATCGATCCTGAGCATCTGGAGACAATGCGCCACTACACGAAGAAACTGGCGCGCGCGTTGTCGGTTCGTGGCCTGATGAACATTCAATACGCCATTAAGGATCATCGCGTGTATGTGCTGGAAGTAAATCCGCGCGCTTCGCGCACGGTGCCGTTCGTTTCGAAAGCGACCGGAGTTCCGATCGCGCGCATCGCGGCGCTGGTCATGGCCGGACAGAAGCTCGCCGATTTCAACTTGCCTGAGGAACTTACGGTGCAACGGTTCTTCATCAAGTCGCCGGTGTTTCCGTTTGCGAAGTTTCCCGGAGTTGATCCGATTCTGAGTCCGGAGATGCACTCGACCGGCGAAGTGATGGGCATTGGCGACACGTTCGGCGAGGCGTATGGCAAGGCGATGCTCGGCGCCGGTGTGAATTTACCATCGAGCGGCAAGGCATTCATGAGCGTGAATGATACGGACAAAGGGACAGCGGTGTTGCTCGCGCGCAAGTTGAGTCGCCTCGGATTTGAGTTGGTTGCAACGCTTGGAACCGCGGCGCGACTGCGCGAAGTCGGCTTAAACGTCGAGAATGTCTTCAAAGTCAACGAGGGCAGACCGAATATCGCTGATCAAATCAGAAGCGGCGAGATATCGCTGGTCATCAACACACCCTTGGGCCGTGTTTCGCGTTTCGACGAGCAGGCAATCAGGCGCGCGGCGCTGCAATACAACGTGCCTTGCGTCACGACGATGACTGGCGCGCAGGCGCTCGTGGAAGCGATTGCTGCCAGCAGCACCAGTGCAAGTCGGAATATGCATTCGCTTCAGGAACTGCATGCGATGCGTGCGTCGATGGATGCAGTGTCGTCGGTCCAGTGAACACCGAACCAGGGGAACCTTCTTTGCAAATCAACTCCGAAGAGACCATTCGTCAGATACTGGACGAATGCCGCACGATCGCGGTCGTCGGGCTTTCGTCAGATCCCTGGCGGCCGTCAAACAGCGTGTCTGCGTACATGCGGCGGAGCGGTTACACAGTAATCCCTGTTAATCCGAACGAGACCGAAGTCTTTGGTGAGAAGGCTTATCCGGAGCTTGCCTCGGTTCCGGTGAAAATCGAACTCGTCGATGTGTTTCGTAGATCGGACGAAGCGGGAAAGGCGGTCGACGAAGCGATCGCCGTGGGCGCGAAGGCGGTTTGGCTACAGGAAGGCGTGATCGACAAAGCGGCAGCGCAGCGTGCGGTCGAGGCCGGGCTGTTGGTGGTGATGGACCGGTGCTGGTTGAAAGAGCACATGAGACGCGGTAACAAGTAGAAAAGGCAATCCACAGATTACGCAGAGTTATGAGTACTCCGATCGGTGCCGTTGTGATTACGCTTAGCGACGCTTGCTCGCGTGGAGAGCGGCAGGATGATTCGGGCAAGGCGCTGGTTGAGTTGTTGACCGCAGCAGGTGCCGAGATCATTGAGACACGGATTTTGTCGGACGATCTTGAGCCGTTGGTTCAAGCGCTGAGGCAGATCTCATCCCGGCCGGACGTGAATCTGATTTTGACGACCGGTGGCACCGGTCTTGGACCACGCGACAACGCTCCCGAAGCAACGCTTCAGGTGATCGAACGTGAAGCGCCGGGGATTGCGGAAGCGATTCGCGCGGAGTCGTTGAGAGTGACACCGATGGCGATGATCTCGCGTGGCATAGCCGGAGTGTCGTCAGGAACTTTGATTATCAATCTTGCGGGTTCACCAAAAGCGGTGCGGGAAAGTTTCGCGGTTATTAAACCCGTCCTTTCACACGCTGTCGATCTGCTCACCGGCAAGACCCGCCACTAGCCGAAGTTCGTTCCCACTCGCGCAGGCGGTCAATAATCACACCCTCACGCAAAGACCAGTCGCAGGTGTGCAACGATTCAATATCGAGCGCAGTCATCACCTCCTCCAACACTAAACCGCCCGCTACGATGATGTCGGCACGTTGCGGCGAGAGACCAGCAACAGTTCGTCGCTGCGCGACTGTCAGCGCAGCAAGCGTTCTATTCAACCGGTTCAGGTCGACTAGTGTAACTACGGTTGAGGCGGGCGGCGCGATGTGGTTTAGCGCTGCGCCGATGGCCATTGCCGTTCCGGAAGTTGCGGTGACGTAATTCCAGGGCTGTTCTTGCAGTTCGCTCGCGACCTCTTCGAACGAAACACGGATCTCGTTTCGCACATCGTTCAGTTCGTCCAGCTCAGGCGGATCGGATCGCATGAAGCGATCAGTCAGGCCAACTGCGCCGAGTTTGACCGAGCGAAGCATGACCGGTTCGGCGTCGCGAAAGATCGAAATCTCAGTCGAGCCGCCGCCGATATCGATGTTGAGACTGGTGCTTCCTTTTGGCGTGCAGCCTTGCGAAGCCGCGAGTCCGATCAGCCTGGCCTCTTCAATTCCCGAAAGAACCTCAACGCGCAAGCCCGTTTCGTGTTCCACTGCGCGCATACAATCAGCGGAATTGTTTGCTTCGCGCACCGAAGCCGTCGCGATGGCCACAATCTTCCCGGCTCCCTGAGCCTCGGCGATTGAGCGAAAGCGCCGAAGGGAGTCGATCGCTCGCCTCAGCGCCGCGTCGCCGATGTGTTTGTTAACCAGTGTCTCTTGGCCCAATCTAACGACTTCGCGCTCACTCGCAAGCACCTTGAACGAGTCGCTGGCCTCCGCCTCGACTACTACAAGTTTGATTGAGTTGGAGCCGATATCTATCGCAGCGAGTTTCAAGGAAGAGCCTTTTTGTTGAGGTCGAGGAGATTCGTGTTTGGTCTGGTCGGAGTGAGCTTGTCTCGAAGCGGTTGGATGACGCTGAGATTGTCTTCAACCGGTGACGACGGTTCGTCGAGAACTCTCATCACGGCCTTGCGCAGATCAGACGCCACGCTGCGAACCGATCGCGACGCATTCAACACGTGAAAGCCGTATTCGCCAGTCATGCGATCGAACACTTTCAGCATTCTGGTCTGATACTCTATGAAGCTGTCGTAAAAGTCTTCGCCGAGATGCAGGTCCATGCCGGATTCCCAATAATCAAAACCACGGCCGGAGCTGAGCAGTCGCTCCACGAGTTGCTGGGCCGTGCCGATGCGCAGGTAAAAGATCGCATCGGGCACGAGTGCCGTGCCGTAGATCGAACGAATCCAGTGGGAGTCGATGCCGCGCACGTCCGCGCGGGCGATAGCCGAGTAGATGTACCGATCTGTCAGGACCACAAAACCTGCACGCAGTGCGGGCAGCATTTCGTTTTCGAGCCGATCGATAAAATCCGTCGCGTAGAAGAGTTGCATTGTGAGGCGGCCCAACGTGTGTCCCGTCTTGGCTACTTTGATTCCACGTCCAGCGAGAATCGAACGCGTCATGCCGGTATCGAGCACCGCATGACCACGGGACTCCAGCCAGGTGCGCAGCAGTGCGATATGAGTAGATCGGCCCACGCCATCAGTGCCTTCGATGACGATCAGCTTGCCGCTGTAGGGTTCCTGTTCCACGCCCGGTAAAGGCGTCCCGTAGAATTGCATCCTGTTAGTTCGACCTCACGCGCGTTTTCCGATTGAGATGTGGTCCGATCAACATGCGCATCTCTCGTTGTTGGCGTTCAATGGAGCGGCTCGCATCAATCACAGTCAAGCCAAACTCCGAAACCATCCGATCGTATTCCTCGAGAATCTTGCCCTGAAAAATCGTGAAACTCTCTTCGGGATCGTCAGACCAGCCGAGGTCCATGCCCGCTTCGTAATACTTCAGGTTTGGCCTCCCGGAGACGATGCGGTCGATGGCGACGTTTAGCGGTGCTCTAAAAAAGAAAGCAACTGTGGGTTGGACCGCAAAAGAGTAGACGTCGCGTACCCAGTTGCGATCGCAGCCGCGTGCTACGTCACGCGCGAAGGCCGTGTAGATGTAACGATCTGCAAGTACGATGGCGCCGGCTTTTAGTGGCGGAATAATGTCGCGCTCGGTGCGATCCGCAAAGTCGGTTGCATGCAACAGCGAGAACGTTGCGGGCGTGAACAAGTGACGTTTCTTGGCGCGTTTTGTCGTATCCTTTACCAGCGGCGAGGAGTTCCACTCAGAGAAGAAAACCGGGTAACCCTCGGCTTTCAACCATTGATAGAGCAGCGCCATCTGCGTGGATTTGCCGCTGCCGTCGGTACCTTCGACGACAAAGAGTTTGCCCGGACATTGGTGTTGACCATACGAAATCATCGGCGCACGAGCGTAGGTTATCGCTGTTACAGGAATGTGAAACTCAATCTCTTATATTGTTGTTTATGAGAACTTTGTACCTCTTACGACATGCCAAATCAAGTTGGAAGGATGCGTCGCTGGCGGACTTTGAACGCCCACTAAAGGAACGTGGCCAGAAAGCGGCGCAACAGATCGGCGAGTTTTTGGCTGAAAAAAGCGTTGATATTTCGCTGCTGATCAGTTCGCCTTCCGTGAGGACCCACCAAACGATCGACATCTTGCTTCGCCACGCCGCGATCGGAGTCCAGCCATTATTTGACCAGCGCATCTACGAGGCAAGTCTGGGTACGCTCGTGCAAGTCGTCATTGAATTGCCCGATGACAAAGAAGCGGCGATGCTGGTCGGTCACAATCCCGGCATGGAAGAGTTGCTTGGATTTCTGACTCACGAGACTCGACACATGCCAACCTGCGCGTTGGCCAGGATCGATCTTGACTGTTCGAGTTGGAAGGAAGTGAGAAGGGGAGCAGGCCGGTTGGAGTGGTTTGTAACGCCGAAAGACCTGCCCGACGATTAGCGATCACTGACAAACTCGCCATACGGCGACTGTTTTTGCGACTGCAGGTGATTGCTGACAATCTGATAGAAGCACTTCAAGCACACGCCGGTAGTTTCTTCTTCGTTGTCCTCGCGAATACTCGCGCCGCACCAGACACAGTGGATGATGTAAGCGTCTTTTCGTTCTGTTGAACTTTGGTTCATTTCTCCTCCTTTCTTTGAAACGTCTTCACTCTGCCAGCGTCAGGTTAAATAATGGTTAAGAATGCCGGATGTTCAGACCGTGCTTAGATGCGATTCAGACAGAGAGCGAAATAAAACTTTTCCGTGGGCGCGCAGTTAACATTTTGGTAACATCAGGGCCGGGCGGAATGAGTGATGAGTGGCAAATTGGTTATATCCGCGTTTTGTGTTGCGCTGTTTCTCTCTTCGAGTGTATCCGCTAAGTCTGTGGGCCAAGTCCTGCTGCGCGATGACGTCTCACGCGAACATCGCAATCAATTAGAAGTTAAACTGCGCAAGATCACAGGGTGGCCCAAACTCACGTTTGCAGGCGACGGCACCCTAATCATTGAAGGAACTGATTCGTCGAGGGGTTCGAAGAGTGCCCGCAGCCTGCTGGCAAAGGCAATCGCCGGGAAGAACGTGATCATTCTCGAGGACGCGAGCTCTCGACCCGACGTAGCGTTTTGTCGCGTAGTGCCGGGCAGGTGGACTAACGCAGATTCCGCGAGATTTCCGGCCTATGTCGTCTTAATCGACTTCACCGACTTTGAGCAGATCGTTGGGGACCAGGAAGCCCGAGAGTCATTCGATGTTGGCTGGGCCGTTCTTCACGAACTCGATCACGTGGTCACGAACTCTGAAGACCAGGACGACGCTGACAGCGCCGGTGAGTGTGAGTCTCACATCAACAAAATGCGCGCCGAACTGGGCCTGCCGTTGCGCGCAAGCTACTTCTTCACAGTCTCCACGCTAAAAACCGATCCTAATTTTACTACCCGCTTTGTGCGGTTGCCCTTTGAGCAGAAAGATCCATCGTCACGACGGCCCAAACGTTACTGGTTGACTTGGGATTTCGCCGCTGTAGGTGGGTTGTCGTCGCCTCTGAATCGACTAGCGCGCTCCTCAGCCGACATTTTCTGAAGCGCTGAATGCACCCGCAGAATAACGTCCTTGAGTTGTTTCAACTCCTGGGGAGATTTCTTTTCAGCGAGAATAGCGGCAGCGATCTCGCTGCTGAGTTCGTTTGAAATAGCCATGTTTCAAGAAGGAGTGCGTATCCTAAAACGTGGCTGTTACGCTCGTGTTAACTTGAGGTTAACTGACGATTTTTCTCGCGGTGCTAAGTTCTGAGGTTCGCAGGTCGGGGAGCCCCCTGAATGCTCACAGGCAATTGTGGAGCGCAACAGATCTTAACGAGTCGCTGTCGGTCCTGCTGCATTTGCTGGTCGTTGGCTAGCCAGGTCATCGTATCCCGCAAAACTCTCGCGGCTGTAGCATCCGCGGGTTCGACGATGCGATAGTGCATCCATTGTCCTTCTCGTCGGGCTCCTACGATGCCCGCGCGCCTCAAGTACGCCAAGTGTCGGCTGATCTTTGGCTGATTGGTCTTCAGAATCTCCACGAAAAAGCAGACACACACCTCATCCGCGCCCATCAGATTCAGCAAGCGCAAACGAGTCCGATCGGCGAGTGCGCGAAAGAACAAGTCCTTATCAACCGTTTTCTGTTTCCGCGTCATAACGGTCCGGATCTTAACACAAAAGACCTGCTTGCACATACGGCTTGACATATATGCATTGTGGAGCGATACTGCGTGGGCGTATTCGCTTAGGCGTATATTTGCGAAGGTCGTCGAAGCATGACTGAAACAAAGGAGCAAGAAGATGATTAACGAGAAGCGGGTGCAGGCGTTGAAGGCGCACCTGGCATTGAACGTACACAGTGTTGAGCGGAGCGTCGAGTTCTATAAGAAGTTGCTGGGGATCGAACCAAGCAAGGTGCGAACCGGCTACGCGAAATTTGACGTGCAGAACCCACCGCTGAATCTGACGCTCAACGAGCACAACTTCACAGATCGAGGTGCGCTGTCGCACCTCGGCATTCAGGTAGCAAGCACTGACGACGTCCTGGCGATCGGCGAGCAGTGGATTGCGGCCGGACTCTTGACGCGCGACGAGATGCAAACAAGTTGCTGTTATGCACTACAGGACAAGACATGGGTAAGAGACCCGGATGGCAACGAATGGGAAGTGTTCGTTGTTTTGGAAGACAATCTCGCTGAGACCGCCGCTTGTGAGTGCGGCACCAAGGTCGAGGATATGACGGCCACCGTGAACGCCACCAGTGAATGCTGCGCGACAGCGCCTGTAGGAGTTACGCGTGAACCATCCGTTGCGAAAGCGTCTTGTTGCTGAAGCATTAGGCACCGCCATGTTGCTTGCCGCGGTCGTTGGCTCTGGAGTTATGGGTGAACGACTCGCGGCAGGTAACACCGCGATTGCCCTGTTGGCGAATACCATCGCTACCGCAGCGGCGTTGGTCGCTCTCATCTTGGCGTTCGGTCCGATCTCTGGTGCGCACTTCAATCCGGCAGTCACACTCGCGGCTGCGTGGCAGCAAGGCATCGCCTGGCGTGAGGTTCCCTTGTATGTCTTCGCGCAAGTTAGCGGAGCGTTCGCCGGCGTCGCCGCCGCACATATCATGTTCGGACTGCCGTTGTTCTTTGCTTCACATCACGCGCGATCAGGTAGTTCTCAAGTATTCAGCGAATTTGTGGCAACCTTTGGTTTGCTCGCAGTGATTTGGGGGTGTGTGCGTTCGCGACCGCTTACCGTCCCGTTTGCTGTCGCTGCGTATATCGCCGCGGCTTACTGGTTCACGGCGTCAACTTCATTTGCGAATCCGGCCGTAACCCTTGCAAGATCCGCAAGCGATACATTCGCCGGCATCAGCCCCGCTGACGCACCCGCATTTATTGTGGCGCAACTGGCAGGTGCCTTCGCAGCGACAGCATTGTTCCGCTGGTTGGTTAAGGAGTCAGACATGACCGATCGCAAACGCGTTCTAATACTCTGCACGGGTAATTCGGCTCGAAGCCAGATGGCCGAAGGGTTGCTGCGCCATCTGGCCGGCGATCGCTTTGAAGTAGTGAGTGCGGGCGTTTCGCCAACTCAAGTCCGGCCGGAAGCGATCACAGCTATGCGTGAAATCGGCATTGACATCGCGGGCCACCGCTCGAAATCTGTAGACGAGTTTGCCGGGCAAGAGTTCGCTTACGTGATCACGGTTTGCGATAACGCGAACGAACAGTGTCCGGTATTTCCCGGCACCACCAAACGCATCCATTGGAGCTTTGAAGATCCGGCTGAAGCCAAAGGCGACGAGCAAACGCGGCTTGCCATGTTTCGCAGGGTTCGAGACGAAATACGTCAGCGGCTACGCCTCTTTGCTGACGTTGCTTTGACGTCTGATTAGTCGCGTCAAAACATAGTCCAGCGAAAAAAGATCGTCCTCGCGCGGTATCAGAAAGATAAAGAGCAATAATGCCAGTCGCGGTATCACGTGCGTGTGAAACTCATAGAGCGGCTCCTTTAGCAGGTGGCCAAAAGTAACCACGGCCAGCACAAAACCAAGCGCAACCAGTGCCTGGCGAACCCGCAATCCCAGTATGACCATCGCGCCGGCGATCAGTTCCACGAACGGAATAACCACACCCATTGCCCAAAGAGACCAGACCGGCAGAAAGGTGTCGGCGAAGGGCAGGAAATACTTGCGAGCGTGATTGAGTGGTCCCAGTTGAAAGACCTTCATTACTCCCGCCATGAAGAAAATCAGTCCGAGGACCAGACGCGCGAATAGAAGCGCCCACGCTCGGTCAAGGTTTGTGTGTGCTTCCACGTGCTGACTCAGAGAGACGGTAGTGTCTAACTTGCAGGGTGGCACTCTGTGGCCACCCCTGTTTAGGCGCTAAGAGGGGCAGCCGCGGAGTGCTGCCCTACAAATCAATATTCTTGCAAAGAACAATCTCGTTGACAGAATACAATGTCCCGGGTAGTGGCGATCATCTCATCTCAACCAAATCCACGACCCATCTCTACTTAACAAACATTTAAGGCGCAATTCACAGGCGTTTAACCGCTCCTGAGTAATGTTCCGGGTCGGAACCCGAAACGACTAAACGCACAGGAGAATCCTTATGCATTCCAGAGACCCCCGGCGGTTTCGCCGCATTCTAGTTATTGTCTTAACTTTCGCACTCGCCGTCACCACACAACTCACGGCTGCCGCGCAAACCGATCAGGGCAGAATGGTTGGCACCGTCACGGATGCAAACGGTGCAGTCGTTCCGGGCGCCACAGTGGTCGCCAAAAATGAACGCACCGGGGAGGAGCGGACCACCGTTACGAATGAATCCGGCTATTACATCATTTCTTCGCTAAAGCCCTCGCTCTACACCGTCACCGCCTCCGCACAAAATCTAACTGTGCGACTGACGAACGTACAGCTGCTGGTGGGCCAGGAATTAAACCTGGGACTCACTCTTCAGGCGACAGGGGTTGAGGCGAAGGTCGATATTACGGCGGGAGCAGATACCGCGGTTGATACAAGCTCAGCCTCGATGAGTGCAAATGTGAACCCGCGCGAGGTGGAAGCCCTGCCGCTCAATGGTCGGCAATTGTCGCAGCTCTATCTTCAAGCACCTGGATCACTCAATAGCGGCTCCGGTACATACGGTGACATTCGCTTCAACGGTCGCGCAGTAGAGCAGAACATCATTCGTTATGACGGCGTTGAAGGAACGGCGGTTATTGATGCTTCGCCCGGCAATCTGAACGGCGAGGTTCCGTCACCGTTTCGACTTCAGTCGAGTCTGGAAAATGTGCAGGAGTTTAGAGTTGAATCAAGCAACTACCCTGCGGAATTCGGAACCGGCACAGGTGGCCAGATTAGCGTAGTGACTAAGTCTGGCGGTAACCAGTTTCACGGCGCCGTATTTGAGTATCTACGAAATGATGCGGTGGACGCGGCAAACTTCTTCGACAACATCATCGGTCAAAAGGCGCCTCTGAGACTTAATCAATTCGGCGGTTCAATAGGTGGGCCAATTGTCCAGCAGAAGCTCTTCTTTTTCTTTAGCTATGAAGGTTACCGTCTGCGCGCCGGCCTCAACTCAACTGAGGCGGTTCCGGGTGCAACCTCTCGCATCTGTGGACCACCAGTCGGAACCGGATCTATCACTTG
>DASXRE010000154.1:0-11653 GCA_036506775.1 Pyrinomonadaceae bacterium | reverse complement strand
TGAAAACGGCGGAAGAGGTGGAATGGACGGGAGCGCTGGGTCGCAAGATACACGGTTTCATGGTGAAGCCAAACAACTTCGATCCGAACAAGAAGTATCCCCTCGTGGTGCTGATTCACGGTGGTCCACAAGGCGCCTGGAACGACAACTGGGGCTATCGCTGGAACCCGGAGGTTTTCGCGAACGCAGGTTACGTGGTGTTCGCGCCGAATCCGCGCGGATCGACCGGTTATGGGCAACAGTTGGTGAACGAGATCAGCGGCGACTGGGGCGGCAAGGCTTACGTTGACATCATGAACGGCGTTGCGGACGTGCTGCGGCGTAATTCGTTTATCGATCGCAACCGGATCGGCGCGGCGGGCGCCAGCTACGGCGGCTACATGATCAACTGGATTCTCGGACACAACAACGATCCGCGCTTCCGCTTCAAGGTGCTGGTGTCACACGACGGCGTTTACAACCTCGAGAGCATGTACGGCGCGACCGAAGAACTGTGGTTCCCGGAATGGGAGTTCAAAGGCACGCCCTGGACCAATCCGGCGATGTACAGTCGCTGGTCGCCGCACAAGTTTGTGCAAAACTTCAACACGCCGATTCTGATCATTCATGGCGAGCTCGATTATCGAGTGCCGATCGGCGAAGGCATGCAACTGTTCACGGCTGTCCAGCGCAAAGGAATCGACTCCAAAATCCTGATCTTTCCCGATGAGGGGCACTGGGTGCTGAAACCGCAGAATTCGACCCTCTGGTATCACACTGTGCTCGACTGGCTGGACAAATACTTGCAATCCGCCGGTGCGCAATCGTCGTCGACCGCGCAAGGTCAGTAGGACCACTCTCTGTGTCTCCGTGTCTCGGTGGTTACTTTCTCTTACCACAGAGACACCGAGGCACAGAGAAGTTTTTGGAACTCGCGGGGCACTTGCAGGTGAACATCGGACAAACTCTCCCTGCGCTCGGCCCAACCTAAACGAAGGAGAGATTTACCATGCTTCCCACGCGTGTCATTCTTTTCTCGGGGATTATTCTGCTCTGCTGCGGTTCGGCTCTGGCCCAACGGCCGGGTCCAGAGTTCTGGCGCAAGGTCGGATGTGAGCCATTCGAGCCGCGCACCAAACTCGAGGCGCCTGAAGACAAGTACGGCACCGTAATCGTCAAGGCTTTCACGCGTATCACGACCGTCGAGGTGCGCGGCGTGCGTATCGACGCGGTTGAGATGCGCGAAATGGGGAACGCTGCACGCGCAAAAGGCATCGTGGTCTCGTTGCGGGAAGAAGGCGGGCGGCTGAACGACAATCGCGCGTTTGTTGATTACGAAGAGATCGACGCGCTGCTCAACGCAATCGACGTCGTGGCGCGTGTTGACGAGACGATGACGCGGCTGCCGGGCTTCGAGGCGCGATACAAGACGTTGGGTGATCTTGAAGTCGGCGTGTTTCGTCAAACGCGCAGCGGCGCTGCGGTAATTCTGACAACTGGCATCTGCGATCGCGCAACGCAGACGATGACGCTTGACGATCTCGCCAAAGTGAAGGCGATGATCCAGGAAGCCAAAAGCCGACTTGATGAACTCAAGTAAAGCCATCCGCAGATTCCGCAGATTAATAAAAGTCTCTGCGTAATCTGTGGATTGCCTTCTAGTCAACGACGCGCACGCGGGTCTCGGCGCCGTTGGTACGGATCTCCGGGACGTACATCGCGTGGCCCAACACCGGCAGCGCATGAAACGCGCCCGGCGCTTCCGCTCTCATCTCGTAACTCACTTGCCACACACCTTCGGGCAGTTGATCCACGAACAGCGCGACTTTCCGATCGCGCAGCTCCTGATAAACCCAGCGCGCACGTCCCGTAAATCCACTGCCTGACTTCAGCTCGCGGATAAACAATCCATCGCCACTGCGAATCTGCACCGCTTCGAGTCCCGCGGGCTTCAGGTCTTCAAACAGCAAGTACTCATAGTTGTTCTTCGCCTCAACTGTAAGCACCACCTCGATGCGATCACCACTCTTCACTGTTTCCCCGTCGCTAAGCGGTACACGCTCAGACACGACGCCCTTGAGCAACGTCGGGTGATTCACCACTTTGAAGTATTGCCGCCGCACGAAGATCTCGTTGCCTGCCGGCTTCAATGGTTCTTCGAGACTGAAAAACTCGGCCTCGGCTGAAAAGTAGAGCGGACCGTTGCCGTTCTTGCGTACGATCGTGATCTCGTTCCGGCCGTCGCGAATCAACTCACGCGAGACCGCAAAGCGGCTCGGCGCACTCAACGCGTCATCAGCGGTGAGCTGTTTTGTAGTAACCGCGGTGCCGTTGACGAGCAACTGGTAACCAACCGCGGGCTGCACTTCACCACTAACGCGCAGAAAGTCGTTGAGTGTCAGCACGACGATCGCGGTGTCGCGCGTGTTGCTCCATTGTGAACCGCGCCGGTTTTTCACGAGCCAATTCGTCACCTGCTCGACCAGCTTGTTCTGCGGGTCGATCGCGAGCAACGCGCGCAAGGCGAACGCAGTCGCTTCGACGCCGCCATCAGACCAGCGCCAGTAAACTCCATCTTCGCCCCAATGCGCGGTGCCGATCACAGATGGATCCGAAGTTTGTGCGCCCCGCTGAACG
This sequence comes from Pyrinomonadaceae bacterium, assembly GCA_036506775.1. Classification (GTDB taxonomy): domain Bacteria; phylum Acidobacteriota; class Blastocatellia; order Pyrinomonadales; family Pyrinomonadaceae; genus PSRF01. The sequence goes on along the minus strand of DASXRE010000154.1, from coordinate 9,037 downwards.
ATCGACGTGTCGGGTTGTGAGTCGAGCTTGACGCCGTTCTGAAGGTTCTCGATCAACGTCTTCGCTTCCTCGCGATAACCGTAGTTGTGCGCCGACAACGCCAGCAACGCGCGCGTGTAAGCGTTCAACTTGTCGCGATTGTTCCAGAGATTGCGAAAAGCAGTTTCCTGAAACTTCTCAACCTCGCCGCGCTTCTGCACGTTGTGCTGAACCGCAAGTGCATGGAGCATCCACGCCTGCGCGTCATAGCTTCGCTCTTCCTCGACGAGTTCCTTGTCGAGATAGTTGATCGCGCGCTGGACCACGTCAGACTTCACGTCGACGCCTGCCTGCCGCGCGAGCGCCATCCCCCAAACAACATAGGCGGTCATGAAGTGGTCGCTCTCGCCCTGTTTCCACCAGCCCCAACCACCGTCGGCGTGCTGGAAGTCGTAGAGGCGATCAAGACCCTGTTTGGTCATGGCGTCGAGTTCTTTCAGATCGTGACGGCCCTTCGGATGGGTCGCGGCGGCGCTTGCTTCCTCGATGCCACCGAACATCTTGTTCATCGCCGTTTCGGGCTTCAGTCCGAGGTCGCGCAGCGTCTTGGCGGTGATCACTGCCGGCAGAAAGCGGCTCATCGTTTGTTCGGTGCAGCCGTACGGGTAATCAATCAGGTACGGCAGCGCATCGAGCATCGTGGTGGCCATGCTCGGCGCTATCTGGACTGTAAGATTGGTTGACTCCGTACGCCGCTCTTTGGGAATGTCGAGCGTGACGGCCACACTGTCGCCACGCATCTTGCCCGATCGAGAAACGAACTTTTCAATGCCGTGCTCGAAGATCGTGAATCGCTTTTCCATCGCGTCGGCGTACTGCGAGCCGCGCGCTTCCACTTTCAAACGGGCTTCGCTTGCGTGTGTGACGTTGACCTGCCAATCAACTCTCGTCTCGCTGTTGGCTTTGACTTCGACGGGTTTGGGTTTGCCGGAAACGGTCAGACCTTCGGCCTCCAGCGCGGGCGCCACACGCATCGGCTGATCGGTGTTGTTGTTGATGACCGCCGACACAGTCACCTGATCGCCGACAACGAAGAACCGCGGCGCTTGCAGACGCACGATCAGTGGTTGCTTCGTTCGCGTCGATACATTGCCGATGCCGAACTGATTCGCGGTGCTCGCGGCGCGTGCGGTCGCGGTCCACGTGGTCAGTGAATCGGGATACTTCACCTTGACCGTGGCCGTCCCGTCCGCGTCTGTCTTCACGTCGGGCAGCCACAGAATCGTGGAGCGAAAATCGCTGCGCACCTGAACGACTGGTTCTGCAGCGACTGACTTGAGTTCTTGTTGCAAAGATCGCGGCGATGGTGACTGTAAAGTTCCGGACGGACGACCCATCGCGTATGCCTGGGCCGTACTTACAGCGTCGTTCGCACCACGTCCCCCGCCGATGCCACTCGCAACTCCGGGCGTGAGTAGCGCGAGCTCCGAAACGCTCCGCGCCGCATTAACCGAGCCATCCCAATCGCCTCGCGCACGCAGGTTCCGAAACTCATCTTTTTCCTTCGCTTCAACCTCTCTTTCATCGCGCAATTGCCCGTTAACTTCAACGAGCCGCGCGTACGGCTTCTGACTGAGAGTGCTTTGCGTCTGGACCAACTGGCTGCGCTTCCGTCCGTAGTAGAACTGGCGCGGATCGCCGGCGTAGTCCTGTTGAATGTACTTCACCGACTCATCAACCAAACCAAGCGCAACCTCGGTCGAAATCGGGCGGCCATCAGCATCTTTGGTGAGGATCGACAACGTGCCTTCTTCACGCGGCTGATACTGCTCCCGATCGGCCTTCACCGCGACCGCGAGAAACTGTTCAAGCGGCGGCACCACGACCTGCTTCGTATCGATAAACCATTTTGCGTCGCTCACCATCGTCGCGCTCAGATAGATGTTCGGCACATGTTTCTCTTCGATAGGAACTTCGATCAGCTTTGTCGTCCCGGTAACATGGACGAGCTTGTAACTGTACAGATCGTCGCCTTCGATACTGAACAGAACCCAGCGGTCCTGAAACGGCACATTGATCATCACCGGCGCCGTCTGTCCTGCACGGAAGGTGTCTTTATCAACCACCAGTTCGAGTCCGCCGCGACGGTAGCCCAACTCGGTAGTGGCGTTGGTCGCGACGAAAACATACGTTTCCGCTTTGACTGGCGGCAAAAATCGATCGCGCTTCGGATCGACGCCCTGACTACTCTGCCAGGCGAAGTGATAGTAGCCCTCCTTCTGCGGGGTGAAACTGACTTGTGCTTCGCCTTCCCCGTCAGTCTTCACCGTTTGAGTGAGGATGTCCTCGTGTTGATAACCGCGAAACTTTAACGTCCATGGTCGCGCGCCACGCGGCGTCGCCGGTGGGAAGACCTCCGCCCGCGCACGCAACTGCCGCAACTCTTCGCCCTGCACTTCGCGGCCGCGTGGATCGATCCATATTTCCCACCAGTAATCACGCGTGACTTTGACCGTGCCTTCGGTCTGGATCGGCTGCTCGTTCGCGTCTATTGCCTTGATGTCAACCGTCACCTTGTCCGTGGGCCGATAGATGTTCTGCGCCGATCGAGGATAGACGTAGTAACGTTGGCGCGTGACGCGGACTGTATCGTTCGCGATGATTTCACGCCGCGACGAATCGACGACGCGCGCTTCAATACGAAATTCGAAATCCTGATTGTAGTTTTCGCGTGGGGTGTCGAATGAGAGTTTTGCTTTGCCTGTCGCATCAGTCTTTATCGTCTCGCGTTTGACGACAGCGCCCTGCCCGCCGCCGTAATAGCGCCAGCGCTGCTGTTCGAAGTCGTCGTAGTACCAGGGATAATCGCGCCGCGGAAACCAGTAGTGATAGAAAGGATTCTGGTAGACCACAACCTCGACCGAAGCATTGCTGACTGGACCACCGAAGTAATAATCAGCCTGAATCTCGACTTCAACTTTCTCGCCGACGCGAAAGGCTTTCTTCTTCCCGTCCTCCTCAGGTGTTTTTACTTCAACCTTGAACTCGGGCAACTTGTACTCTTCGAGCCGAAACAGCCGTGCGCTGCCGATGCCGTTATGACGGCTCTGATCCCAGAACTGAACCTGATACTCGCCGAGCGGCCATTCTCCGCTCAGCTCAAGCGAACCCCACGCGCTGCCGAAGGCGTTGAGAGTCGCCTTGCCTTCGCTAACTTTTGTGCCGCGCGGATCGGTTATCAGATATTCGACCACCTGATTCGCAGGCGTTGAATAAACGCCGTTGCCGAGACGCCGAGCGATGAACTTCCATTGCATCGTCTCCTTCGGACGATAGGCAGGCCGATCCGTGAAGGCATAAATACGCCAGCCGTCTTCCTGGCCCTGCCCATATGCGTATGCTGCCGCATACGCCTGTCGATCGTTGTAGGCGGCAGTCGCAAAGAGATTGCTCGAGCCGGAAGAGTTTTTGAGGGTGAAATGCGCGAGGCCGTCGGCGTTTGTCGTCTCACGCAACCGGCGCCAACGCCATTTGTTATCCTGGTAATAATTCTCCCAGAGCACCACATTCGCATTAGCAATGGGCGCGCCCGTGATTGCGTCCGCAAAAAACAACAAAGACTGCTTCAACGAAGTCTTGAGCACGAGCGTCGCATCGTTAACCAGCAAAACGTCGCGGGTTGACAGTGGACCACTCTTCGCTTCGAGCAAGTAAGCGCCGGCCGGCAAACGACCGTCCACACGCACCTGTTCGCTGTATGGTTGATGAGGCTCCGTGCCTTCGATAGCCTTGGACCAGGACTTGACTGCCGGGCCAGTGATTGGAAGTTTTTGAATCCACGTCTCGCCGTCGGCGTCCCCCTCGTCAGCCTGCGAGATTCTGCCGAAGCGCACGTCGCGCGCCATATCAAACTTGTAGAGCGCAAAGTCGACCCGGCGCACGTTACGCGCATTCAAGGCAAACTGAACTTCCGAACCCGGCAGGAAGATGTTTGAGACTCCGACGGTCAGCGTTGGTTCAGTGATGTTCTTGATCTGCTGTTGCGCTTGATCGAAGTAACGAGTCTCGCCTTTCGCGAATTCCGTCGTCAGCCGGCGATAGAGTTCAAGTGCTTTGGCGTAGTCGGCTTTCTGTTCCCATTGACCATCACCGAGCGGGCGGAGCGTTCCATTGCTGTTCATCCACTCTGCGTAATAGAACAGCGCATCATCGTACCAATCAGTTTGCCGGCCGGCGCTGAGCGCGTCTTCAAACTCGTCCGGCACGCGCTGCCGCACCGCAAAGTCGCCACCGCTGTAACGCATCGTCATCGCTATCAGAAAATGCAGGCGCGACTTGTCGTTTGCAGCCGCGCTGATTTTGAGTGCGTTTTCGAGGATATCGAGGGGAATGTAATTGCCGTAGTAAGTATAGACGTAATAGTCGTCGCGAATTGGTGGCTCCGCGGCTTTGAAGACGATTTTGAGATAGCGATCACGCGCGCGATCGAGTTCGCGTTGTCCGGCCCACCAGTCAAGTGCCTGCTGATAATGCGGCCACGCTGCGCTCCAGTTCATCTGGTTGCGACGTATCCAGGAGAGATCGGCAAGTGACTCGTGCGCTTCGGCCCAAACCAGATCGCGATCCTCTTCCTTCTCAATGATGCGAATCAGTTGTTCGAGCTGTTTCTGGGCCAACTCAAACTTCGTCGTGTCAGCAGTTTCAGTCGCGGCCTGTGCTCGCCACAACGTATCAGCCACGCGAAACTCGACCCAGCGAACGTCCGGCGGGTTAAGTTTGCTCTTGTCGACGCGGCTGTAGGTTTCGTTCGCGCGCGCGTATGAGCCTTGCGCGTACTGCGCCTCGGCCTCCGCTTTTAGCTGCACGTAATCGGGTTGTTGCGCAACGGCGTTAAGGATCAAAAAGAGGAACGCCGTGATCGAGATCGCTGTGGTTTTCATAGTGGGATCACGCTACCAGTCAGAATAAGTTCGGTAAGTTCACCGAACAAGGAACCAGGAATTGAACGGGACGAGGCGGGGAGACTTGCGGTTGAGAAGCTACTTTTCGGTCGACAGCAGAAACACGGCGAAAGATGCGAGCCAGTGTTCGCCGGCGTAGTCTCCGCTCGCGATGTGGGCCAACGCGGTCGCGGCGTGTTTCTCGGCAGACTCAGCCAGAACAGACCGGGCGGGATCGTTCGCCGGCAATGCCTGGGCGATGGTGCGCATGCACCACGCGCGACTCAGATTCAAACCGTCGAGGTGAACGAGCTTCGGGTCGCTGCGGTCCGTAACGATCGCCGGCTGTAGTAAAGCTGCCAGATTACCTTTGGCAACTCCCGGCAAGAAGCGCCGAAACCATGCGGCAAACTCCACCGGCTTCATTACCCGTCGCATGAGATCGGCTTCCATCAGCGCGGCGGAAAAGAAGTCCTCGCCGCCGGGTTCCCACGCGCCGGGATAGTTCGTGTCCTTTGAAAAGTAAGTGCGGCTGCGCTCATTCAGTAGTGCTTCGAGTCCGCGATCACCAGTTGCTTTGGCGTAATCGAGCGCAAACGCTAATCCGAAAGCGGTGTTTGGATGCACGCCGGTGCGGATTGGATAGGTTTGCTTGGGAAGAAAATTGCGATACGACGCCGCAATCACTTCCGCGAGGGGAGTGAGGTTGTCGGACCAGCGCCGGCCGTCGGGGTCGTCCCACGAATGAAGCTCTTCAGCAAGTTTCAACGCCCAGGCCCAACCGTAGGTGCGCTCGAATGACTGCCGATTCGGCTGTTTCATGTAGGCAGCTTCGGCCGCGAGATTCTCGGCGGTGAGATTCGCATTGAGCGCGGTTCGGATCTGAGGCGACTCGGGAACGTTGGGAAATGTTTTCAACAAACGGACCAGCATCCAGTGTCCGTGCACGGAGGAGTGCCAATCGTAACAACCATAAAAAGCGGGATGAAGAACCTTCGGACTCTGAACTTCGCTGGCGTTGTTAATGACGTGTTCGGGTTTGTTGGGAAACTCGCGCGTCACACACTTCAGCGCGAGCGCTGCGAAGTGCGACGCTTGTTTCTCAGTGAGTGAGTGGCCGCCGCCGTTCTTTTGAGATCGCACCATCGAAACTGAGGTCAGGAACAAAATTGCGCCGAGGAGCAAAGATGTGATGGTTCTCATGAGTAGTCAATAGCGATGTGATGGTCTGCCGATGTGGATGTGCGGACCAGTCGCAGTGCCGGGGATTGCCGAGCGAAACGCCAGGTATGGGATTCCGTTTCGTTGCAAAAAGTTGAGCAACGCCTGGCCTTCGGCACTGTCCGGGTGAAGCGAGATGTCCATGGAGTTGTGATGGTCCAGTCGCCAGCGATCGTGAATAGCGCCCTGACCGAAGACGGCAACCGGCAGCTCTTTGTGAAACGTGTCGGAAAAGAAGCGCTGCACCTTCCACGCCTCGCCGAGGTTCCAGCCCGGAGCGCCGGTGAAGCGAACGAACGAAGACGTACGAACCAGCCGCTGTTTAGCCAAACGGAGATTTTTGGCGAGCTGTCGATCGGCATCTTCCTCGACGAGTATGCCGGCGATCTGTTCGTCTGCGCTGGTCATCTGACGCCGGGTCTCGGCTACTTTCTGTTTCGCCACAGCGAGCGCACGTTGATTCTCCTCGAGCTGCCCTTTTGCGATCAGACCTTCAGCAAACAGCTTCTCCGCCGTCGTGAGCTTCTCTTCGGCTTTCCTTACGTCTGCTTCGTAGAAAACCACGAGCTTCTCGAGACTGGCTTTGTACTCGTTCGTGGCTTTGACGAACTCCTCGCGGAGTTTGGCGAGTTCAGTGACGGGCGCGCGCGCAGCCGGTTTTGGTTTTGTCTTCTTCTGCGCCCAGGCGTTGTCGATACAGATGAGCAGGCTTAGCGTGAGTGGCCAAAGAAAAAGTGAATTTCGGTAGCGGCGGTACACACTACTTGACCAAGTTTCCAGTGCGGCTCCAACGTGTGTTCACGAAGAAGTCAGCGACGATGCCCCAGCCGGTTGGCTCCGCACTCTCGTCGTAGGACCAGTAAACAAACATGGCTCGGCCAATCACGAGATCGCGTGGCACGAAGCCCCAGTAGCGACTGTCTTCACTGTTGTCGCGATTGTCGCCCATCACGAAGTAGCTGTTGGCCGGCACGGTAAGCTCGTCCTTGCCTTCGAAAGCATTACGTTCGCGGCCGTCGGAGTCGAAGACCTGTCTGTGGTAGACGTCGTAGTGTTCCTCGGGCTGGCGCTGCGGTATCGGTTTGAGTTCTTTCAAGGGAGCCTTTTCGCCAACTTCTTCGACGGCAATTCTATGTTCCGGAATGATCTCGTCGTTGACGATGACGTCTTTGCCGACAATACGAATTCGATCACCCGGCAAGCCGATGACGCGCTTGACGTAGTTCGTCAGTATCGGCGTATTGTCCGGACGCTGATCGCGATCAGGTTCATAACGATTGCCAGGATATTTGAAGACGATGATGTCACCGCGCTTGATCTCTCGTTGCGGAAGAAACGGTGCTGACTTGCCAGGTGCAAAGATGAACTTGTTGACCAGCAAATGATCGCCAATCGTGATCGTGTTTTGCATCGAGCCGGTCGGCACCTTCACCGCCTGCACGATGAACGTCATGCCGAACAACGCCATCACCACCGTGACGACGGCCGACTCGAAGTATTCGCGCCAGACGGTCTTCGGCGGGCCCTGCACCGGAGCAGGAGGGACATTCTTTTCGTGGCCGTTGCGACTGAAAAGACGAGAAAAAGAAAAAGGCTTGACCTCGGTTGTGGTCTCCGTTTCGCCGCGGGTTACCTTGTTAGTAGTGGTTGGGTTACTGGCCATTGAAAAAACATCCTAGATACGTTGCTGGCACTGGTCAAGTTTCGGCGTCTCTTTCGAGTGGGAGACGCCCACAAGCCTTATAGTTCTGCTGAATCAACAGCGTCTGCCGGCAGCTTCGGCGCCATTGCTTCCAACGCCGCTCTCGCGGCCGCGGCTTCGGCCGCCTTGATGGAGTGTCCCGAACCGCGAATGCTGCCGCCGTCCCACGAGACCTCCACATGAAAAATACGTTGATGCGGCGGACCCAGTGTTTCGATTACCAGGTAACGCGGCGCGGGCCGGCGTTCCGCCTGGAGCTTCTCCTGCAACATCGTCTTGTAATCCGCTTTGGCGGCGCTCAGAGGGTCAGCGGCTTCGAGCTCCGCACGAAGCGCACGGCAAACAAATTGTGTCGCCGCTTCCAGTCCCCCGTCCAAAAAGATTGCTCCGGTGATCGCTTCGAAAACATCAGCCAACAGGGCATTCTTCTGCCGTCCGCCACTCTTTTCTTCGCCGCGTCCGAACCGCAGAAAGTCACCGAGCTTCAATCCCTGCGACGCCTCAGCCAGTGTCGGAGCACTCACCAGCCGGTGCTTCATGCGCGACAGTTCACCTTCAGTGCCTGCCGGATATGAATTGCAGAGATAATTTGCGACGACGAGGCCAAGAACTGAGTCGCCTAAAAATTCGAGCGACTCGTTGTGCAGCTTGCGAGCCTGCCGATCATCGCCTGGCGCAACTTTCTCGTGCGCCCACGAACGGTGAGTGATGGCGCGTTCGAGCAACGCACGATCTTTGAAGTTGTAGGAGAGAACCGTTTCGAGGAGATCAAGATCGGGAATCGTTTCGGGACTTTTCAAAGCGGGCCCGATTATAACAAAAAGAGGGGTGGCAACGGAGTGCCACCCCTGCAACGCTAGTGCTTTTGTCTTTCACTAGTTGCGTGGGCGATCCGGGTTGGTTCCGGGTTTAGTGCCGGCAGGTTTACTCGTCGAGGCAGCAGGAGTCGTTGACGTTTTGCTGGTCGGCTGAGTCGTTCCGGCTGGAGCAGTTGGGCTTGCAGTGCCATTGCCGCCCGGCGCTCCCGAAGTACTCGCTGGAGTACCGGTTGGTGTTGAAGGTGGCAATGAAGTAAGCGGGGTCGGCTCCGGTGGCAACGGCTTCGAAACGATACCGGCGATCAACTCATTCATACCGGCGTCTGAGTTGTTGTGAAGATACTTGTACCAGGTTGTCAGACTCTCGGTCCACACCG
>DASXRE010000153.1:0-3879 GCA_036506775.1 Pyrinomonadaceae bacterium | reverse complement strand
AGAAGATTTCTGCCGGCGTTGATCTGCTGCGCCGGATCGATCACATATCCGTTTGCGATCAGTAGTTTCATGCCTGGTTCACCTTGCGCTCTCGCTTCGCTTTTTTCACTGCCGCACCATTCTTTCCGTTTGTTTCCCTGTGACTGCCGCCCGCGAGCAGATACAGCACAGCCATGCGCACCGCGACGCCGTTGGTCACTTGATCCAGAATCAGCGAGCGGCTGCCGTCCGCAATTTCTGACGAGATCTCGACGCCGCGATTCATCGGTCCGGGATGCATCACGATCGCATCCGGCGCGGCTCGTTCCAAGTGGCGTGGCTGGAGGCCGTAGTGAACTGCGTATTCGCGCATCGACGGAAAGAACGCTGCGTCCTGTCGCTCGCGTTGAATCCGGAGGATCATGACCACATCGGCGCCTTCGATCGCGTCCTGAAAATGTCTTTCAACCGTCAAGCCGTTCTCGACGATGCCGGCGAATTCGTCCGGTGCGAGTGTGCCGGGACCCGCGACGCTGACGCTCGCGCCGAGCTTTGTCAGCAGGTAGATGTTTGAACGAGCAACGCGCGAATGGAGGATGTCGCCGATGATGGCGACTTTCAAACCGTCGATGCGGCCTTTGTATTCGCGAATCGTGAGCGCGTCGAGCAGAGCCTGGGTTGGGTGTTCATGAGAGCCGTCGCCGGCGTTGACGATGGGCGCGTTGCACATGCGCGCGAGATGCTGCGGGGCACCGGCCATCGAGTGGCGAATGACGATGCAATCGGGCGCCATCGCTTCGAGGTTCCGCGCCGTGTCGAGCAACGTTTCGCCTTTCGTGACACTGGAAGTGGAAACGCTGACGTTGACCGCATCAGCCGAGAGCCGCTTCGCGGCGATTTCGAAGGAGGTTCGCGTGCGAGTCGAGGATTCGAAGAAAAGATTGATGACGGTGCGGCCGCGCAGCGCGGGAACTTTCTTGATGTCGCGTTTCGAGACATCGCGAAAAGTCTCGGCGGTGTCGAGCAGATAGGTGATCTCGCCTGCGTCCAGGTCTCTGATTCCCAAAAGGTGGCGGCGATTGAAAGTTGTTGGCATTGAACTCAAACCAGACATAAAAAAAGCGGCCAGTGGCCGCTTCGACTAAGCCGTCTCTGACGGCCTTTCCACGATTACTACGCCTTCTTCCTCGTCAAACTCCTGAAGCATCACTTTGATGATCTCGCTCTTCTTCGTCGGCACGAGCTTGCCGATGTAGTCCGCCTGAATCGGCAACTCGCGATGCTCCTTGCCGCGATCGATCAGCACCGCCAACTGCACCCGGCGCGGGCGACCGAAATCGATCAACTGATCGAGCGCGGCGCGAATGGTGCGGCCGGTATAAAGCACGTCGTCGATCAGGACGATATTGCGGTTTTCGATGTCGCCGGGAAGATCGGTGCGATTGACGACTGGCTTGGCGCCGACGGTCGAGAGGTCGTCGCGATAAAGCGTGATATCGAGTACGCCAACCGGCGGCCGGTAGCCTTCAAGGTCGGCGATCTTGTTGGCCATGCGTTCGGCGAGCGGCACGCCGCGACGGCGGATTCCAACGAGAAACAGATCGCCCGCGCCGTGGTTTTCTTCGACAACTTCGGACGAAAGGCGCGCCAACGCGCGATTGATGCGCGGGCCATCCATAATGCGAGCCTTCTCGATGAAGTCCATTTCTCCGCATACTACCATAGATCAGACAGAACGGTAGTGGGTCAGTTTCAATTTGGGCGTCTCCTTGGAGTGCGCCGCCTTGTCGGTGCTTTGGCCAAAGCGGTGACAAGTCCCCGCACTCCAAGAAGGAGGCCAACTGACTCACTACCGACAGAACTACACAGATTGACATCCGTGTCTTCTGTGGCTAGTCTTCACGGCGATTAAATGGTCTACCGCGCTCTGGTGCGTCCGCTTCTTTTTAGTCTCCCTCCCGAGACTGCTCACGAATTGGCGCTTCATTCACTTTCGCTGCTCCCACCGTCACTTGCTACTAAACTTGTGCGCGGTCGTTATGAGTCTGCGCCGGCGCTCAGGGTCACCTGCTTTGGACTTTCGTTCCGAAACCCGGTCGGAGTTGCGGCCGGCTTCGACAAAGACGGGATTGCCTTACAAGCTCTGGCTGCGCTCGGTTTTGGTTTCATCGAAGCCGGAACAGTCACGCTTCATCCGCAACCGGGAAATCCACGGCCGCGGCTGTTTCGACTGCCGAAAGATCGCGCGCTCATCAATCGCGCCGGCTTCAACAACGCAGGCGCGGCAGCGTTTGCGCGGCGAGTTGGACAGCGACGTCCCGACTGCGTGCTCGGTGTCAGTATTGGCAAGAGCAAGATCACGCCGTTGGACCAGGCGGGTGAAGATTACCTCGGGAGTTTTGAAGAGGTTTACAGAATCGCCGACTACGTGGCCGTGAACGTCAGTTCGCCAAACACGCCGCAGTTGCGACAGTTGCAGCAGGCCGAGCAGTTGTCGTCGCTGCTGAGTGCGTTGCAGGCACGAAACCGGGAATTGCAGCAGGTTCATCGGCGTCCGCGGTCGATGCCCTTGCTGGTGAAACTCTCTCCGGACCTGACGCATGAGCAACTGGAGACGATTGTGGACGTAATCCTGAGGTTGCAGGTTGACGGCATCATCGCGACCAATACGACGATCGCGCGCGACAACCTGACAAGCGATGAAAAGCGAGTGGCTGCTTGTGGCGAAGGAGGCTTAAGTGGTGAGCCTTTGAGAGACAGGTCGACACGGATGATTGCGGATCTCTACAAGTTAACGCACGGACGAGTTCCGTTAATCGGCGTTGGTGGAATCTTCACGGCCGAAGATGCTTGGGAAAAGATCGCCGCCGGCGCGAGTCTCGTGCAGTTGTACACCGGCTTCATCTACCGCGGACCGGGCATCGTCCGCGAAATCAATGAAGGTTTAGAACGCATCCTGATTCGAGAGGGGTTTTCCAACCTGGACGCGGCGATCGGTTGCCGCGCAGAAGAAAGGAGACAATAGTTTGGACAAACTAATAGTTGCTCTTGACGTTGACTCACCGGCTCACGCCCTTTCGCTCGCTAAAGAGCTCAGCGGAGTCGCAGGTATGTTTAAGATCGGCTCGCAACTGTTCACGCTTGCCGGGCCGCAATTTGTGAAGGATATCGTCGCCTCAGGCGCCAGGGTATTCCTCGACCTGAAGTTTCACGACATTCCACATCAGGTCGCGGGCGCGGCACGTTCGGCGGCTCAACTCGGTGTTTCGCTGTTCACAGTCCACGCGAGTGGCGGCTCGGAGATGATGCGCCGCGCGGTTGAAGCTGCTTCGGAAGTTGCCGAACGAGAAGGCACGAATCGTTCAGCAGTGTTGGCAGTCAGTGTGCTCACCAGCATGGACGCAAACACGCTCTCGCAAATCGGCGTCAACTCCAGTCCCGAAGAATCGGTGCTGCGGTTGGTGAAGCTGGCGGAACAGTCAGGCGTCGATGGCGTGGTTGCATCGCCGCAGGAAGCCGCGACAATTCGTGCGACGGTGGCGAATCGGAAGTTCCTGATTGTTACGCCCGGGATACGTCCGGCCGGAAATGATGCCGGGGATCAGCGTCGCGTGGCCACACCCGCAGCCGCGTTAGCGGCGGGCGCCGATTATCTCGTCGTGGGACGGCCAATAACTGCTGCGGCGGATCCTGTTGCGGCAGCCCGTCAGATCCTGTCTGACATGACTCGAGCAGCAACGGGAACTGCTAAACAGAGCTAGCGTGTAAACACAATATTTGCCCTGTTTTTGATTTGAAACTATCATGCGACGGTGAATCTCAGCTTGAAACCCCGGTTCATTTCCACACTAATAGTCCTCCTCATCGCGCTGACATTTCCAGTTTTTGCACAGCAAGACG